>JAUNCT010000052.1 GCA_030526425.1 Clostridia bacterium
TTTTCCCACATCCCCCGCACGAAAAAAGCACCCCGCGGGATGCTTTTTCAATGTCATTCCATATCAAACGCCGGTCGCCCTCTCCCGCGCCGCTTTGCGGGCGGTGAGCCTGCCGTGCAAAACCATCATCCCGGCGCCGAGCAGCACCGAGACCGCGATGTAGGCGATGCCGTTGATCCACAGGTGCACGGGCGGCACCACGGCGCGCCATGCGAGCATGAGCGGGGCGTGGAACAGATACAGGTACATGCTGAGCTTGCCGAGCGTTGCAACGCCCTTGCCCGAACGCCGCGCGATCGCATTGCTGACGACGCCGCGCCCGAGATCGGCGGAAAGGATGAGAAAGCCCAGCGGCAAAACCCAGAACAGCACGTCCGGGCGGGGGAACCACTTGTAATCCAGCACGGGCAGCAGGGCGACCGCGCCCCAGCTCAAAACGTTCGCGATATCCCAGGCGCGGCTCCGTTCTTTGAGCCCGCTCCGTTTCACCCAGCCCGCGATTTGGCAGCAGAAAGCGCCCACGGAGATGCCCGCGAAGGCACGCAACGTACCGAGCATCGCAACGCCGGCGAGCTGGTTGCCGACATCCAGCGTACCGTAGTTCTGCATGATATAAAAGTAGATGCCCATGGCGGAAAGCGGAGCGATCACGCCCGCGTAGTTTTCCCGGTGCTTTTTCGCAAGGTAATACGCCGGCACCAGCGCGATGAGCATCGCCGAAAGGAACCAACCCGGTCCCATCAGGTAATCCACGCCGAACTTCGGGTCGGGCGTGAAGCCCGCCAGGTGCAGCATGAGGTATTCCCACTTGAAGTGGAAGAGCTCCCCAAAGCACTTCGCCCACGTGAACTCCGCGCTCGTCGCCTGCCGCACGACGAAACACAGCAGAACCGCAACGATATACGGCAGAAACAGCGCCTTCCCCTTGCGGAAGGAGTACAGCACCGCGTCGCACGCCGGGAGTCCCGGTCGTTCGGGCGTTTCCGCGAGGATGCTCTTCATCATGAAAAAGCCCGTGAGCATGAAGAAAAACTCCATCATCACCGTGATGCATTCGAAACGCCCCGTACCGGGTCGGTACGCTTGGGTGAAGTGCACCCCCGCCACGCCGACCGCCGTCAGAAAGCGCAGCAGCTCGATGCTGCCGTTGCGCGCGCCCTTCCGTTCCTTCCCCGCCGTTGCCGTCATCCGTTCCTCCGTTCTTCCGCGTGTGCGGCTGCCGTTTTCATTCGTATGTATACTATTATACTTCCTTTTGGGGCGGTGCGCCAACCCGCGGCGGGTCCCCCGAAGGACAAAAAAGCGGGGGAGCTTTTCCCCCGCGTTGCGGCGTTCACCGCCTGTGTTCCGCAAGGTATCTGCGGGTGTTTTCCGCGATCTCGGCGACGAGCTCCGCCTCGGTCTTTCCGCCGGGCAGTACGAACTGCGCATACACGGCGCCGGGCTTGTCGACCTGCCCCGCAAAATAATCCGCCAAGGGGTGCGGGTCCACCACGTACCCAAGGTCGGGAAACTCCTCCTTCAGCGCCGCGAGCGCCTGTTCGCGGATGGCGTCGACCCGCGCCTCCACGGTCTCCATACATCTCCTGTCGTATCCGGGCATGGGGTCCTCCTTCGTTGTGCTGTGTTCTTATTCTACCACGCAGGCGGGCAAATGGCGAAATTCACCCTTCCCGCTTTTCCTTACTCCACCCGCTTTTCCCTTAAAATCACACCCAAAATAAGGTCTGTTGCCCTTACTTTTCCCTTATTTTTCCCTTTTTCCCTTAAAATCGTGGTCAAAATAAGGGAAAGTCCGAAAACCGACGCACCATCCGATACGATTCGAAGGCTCTTCGGCACACACCCGCCCCACGTGTGCCCTTCCCTCATCCGCCCCGACTTTCCGTTGACAAACGGCGCGCGGGGTGCAATAATCAACTACAGTAAAAAATCGCATACAGAAGGAATTCTGGGGGGACTCTTCGGAGTTGAGAAGGTAAAACCTGACCCCGCGAACCTGATACGGTCAATACCGTCGTAGGGAAGCAATTCTTGACCCGATCGCCCGCGGACGCCGCGGGAATCAACCACAGAAGATCGGCGGGATGTCTTTCCGGACATCCCGCTTTTTTTGTTGCGAAACCAAGGAAAGGAAGTACACCCACATGTCCCAATGCTGCTGCGGCTGCGCGCGCGAAGACCTGCCCTGGTCCGGACGCGGTACCGACCTGCCCATCTCCGGCTGCAGGTTCTCCCTCTACCCCATGACGGACAACTTCGTGCCGATCATCCTCGGCGCGCTCGAAAAAACCGACACCACCCGCGTGTGGTCCGAATCCGACGCGCTCTCCACCGTGTACCGCGGCAAGCTCCCCTATGTGGTGGATGCCGTGCGCGCCCTGTTCGTGAACGCCTATCATGACGGCGTGCACATGGCGCTCGAGGGTCAGTTCTCCAAGGGCTGCCCGGGCGACGTTTCGGGCGACTCGGTTTTGGATTACGACGGCGAAGCCCCGAACAAAGCGACCGCGGGCGAAGCGCACTTCCCCGTGAAGTGCAAGATCGCGCTGTACCCCATGGGCACGCCCGATTACATCGACCACATCGCGAAGATCTGGCGTCTGGCGGAGGCCGAAGGGCTCGAACCCACCACCATCCATTATGCGACGCGCCTCTCGGGCGACGTGCAGGATCTGTTCCGCTTCTTCGAAAAGGTCTGCACCGAAATGGACGGCGCCGTCAGCCACTACATCATGCATTTCACGCTTTCGGTCAACAGCCCGACGGCGGAATAAACAAACCAACCAACGGAATCAAGAAAGGAAACGAACATGGAAAAGAAATACTCCTGGAAACTGAATGAGATCATCTTCACCGCCATGCTGTGCGTGGTGTTCGGCGTCATCTACCTCGGCGCCGTTTGGCTCATCGCGCCGCTGAGCGCGGTCTTCACGCCGATGGGCTTTGCGAACCTCGGCACCGAGATCATCTTCGGCGTTTGGTTCATGGCGGCGACGCTCGCGGGCTACATCATCCGCCGTCCGGGCGCGGCGCTCATCGCGGAGATCCTCGCGGCGCTCATCGAGGTGCTGCTCGGCAACATGTACGGGCCCATGGTCATCGTCACCGGCTTCGTGCAGGGCATCGGCGCGGAGCTCGTCTTCGCCGCGGGCAAGTATCAAAAGTACGATGCGAAGACCGTGTACCTCGCGTCCTTCGCGTGCTGCGTGCTGAGCTTCGTTTGGAGCTTCATCCGCTCCGGCTACGGCAAGTTCTCCATCGGTCTCATCGTCGTGTACTTCATCGTACGTGCGATCTCCTCGCTGCTGTTCGCGGGCGTGATCTCGAAGGCGATGGGCGACGGTCTCGCGAAGACCGGTCTCATGAAGGGTTACGCGATCGGCCGCACCGATGACTGAGCCGCTCCTTTCCTGCACGGGGCTTTCCTTCCGCTACGGAAAAAAGCAGGACCCCGTGTTCCGCAACCTGGATCTCGCCGTGTACCCGGGGGAGACCGTCCTGTTGATGGGTCCCTCGGGCTGCGGCAAAAGCAGCCTCGCATACTGTCTTGCGGGGCTGTATCCCTCTTATACGGGCGTGATGGAGGGTGAGGTCACGCTGCTCGGGCGCCCGCTCGCAAGCTACGGCGCGGCGGAACGCTCCGGCGCGGTGTCGGTGCTGTTTCAAAACCCCGACAACCAGTTCTGCATGGACCGTGCCGAGAACGAGATCCTCTTCGCGCTCGAAAACATCAACTATCAAGGCGACCTTTCGAAGCGGGTGGATGAGCTTTTGGCGCTGGTGGGCTTGGAGGATGTGCGCAGCCGCCCCATCCACACCCTGTCGGGCGGCACGAAGCAGAAGCTCGCTTTGGCGACGGCGCTCGCCACAGAGGCGAAGCTGCTCATTCTCGACGAACCCTTTGCGAACCTCGACCCCGCCTCGTGCATGCGCGTTGCGGAGACCCTGAAGGAGCTGAACCGCCGCGGGCTCACGCTGCTCGTCGTCGACCACCGCCCCGATCACTGGCGCGGCTTCATGAGCCGTGTGCTCATTTTGGAAAAGGAGGGCGCGCCCCTGTGCATCCGCCCGGAGGAGCTCGACACCCGCAGGGAGGAGTTCGCCGCGCGCGGTCTCTTCACGGGGGACGATTGGCTGAACGGCGTGCACCCGGCGGAAGAAAAGGCGGATGCGAAGGTCTCGCTCAAAACCGAGGGGCTCAGCGTCTATCACGGCAAAACGCCCTTCCTCACGGGGGTGGATCTCACCCTGAAGGAGGGCACGGTCACGGCGATCGTCGGCGAAAACGGCGCGGGCAAATCCACCCTGCTCACCGCGCTGGCGGGCGCGGGCAAGACCAAGGGCACGATCGAAGCCGCGGGGCGCGTGGGGCTGGTGTTTCAAAACCCGCGCTTCCAGTTCCTCACGCTCACCGTCGAAGAGGAGGTCACCACCACCCTCAAGGTGCTCTACCCGAAGGAAACGCCCGACGGGCTGAAACAACGCGCCGAAGCGTGGCTCGAGGAATTCCAAATGCTCGGCTACCGCAAGGTCTCGCCGTATGCGCTCTCGCAGGGGCAGCAGCGGCGCCTCGCCATGCTCGCGATGCTTGCGGGCGACCGCCCGATCCTTTTGATGGACGAACCGACCTACGCGCAGGACGAGCGCTCCACCCGGTTCATTCTGGAGCTCATCTCCCGCCGCGTCGCAGCCGGGCTCACGGCGGTGATCGCCACGCACGACCTTGCGCTTGCCAAGGCGACGGCGAACCAAGTGCTGTTGATGGAAGCGGGCAGGCTCACGCCGCTGTCGCCCAAGGCGTTCGACGCCTACATCGCGGAAAGGAGGGCGTGCGTATGACCTTCATGCGGTCTTTGAACGCGGGGTACAAGCTGCTCACGCTCATCATCGCGTCGCTGCTGCTGAGCTTCACCTACAACATCCGCCTGAACCTTGTGGTCACGGCGCTGGGCTTCGTGCTCACGCTCACGACCACGGGCGTGAACAAAAAGAAGTTCTTCCTCGCGATGATCCCCTTCTTCATCGCGGCGGCGGGCACCTTCATGACGGGGCTGTTGCACGGGCGCGGCAACGAGGCGGATGCGATCACCGTTTTGACCATGACCGACCAGCGCATCCTCAATGCGAACAACTTCACCAACGGGCTCAAGCTCGCGAGCCGCATCCTCGCCTACGGCGGGCTCGGCATGATGTTCGCCTTCACGACGGATTCGATGGAGCTGATCATGAGCCTCATGCAGCAGTTCCGCCTGCCGCCGAAGTTCGCCTACGGCATCCTCGCGGCGTATCACTTTTTCCCCGTGGTGCAGTCCGAATACGGCACCGTGGGCGCGGCGCTGAAGGTGCGCGGGGTGAAGGCGGGTCCCTTCTCGACAAAGCGCCTCTTCCCCATGCTCGTGCACGCGCTGGAGCGCAGCGAAAACCTCGCCATGGCGATGGAATCCCGCGGGTTCGAGGCGGGCAAGCCCCGCGCCTGCGCCTTCCGCGTGCCGCTCCGCGCGCGGGACTTCGTGTTTCTCTTCGGTCTGAACGGGGCGGTCCTCGCGGGGCTGTTCCTCTTGTAAAGGAGTGTTCCAATGACGCGTTACCCCAAATGCGAAGAGCTCGCAAGGCTCTCGGCGGCGCACCCGGGCTTTTCGCCCTATGTGCTGCTCAAGCTCAGCATGGTGCTGCACGGCGCGGTGCTTTCGGAGGCGGCGCTCCGGCGCCTGCAGGCGGATGAATACCGCTTCGGCGAGGCGGAGCCCTTCGACATCGGCTTTTCGGGACGCACGGCGCAGTACGCCATGCCGGGTCCCGTGCTGTTGGCGGACGGCACCTTCGTGTACATCAACTACGGCGAGGCGTATGCCGACCCGTACGTCATCGGCTACGATGCAAAGACCGACACCTTCCCCCTTCTCGAAGGGGACAAAACGCTCTGCGCGGTGGATTTCGTGCCCCGCCCCGCGTTCTTCGGCAAGCGCACCACCAAGGGCACGCCCATGGCTTCGCTGGCGGATGTGCGTGCGCAAAAGCTCATCCTCACCGCGTACCGCGGCTGCGATTTCTGGCGCGGCGGCGACCGCTGCGGCTTCTGCGCCTTTTTCACGGGCGGCGGGGCGGCGGGTCCCGTCGTCATCCAAGACATTCAAGAGACCGTGCGCGAGGCGCTGAAGGAGCCCGGGCGCTTCAGCGAGCTGTACCTTTCGGGCGGTTCGGATTTTTCGGGCACGCCCGCCTTCGAAAACGAGCTGGAGCGGTACATCCGCGTGTGGCAGGCGATCGGTGAGGATTTCACATCGCGCTTTCCGAGCCAGCTGATGGCGCCCGCCTACACCAAGCGGCAGCTGCGCCGCCTGTACGACGAAACGAAGATCACGAGCTACTGCCCGAACATCGAGGTGTGGGACAAGGAGCTCTTCCGGAGCCTGTGCCCCGGCAAGCAAAAGCACGTGGGCTACGAGGAGTGGCTGCGCCGCACCTGCGACGCGGTGGAGGTCTTCGGCAAGGGCAACGTGTACACGCAGATGGTCGCGGGGGCGGAGCTCGCCAAGCCCGGCGGCTTCCCATCGGAGGGGGCGGCACTCGCCTCGAACCTCGAGGCCTGCGACTTCTTCGCGAAACACGGCGTGGTGTTCCTCAGCACCATCTGGCGCCCGCACAAGGCGGCGCGCCTCGGCTTCCAACCCATGCCCTCGCTCGATTATTATGTGAACCTCAGTGAGGGTCTGCACGACATCCGCGCCGCCTACGGGCTGACCTTGGCGGACGACGATTACAAGACCTGCGGCAACCACCCCGACAGCGACCTGTGCCGCCTCGACCGCGCGGAAGCAACGGCGGGGATCCCCGAAGATGCCGAAGCGAAAGCGAAGCAGGTTCGGGAAAGGTATGTTTTGGAGAGCGGGGAAGATGCCGAAACGGGGCTTTCAGAGGATGTCGCTTGCGGTGCGGAAACGGCACGGGTCGCCGTCGGAACTTCTTCCGCGGAAGCGGGAAACCTTTCCTTGCCGTGCGGTCTGTGCGGTGCCGAAACGGATACGATGCTTTCCGAAGTGACGGTCGCGGAGTTTGCGGCTGATATAGAAAGGCTCCCCTTGAAGTGCAAGGGGAGCTCCGCCGAAGGCGGTGAGGGGATTCGTCTGCAAAATGCAGCCGCAGGAGTTGGGATTCGTCTGCAAAGCGCCGCCTCAGAAGTCGAGCAAGAGGAGTTCGAGCGTGCCGAAGGCGGTGGAGACGCAGTCTTCTCCGTAGGCAAAGCCGCAGGAGTTGGGATTTGTCTGCAAAGCGCAGCCGAAGCGTCGGCTTCCCCCGACCTGTCCTTCACCGATGCGGATCTCGCGTCCGCCGTGCTTTGCGTGCCGGACGAAAACGGCGGTACATTCCCCTTCCGCCCCACGGGGCTGTGCCTTTCGGAAGACGGCGATCGCTTCGAGCTGCCGCTCGCAAGCGAGCACACCGAGGCGGGGCGCGGCATCCCCCGCGCGATGTGGTTCGGGCACGAGGTCGCGCTGTATCTTGCGGGCAAACGCCTTTCGCTGCGCCCGGCGCGCTGCCACATCACGGGCAAAACCTTCGCACGGCATTACCTTGCGGCGAAACGCACCGACCCCCTTGCGGAGGTCGCCGCCGTGTGGAGCTTCTCCGTCCTTTCGGCGGAACCCTGCGCCGCACCCGCGCCCGCACCCCTGCCCCTCCACACCGACGCGCAGGAACTCCACCTCGACCACCCTTCCCTCAGGAAGTGAGCGGTCGGTCAATACCGAACAAACCGATACTGTTGTTTCGGATGCGAAAACGGAGCCCCACCGGGCTCCGTTTTTGTGTTGATTCGGTTTTGCGGCATACCGCGCAACGCGTTTGTGCCTCCGCACCGCTCAAAAGCGATATTCATGGGCTCCCTTGTGTAAAGGGAGCTGTCCGCCAAGACGCAGTCTTGTTCGTTGGCAACGCCAACGGAATGCGGACTGAGGGATTGTCGTCCCCAATGCAAGCAACAAAGGACAGCGCAACGAGCATGCCACGCCAAAAGCCTCCTTCGGAGAGGCGGTAAGCCGTTGCGAAGCAAGGCGTCAGGAAGCGACAGCTGTTCGTTCACGAACAGCGAGAGCGGAGAGGTGTCGAGCGAATGCGTGACGGAAGGAGTGGCACGCAAGCAGCGGATATGCCGTATAACATCGGGGCACGAACACCACCGCTATGCTACTTGCACATCAACGGACAATCCCTCCGCCTCGCAAGCTCGGCACCTCCCTTTACACAAGGGCGGCACCGTTCTGAGTTGTTTGTATCACGCCGAGTCACTCGGTTCACCCGTCACT
>JAUNCT010000053.1 GCA_030526425.1 Clostridia bacterium
TTTTGCATTGTACAGTTTTTACCCCCTCCGTGTCCAAATTTAGCTTACCAGTTCATCACTCCGTCCCGCTCAAAAAGCGATATCGATAGGCTCCCCTTGAAGTGCAAGGGGAGCTGTCACCGAAGGTGACTGAGGGGATTCGTCTCTCACGCTCAAATCTCAACATCCCCATGGATCACCGCATCGATATACACACAAACGGCGTTGAAGTCACGCCGCACCTCGTTGTTGGGGATGCGCAACACGCGAATGCCGTATTTTGAAAGAAATGCCGTACGCTCTTCATCGTACCGCAGGGCTTCTTCCCCGAAATGCTGCGAACCGTCCAACTCGACGACGAGCTTCGCCTCCGCACAATAAAAATCGGCGATGTATCTGCCGAGCACCTTCTGCCGTGTGAACTTCGGTGTGTGGGTGCGCAGAAAATCGTACCACAGGCGCCGCTCTTCGGACGTCGGGTCTTTCCGCATCGCCTTCGCGTTTTTCACCAATGCCGGGTTGCGCTTGAGCAGCATGGCAATTCTCCTTTCGGTATTGTGTCCGCAACACGAACCATCGAATATCATCTGTCTGTTGCGCGTCATCGGTCGAATCCCCTCACCGCCTCCGGCGGAGCTCCCCTTGCATCCTCAAGTGGAGCCACCGTTCCGCGTTATTCTCGTTGCGGTAAGTTACTTGACTCGAAAGTTACGCCGCACCGCTTAAAAGCGATATTCATGGGCTCCCTTGTGTAATGGGATGCCCAAGCGTGCCGAAGGCATGCGGAGCGCGACAGCTGTTGCCGGAGGCAACAGCGAAAGCGGGGCGAGCGAATGCGTGACGGAAGGAGTGGCACTCAAGTAACAGCCTCTCCGAATAACATCTGAGCACTTTCCCCTCACTCCACCCGCCTGACCGGCACCCCGTTCCTTTCGCAATAATCGACGACGCGCGGGTTCCGCGTCACGACCGTAAGCCTCGGGCATTCGGCGAAGTTTTGTTGCCCGATTTCGGTCACTCCGTCGGTCACGAACAGCTCCGTCAAGCAGGTACAGCGGAAAAACGCCCCGTTGCCGATACGCACCAAGCTTTCGGGCAACGTGACCCGGCGGAGGTCGGTGCATTCCCGGAAAGCGTCCCTGCCGATGCTCACAGTGCCCTCGGGCACCTCGAAACCGAGCCCGGCGAAGGTCTGCAACGCCGCAACCAAATGATTTGTCCGTTTGTCGAACAGCATGCCGTTTTCGAACGCCAGTGCCGGATGCTCCGGCGAAATCCCGATGCGCCACAGGCTGCGGCAGAACCCGAACGGGTTCTCGCCGATTTCGGTCAAACTGTCGGGGATCGTCACGCTCTTCAGGGCGCAGCACGAAGCAAACGCAGCGTTGCCGAGTTTCACAAGCCCTTCGGGGAGCACCGCGCTCCCGAGACTTTCGCAGCACCAAAACGCCCCGACGTCAATGACCTTCAATCCCGCGGGGAACGACACCTTTCTCAGACCCGTGCATTTGAAAAACGCGTTGAAGTCGATGCGCGTCACGCTTTCGGGCAGCACGACGGACTCCGGTTGGCTTTCCCCCGCAAACGCACGGTAGCTGATTTCCGTCACGCCTTCCGGCACGGTCACTGTTTTCTCTTCCACGACATGGTCGTACAACACGCCCCGCACGATCACATAACCGTTGGCGTCCGCCAGCCCCAAGCATCCGCGGAACGCCTCCCCGCCGATTTCCGTCACGCTGTCCGGTATCGCCAGATTCCGCAGGCGCCGGCAACCCGAGAACGCACTGACGCCGATCTTCGTCACACTCTCTGGAATCGTGACGCTTTCCAGCGCGGTGCAGTTGCGGAACGCACCGCCGCCGATCGATGCGACCCCTTCGGGGATCGTCACGCGCACCATGTTGCGGGAAAGCTCGAATGCGTCGTTACCGATCTCTGTGATTCCGTCAGGGATGTCGACCTCTTCCGAAGTGCCGCAGTAACCGTGCAAAACACCGCGGAAAACGATGAACCCGTCGGCGTCCCTCAGCCTCCAACACATATGGAATGCATTGTTTGCCACCTTCTCCACGCTGTCCGGAATCACCACGTGCGAAAGGGCGAGGCAATCGGAAAACGCCGATACGCCGATTTCCCGGACGCTGCCGGGGATCGTGATGCTCCTCAGTTCCGTACATTCACCGAACGCACCGGTGCCGATCGTCGTCACCCCTTCGGGGATGAACGCTTTCGTCAAGCTTTCACATCCCGCAAACAGAAAACCGGCGATCTCCGTCACGCCCTTCGGAATCGTTACCTCGGTCAGCGACTTGCACCCATAGAATGCCTCTTTTCCGAACATCGTCACGGTTTCGGGGATCGTCACATACTTGAGACCCCCGCAATTGTAAAATGCCTCATAACCGATCTTCGTCACGCCTTCGGGGATGGTCACCCCCGTCAGGTCTTCGCGTTCTTCGAACGCCTTTCTCCCGATGGCCGTCACCCCTTCGGGGATGACGACCTCACCGCCCGCGCCGGTGTATTTCACCAGCACCCCGTTGCGGATGACAAAATCCGTTGCTTCGCTCATGTCCGAACCTCCCTTCGCGTGTTGCGTTGCGGTTTCCTTCCGAAACCTCAGAACCCTTTCACGATCTCGCCGCCGATGAGGACCAGCGGCTGTTCGCGGTCGAGGCGGGCGAATTCCTCCTTCAGTGTGTCAATGGCTGTCAACGTTTTGCCGATATCGTCCTCCGACAAGCTGTGCTGCAGATAATACGGAATCATGTGCCGTTGGTAGTCCTCACTCATCGAACGCTGAACGGCAACCATGAACAGCGCCCCCGCCTCCGCATCCGCCGCGCAGAGCTTGCCGAAGGGGATGCTCTCCCGTTTCACGGGCACGGGGCGCAGCTTTTCGCGCACCGCCATCAGCGTGAAGCCGAGCAGGTTCCTGCCCTGCCATTTTTGCATATCGAAGCGGTCGGGGTCGGTCATGTACAGCCCGTTGGCGAACACCTTGTCGTGGCGGGAGCCCTCGGCGAGCACCTCGTCCCCCGTGGCGAGCAGACCGCGCAGCAGCTTGGGGTCGTCGCGGAACTTCGCGAGCAGCGCCTCGTACAGCACCGTCTGGCGGAAGCCGTCCCACACCCGGTCGTCATAGGGCTTGACCTTGCGCCCCAATTCCTTGATCTTGGCGGGGTCGTCCGTCGCGTGGATCGCCTCCGCCCGCGCCGTGTCGCCGAACAGCAGCGCCTTGCGCCACATCAGATATTGCTCGACGGAGGTGAACCGCCGCCCGTCCACATGAAACACCGAAAGATACCAGTTGCTCAAAAAGCCGTATTCCTTGTCGACATCGTGAAAAACGATCATTCCTGTTCCTTCCCGGTCCGCAGGACCCAACGAATTGCCGCGCACGCGCGCTCTTGCCGTTATCATACCCTCCGCCCCGCCCGTTTGCAACCGCGCCCCGGATGCGGCGCGCACCAAAAAAGACCGCGTCCGTTCGGGCGCGGTCCGGGACCCCTTCCGGATGGGGGAACGCAAGGGGTCCCAAAGGTGGGAAAGAAATAAGAAGAAAGCAGGTTTACGATCGGCGGTCACGCGGTTCGGGCATGCGCGGTGCAACGCTCCCGCAACGCCCGGATCATCCGCTCAAGCGGCGCAGGCGCCCCGGTTTCCGGGGTATTCGGTCAGTCCGCCGAAATCCTCCGCACATGCCGGAAAAAAGCCGTCTCACGCAAGCGGTAAAAGGATACCGCAAGGCACGATTCCGGGCAGTCCGCCGCCCTCACACCTTCAGGTGCTTTTGGAGCACGCGGGTGAGGTACAGCGCGAGGGCGATCTTCAGCGCGTCGGGCAGGATGAAGGGCACCACGCACAGCGACAGCGCCTTGGCGAGGGTCATCGCCTTGCCGAGGTTGGCGTAAACGACGAGGAACCACGCCGTGCCGAAGGCGTAGCACACGAGAAGACCCACGACCATCGAGACCGCGAGCACGGGGAGCTTTTTGCCGAACATCCGCTCCGCCGCCCACATCACGAGCGCGGAGGCGAGAAAGCCGAGGATGTAGCCGCCCGTCGGTCCGAGAAGCTTGCCGAGACCGCCCGCAAAGCCCGAGAACACGGGCAGACCGAACGCGCCCAGCGCGATATACACCACCACGGCGATCGTGCCGAGCTTGCCGCCGAGCAGCCCCACCGCAAGGAACACGCCGAAGGTCTGCAGTGTGAAGGGCACCGCCGCCGGGATCTGGATCCACGAGCACACGGCGATGAGCGCCGCGCACAGGGCGGCGAAGGCAAGGTCTCTCGTTTGCATGCCGCGCTTCGCGGCGGACTTGGTTTCCATGGGTCGATTTCCTCCGTTTCGGTTTACAATGAACGCCGAACAGTTTACAATCAAGAAAACGGCAAGTCAACGGGCTTTCCCGAAAAGTCGACAATCGGAGGCGGAAACATGAAAACGAAGGACAGCGTTCTGAAGCTCCTCACCGAAAACGCGGGCGCCTATCTCTCGGGCGAAGAGCTCGCGCAGGCGGCGTACGTCACGCGCGCTGCGGTGTGGAAGGCGATCAAGACCCTGCGTGAGGAGGGCTACGCCATCGACGCGGTGACGAACCGCGGCTACCGCCTGAAGCAGGACCCGGGCGCGCTGGATGCGGCACGCGTGCAGGCGGAGCTCAAAAAGCACGGCATCGACATCCCCGTGATCTACGAGGCGGAGGTCGGCTCCACGAACGACGCGGCGGAGCAATACGCGCGGGCGCACGGCGCGGGCAAGCCCTGTCTCTTCCTCGCGGGGCGGCAAACGGCGGGGCGCGGGCGGCGCGGGCGCAGCTTTCATTCTCCTGCGGACACGGGCGTGTACCTTTCGCTGCTGTGGTACCCCGCCGCGGGCGCGCGGCTCACGGATTTCACGGCGTATGCGGCAGTCGCCGTTGCGGACGCCGTCGACGCGGTCGCTTTTGCGGGGCGCGACACCGCCGAGATCAAGTGGGTGAACGACATCTTCCTTTCCGGGCGCAAGGTCGCGGGCATCCTCACCGAGGCGCATTCCGCCCTCGAGGAGGGCGAGGCGCCGCACGTCGTCGTGGGCGTCGGGGTCAACCTCTTCCCCCCGGCGGAGGGCTTCCCGAAGGAGCTGGAAAAGACCGCGGGCAGCGTGTTCGGCGCGGGCGCGCCCCCCGTGGAGGATGCGAAAACGGCGCTCATCGCGGCGATCGTGCGGGAGCTGTGCGCCTTCGCTTCGGGCAGCGGACAGGCAAAGGAAGCCTGCCTCGCGCAGTACCGCAAAAAGTCCTTCCTCATCGGCAAAACGGTGCGCATCGCCGCCGCCCCGCCCGAAAAACGCTATGCCGCCGCCACCGCCATCCTGCCCGATTACCGCCTCGCCGTGCGCTATGAGGACGGCACCGAAGAAGCTCTCTCCTCCGGCGAGGTCAGCGTCGCGGGGTATTGAGGGGGGAATGATGGCGGGGAACGCCCCACCGCAAGCCCCTCCCGATCATGTTCCGAAATTTTTTTTGTTTTTCCTGTCCGATTTCCGGATGCGTTTGCGTCTTATGGAACAGAAAGGCCTTTTACAAGCGGAGGAACCGATGGAAGATTCGAAGATCATTGATTTGTTTTTTGCGCGGGATGAACGGGCGATCGCGGAAACCGATCTGAAATACGGTCGCTACTGCTTCACCGTGGCAAATGCGATTCTGGGGGATCCGGAGAATTCGGAAGAAGTCGTCAACGATACGCTTCTGAATACCTGGAACGCGATACCGCCGAAGCGCCCGACCGTTTTCAAAATGTTCCTTGCCAAGATCGCGCGGAATCTGGCGTTTACCCGCCGGCGGTCCGCCACAGCCAAGAAACGCGGCGGCACGGAAACGGAAGCGGTTCTGGAAGAGTTGGAGGAATGCATCGCGGCGCCCGGCAGGGTCGAAGATTCGCTGGACCTGAAAGCTCTGACAGCTACCATCCGGGCATTTCTGGATACCCAAAGCCCGCGGGAACAAAACATCTTCCTTCGCAGATACTTTTTCGTGGAGTCGACGGATTCCATCGCCGCCCGCTATTCGATGCGTCCGGATGCGGTGCGGAAATCGCTGTCGCGCACGAGAGAAAAACTCAAAAAACACTTGGTTCGGGAGGGCTATACGGTATGAACGCGGAAGATCTGTTTGCCGCCATCGGCGGAGTGGAAAGCAGCCGGTTGGAACGAAGCGAAATGACGGTATCCTCCCGTACGACCTTCACGGAGGAAACCGATAGGAACAAAAAAAGACATCGCAAAGCGTTTCCCAAAATTGTCGCAGCGGTTCTGATCGCCGTGATGATACCCGTCACTGCCGTTGCGGCCGTCGGCTTTTTGATGTTCGACGACCCGGTACAGATGATCGGTGCGCTGTTCGGAAACCGGACGGGTACCGACAACGTGCAGTGGACCGTCCCCGACAATCAAGGGGATCCGGCTGCCGAATACCATGCCGACCGTGTTCCAGTAGATGAAAACGCGGCGGGTGCGCTGGCACCCTACGCGGAGGCGGTCAGCAAGTCCATCACCTTCGGCGAAAACACCCTGACGGTGGATGCCAACCTGTACGATGCCGGTACGCGGTGCGGCTTTCTGACCTATTCGATCGAAAATCCGAACGGGATCCGGAAGTATGCGGTACAGCCCGACGGCGAGGTTTGGTTCCCGGAGGGAGAATTGTTGGTGTCGAACCTGTACGGCAAGAGCTATATCATCCGGGAAAAGTGCACCGACACGACCCTTTGCGCGACCTATTTCTACCGCAACACGGATAAAACGAACGACCGCTTGGAGCTGAGGCTGAGCTTCTTTGCCGCAACGGAAGACCCGGAAGCGGCGTTGCGCGGCAACGGCAAGGACAGCGGGGACTCCGTCGTGATCGGTCTGAAGAAGAACTCCGTCCTCCCGTCGGCTGCTTTCGGTGACAACGCCGTTGCACTGTCCCCCTTCTCCGTTCGGGTGGACCACGGTCAGCCGGCTTTGGGCAGCTATGTGAGAGAGCTGAAGCTCATCTTCCGGGACGGCAGCGAATACACGGTGAAGGACGACACCACCCTGAATTGCCTGTTTGAGGTAACGAACAACGAGCTCACGGAAACGACGCTGATGCTGAACCGCATCGCGGATGTGAACGACGTGGTCGCCGTCGTCGTGAACGGAGTCCGTTTCGAAAAATAACGGTCGGCGAACGCAGATATCCTCTCCCGCCCTCGTTTCCGCGCCGTTCGCCGCCCGTTCGGCTCTCGTTCGCCTCTTGTTCGCCGCGCCGTTATCCTCCCTTCACACGTGAGAAAACTTTCTCAAAAATAATTTCCGTTTTCTCATGATTTTCTCATTTTCTTTCACACATTTTCACACAATTTCACTTGATTTCACATGCGCCCGAGAGTTATGATATACTCGAGCAAGTTGTAAGGAACACCACGGCGCTTCGTCCATAAGACGGGGCGCCGTTTTGCGTGGGGGGACATGGAACCGCGGCGGATCCGGCAAGGGGATTTCTTGCCGGATCGCTTTGTTGTATCACCGGATTTAACGTTTCCGACAAGGGAATCCGTTACCCGCGCCCACGACCAAAAGCCTCCTTCATTGAGGCGGTAAGCATTTGCGTGCAAATGCGTTAGGTAGCGAGAGCGGAGAGGTGGCGCGGCACATGAAATGTGCCGTGACGGAAGGAGTGCCACGGGAGTAACAGACTTGCCGAATAACATCGGGGCACGCACCATCATCCTCAACGCAACTTGAGCGTCAGCGGTCGAATCCCCTCAGTCTGCTTCGCTTGCCCCGCTTTCGTGGTGTGCTGCGCAACACCACGCTTTCGATGTTGCAAGCAACATCTGTCGCTTCCTACCGTCTGCGCTGAAGCGCAGACTGCGCAAATGCACGCATTTGCTTAACGACTGCCGCGCCCCGCATGCCTTCGGCACGCTCGGGCATCCCCTTGCTTCCCCAAGTGGAGCCTCCGTTCTGCGCTGTTCTCGCGGCGCTGAAGTCACTCGAATCGTCAGTTTCTTATTCCCACTCAAAAAGCAAGACAGATAGGCTCCACTTGAAGTGCAAGGGGAGCTGTCCGCCAAGACGAAGTCTTGTCCGT
>JAUNCT010000054.1 GCA_030526425.1 Clostridia bacterium
AATTGGGCTTTATCGATTGAGCTTTTTTACTGTCTACTTTTTCTTGACAAGTGCAAGTGCTTCGCGCATTCTGCTGTTTTGTTGTTATTCGATTTTGTCCCCGGGAACGCGCACCGTACGCACCCCGGCCTGTGTGAGCGTTTGCAGTACTTCCTGCGGGGCAGCCGAATCCGTGATCAACAGATCGACGCGACCGGCGCGACAAACGCGGAAAAACGCATTGACCGAAAACTTGCTGCTGTCCATCGCAAGGATCAGCTTGCCCGCTTTCCCTATCATCAGCGTTTTGAGGTTGCCCATTTCGGGATCGTGATCGAGCATCCCCTTCTCAACGGAAAACCCATCGGTACTCATGACAGCGATGTCGATATGCGAAAACCATTCGAGGAAGCTCGTTGCCAAGACTCCCGTGGTGAACATTTCCCCGCGTTTGACCGAACCGCCGATGAAAAAGACCTTGTGGTTCGTTTGTGCGGAAACCTCTGCGGCGATGCGCATGTCGTTTGTGAGCACGGTCAGATCCTTGCAGCAAACCAGTTGCTTTGCGATTTCGAACGCCTGTGTACCGGAATCCATGACGATGGTCGAACCATCGGGGATATGGCGGACGACCTCCTCGGCGATCGCCCGTTTCAATTCGCGGTTGCGCACCGAGCGCGCCTTCCAAGGAGGCATTTCATCTGATTTTCCGTGATCGTCCACGAGGACGGCGCCGCCGTAAACACGGCGGATCACACCGGCGCGTTCGAGATGATCGAGATCCCGCCGGACGGTTTCGATGGAAATGCCGAACAATGAACGCAACTCCTCACAGCTCAGTTTCTTGCGTTCGAAAAACAGACGCTTCATCTCCGCCTGGCGGTCTGATTTCACGGTTGTGTTCCTCCTTTGGGTGTCTGTTCCGACTTGCTTGACATTACGATTGTCGCATAAATCCGCCGCTGTTTCAAGCAAGCACGGCGGACATTGAAAAGCCTCTCTTGCGAGAGACTTTCCGGTTTCATTTTCGGACGATGCACGGATGTTTTTCCATGAGCGCACGGAATTTTTCGGGATCGACTTTGAAATTCCTGTCCGCATCCATCAAGCCGTTCTTTTCCTGCTCGACATCGGTCAGCTGGGTGTAGCAATAGCCGCAGAACAGCCCGCTGTCGGCAATGATTCCGATCAGCTTGTCGTAATCTTCGAGGAATTCTTCTTCGGTATGGATCGCCTGATATCCCCAGCCGCCGCCGAAGTCGAACGATGTGCCGCCGAATTCGCTCAAGAACACCGGTTGCCCGGCGTATGCGTATCCTTCCGCGAAGGCTTCATGGTGCTCGAGCAGCGCGGATGCGCTCAGCGTGCCGAGGTCCTTCAGGGTTTCGGCAAAACGTGCGCGTTTCGCATGGTCTTTGTTGCCGCCGTGCTGATAGCTGTGCAGAGCGCAGATATCGGTATGGGTCATTTCCCAGCCGTCGTTGGAGATGACGGGACGGGTCCCGTCCATCGCGTGCGCCAAGGCATACAGCGCATCGGCGTACGCCTGTTGGCGTTTGTCACCGCGGATCGCCGGGACGCCCCAGCTTTCGTTCAGCATATCCCAACAGACGATGCTCGGATGGTTGTAATCGCGCTGCAGAAGAGCCTTCCATTCCGCGAGATGGCAGTCGGCTGCGGTCTCATCGTAGGAATAGAAACTGCTCGTCGCACCCCAGACGAGAAAACCGAGCTTATCTGCCCAGTAAAGAAAACGGGGATCTTCTGCCTTTTCGTGCTTGCGGCAGCCGTTGAAACCAAGCTGCTTCGCCTTTTCGATATCCGTGCGGAAAGCATCGGGACCCGGGGGTGTGAGGAGCCCGTCCGGCCAGTAGCCCTGATCCAGTACCAAACGCTGTTCGTACGGATGGTTGTTCAGGTAGAGCTTTCCGTTCACGCAACTGAGTTTGCGCATGCCGAAGTAGGACTCCACACGGTCGCAGACGCCCGCGCCCGCATCGAGCTCGGCAGTCAGACCGAACAGGACCGGGTTTTCGGGGCTCCAGCAAAGACCGTTGTCGAAATGCGTACCCGCCTTGACATCACCGTGGAAGAGTTCGAGCTCCACCGAAGTGCGCCGTGTGCGCATCGTGACGGCAGCATCCGCGATGGGCTCGCCTTCACGCGTGACGAAAAACGTCACTTTGCACGGCAGTTTGCACTTGCGCCCGACTTCCGCTTCGATGCGGACGCACCCGCGGTCGGTATCTGCGGTCATGCGCAGCAGCTGCAGAGCGTTCACCGGAACGGGCTCCATCCAGACTTCCTGCCAGATCCCGGTCGAGGGCGTGTAGAAGATCCAGTCACCCGCATCTTTCCAATACTGTTTGCCGCGCGGGATGCGCTGCTCATAAGGATCGTCGGAGATCTCGACGCGGAGCGATTGCTCGCCGGAAGCATGCAGCAGATCGGTGATATCCGCCGAGAACGGACTTTGACCGCCCCCATGAGAAACGGCATGCTTGCCGTTGACATAGACATCCGCCCGGTAATCGACGGCACCGAAGTGCAGCACGATGCGGTTCCCGGACCAGCTTTCGGGCACGGAAAACGTACGCTCGCAGGTGATCTCTCCCCCGGGCAACGGTTTGCCGATACCGCTCGCCTTGCTCTGGCAGACATAGGGGACGACGATCTTGCCGCATTCGCCGTCCGGCAAGGAATAATTCCATTCGCCGTTCAAGCTGCGGTATTCCGCGCGTTCGAATTGCGGTCTCGGATATCCGTCTCTCATGGATTTTCCTCCTCAGTCGATATCGAGCACGTTCTCTCGCTTGATATGAAGATACACGTTCGAACCGTTGCAAGGCAGCATAACGTCGTCGTGCAGCTTGTCGACGTTGAGCATCACGCCGTTCACCTCGACGCCGTAACGTATGATGTTACCGTGCGGGATGAAGTTGCGGACGACGCCCGTGAACGTGTAGCCGTCGCCCTGTTGCGGCTCGGTGGACACCTTGATCACTTCGGGGCGGATCGCCACACCGTTTTTCGCCGCTTCCGTGCCGAACAGCTTGCGGTAATCTTCCTTGGAAAGGATATTGTAGTTGCCGATGAACTTTGCGGCGAAATGCGTTTTCGGACCGGTGTAAAGATCCATCGCTTTGTCCGCCTGCTCGATCTGCCCCATGTTGAAGAGGAAGATATGGTCCGACATGACGATCGCCTCGTCCTGGTCGTGTGTGACGAAGAGCGTGGTGATCTTCAGTTCCTGCTGGATACGGCGGATCTCGATCTGCAGATTGCGGCGCAGCAATGCATCGATCGCGCTGAGCGGTTCATCGAGAAGAAGAACCTTCGGCTCCATGACGAGTGCACGGGCAAGCGCGACGCGCTGCTGCTGACCGCCGGAAAGCTGGCGCGGATAGTGCTTTTTCTTCTCGGTGAGACCGACGATCTCGAGGACCCGGTCCACCTTCTTTTCGATTTCCGGCTTGCTCATACGGGCGACGCGCAGACCGAACGCGATGTTCTTTTCCACGGTCATATTCGGGAACAGGCTGTACTGCTGGAACACCAGGCCGATGCCGCGCTTTTGCGGCGGAAGGTCGGTGATGTCTTCGCCGCCGAGGTAGATGCGACCGGAGCTGGCCTGTTCGAGACCCGACAGACAACGGAGCAGCGTGGATTTGCCGCAGCCGGAGGGTCCGAGGAAGGTAACGAGCTGACCTTCTTCGATTTCAATGGAAATGTCTTTCAGCACGTGGTTCGTACCGAAGAACTTGTTTACTTTATCAAAACGGATATAAGACATATGCGAATCCTCCTTCAGTCTTCCTTGACTTCGATGCGCGCTTTTTTGCTCTTGTTTTCCAGTGCGAACGAGATGATGGAGATCACCAGAACGATCGCAAACAGGATCAGCACGATGACGCTGATGAGCTGCTGCGGCAGATGACGGGAATTGTAGAGCAGCTGCTGTGCCGTCATGTATTTACTGCCGGCGAGGATCTTGACGATGGCAAAATCGGAGAACAGCACGGACATACTGAGCAGCGCGGAAATCAAAAGACCGCTGACCATGTTCGGAACGACCACTTTGAAGAACGCGGTGAATTTGCTCGCGCCGAGGATCTCGGCGGCCTCGATGAGGTTCGTGACATTGATCGCATTCAGGTTGTTCCGGATGCCCTGATACACATAGGGCAGGATCGAAACACAGTAGACCAATGTCAGCATAACGATGCGGT
Organism: Clostridia bacterium; assembly: GCA_030526425.1. Taxonomy (GTDB): domain Bacteria; phylum Bacillota; class Clostridia; order Christensenellales; family CAG-138; genus CAG-1024. The sequence continues at coordinate 4,209 of JAUNCT010000054.1, forward strand.
TCGAGAGGACCGGACCTTTGCCGACATAAAGGGACAACACCGCGATGGCGAGCAGAACGCCCTTGAGCGTGTGCGGCAGCATACAGATGGTCTGCATGACTTTGTCGATCCACGGGAAGTAGATGATCGCGGAATACAGTGCGAGAATAACGAACAGACCGGAGATAATGACGGGGATGATACTGATGATCAGTCCGCGCGCGACGCTCGGCCAGAAGGTTTCGGTCGCGAGCGTTTGCCGGTAATAATCAAGCGTCCAGCCGTTCGGCAGGATCTTCGTCCACGAGGTCGCGAACGAATCGATGCAGGTGATGACGATCGGCAGCATCAGGATGACCGCCATGATGATGAGGAAAACGTACGACAGGATATGGCGTTTCTTCATTTCTGCTCACCGCCTTTGTAAGTCAGTTTCACGAGAAGGTTGCAAGCGCCGATCACCAGCAGCATGATGGCGATCATGATAATGGACATCGCGGAGCCGAGTTCTTTCTGCGGCACGGCGTCGCCCGTGAACAGGGATGTGATTTTCGTTGCCAGCAGGGGGAAGTTGTTGGTCACAAGAACATATACCGTGGCATATGCCGTGAGCGCGTTTGCGAACAGCATGCCGAAGGTGCCGAAGATACCGGGGATGAGGTTCGGTATGCCGACCTCGGCCCAGAAGCGAAGATCGCTTGCGCGCATGAGTACGGCAGCTTCCTTCCATTCCTTGCGGATGGCATCGAAGCTGGGGACCAGGAGCATCGTACCGAGAGGGATCTGGAAATAGATGAAGATCATCATGATCCCGTCATACGAATACAAATTGAAGCCATCCAGCCAATGCAGGTCGAAGGTCTGCAGGAAAGCCTTGAAGACACCGGTGTTGCCGACGATGAGGATAAAGGCGAACGCCAACGGAAGACCCGCGAAATTCGAAGTCATCGAAAGGATCGCCATGATGGAGGTGCGCATTTTCGCGCCGACATTCGTCAGGCAAAGCGCGATGAGGAACGAAAGCGCCAGACCGACGAAGGTCGAGATGAACGACAGCTTGAGGCTGTTCGTGATGCACTTGACGTAGACCGTTTTGGAGAAGATCTTGGTGAAGTTCGCCATGCTCACGGCGTGCGTCGAAGGGTCCAGAAAACCGTTCACCACGATGCTGAGCATCGGAAGGATCATATACATGACCGCGAGGATGAAGAACGGAAACGTCGGTATCGTGTGGATCAGATTTTTCAGTGTGATTTTTTTCACCGGAGCAATCCCCTTATCATATTCGGTTCGATCATGTCTTTTCCGCGCGGCAGTCCGAGAAGCTCAAGCGTCAGCGGCGCGCAGCAGAGCGAGGTTACGCCCGGATCGGCGGTGAAGTCTCCCCCCTCCACGCGGTCGGAAACGATGTACAAAGGGACATCCCGCTGGATGGGCTCGTTGCCTTCATGCAGTCCCAGCGGATCCATCCCGTGATCGCCCGTGACGACGATCTGATATCCGAGCTCGGTCCAACGCGTAAAGCGCTGCGCGATCAGGTCGCAGTTCATCGCGGCGTACGCCGAGTACTCCTTCGAATCGGATCCGTGCATGTGACCGAATTCGTCGACGCCCATCGGATGGATGAGCAGAAAGTCCGGTTGATACGATTCCATGAGAAAATCGGCATCCGAAAACAAGTGATCGTCCCGGTAAAAGTCGGACTGATAAAAGATACCGTGCATGATGTCGCCGGAACCGTTCAGGCAGAAGCGGTCCTTCGAAAGATCGAATCTGCGCCCGATCGCTCCGTACAGTTCGAGCATCCACATGTATCCGGCGACTGCATTGACCTTCCCCGCCGCCTTGGTGATGGAGAACAGGTTTTCGAACGCACTCGGTCTGACGATCTCGTTCGAGAGGATGCCGTGCTTCCATACTGGCAGACCGGTCATGAGCGTTTCGTACATCGGACGGGAGATCGAAGGCAATTCGCCCTTCATTTTATACTTTGCGCACTTTTTCGCTTCGGTCAGATGCTCCATCAGACCGAAATGCTTGGTCGCCACATCGAAACCCAATGCATCGACAAGGACAAAAATCACTTTGTTTTTCATAATTCGGAACCTCTGTCAAAAAAAATCGGAAACAGCTCCGAAGAGCTGTTTCCGGTTGTCAGCCGGCATTCAGCCGTCATCAGTACATGAGCGGTACGACTTCCTCTTCCCACATCTGAGCGATCTGAGCGCATGCGGTCTTGAAGAGCTCGACGTCTTCCACCGGGATGGTGTTCTCATACAGCGCGTTGTCGAGGACCTTCGCCTGGACTTCGGCGGGCAGTTCCACATCGGTGCGGATCGGACGGGCGTAGCCGTTCGCGCGGTCGATCTGACCTGCGTCGCTGAGAAGATATTCGAGCGCGGCTGCCGCAGCGTAGGGATGCGGTGCATTGACGTTGAAGATCTGACCGTAACCGGTGGTGATGGCGCCATCCTGCGGGATGGTGACGACGATCTCATAGCCCGAGTCGGACGCGTTGATGCGGTCTCTCAGCGGGAGGGTCGAGAAATCGTAGAGGGATGCGCAAACGACCATTTCGCCGTTTTCCATACGTGCGGAGGTGGTGTCGCCGGGATCGAGTCTGCCCTGCTCTGCGAGCTTGACGAAGTAGTCGATACCGGGCTGGACATTGGTCATGTCGCCGCCCATGGCGTATGCCGCGCACAGGACCGCAGCCTGGCTTGCAGCACCCGCGGTGACGTTACCGACGGAAACGCGGAGACCGCTGTCCATCAGTTCCTGCCAGGTGCCGGGAACGACGCCGTTCGCCAGCGTCTTGTTGACGCAGAAGGACATCGTGCCGGTGTAAGAAATATACCAACGACCTTCGGGATCCTTCGCCCAGGAGGGGATGGAATCCCAAGTGGAAACCTTGTAGCCCTGCAGCAGACCCTGCTCGGTCGCCTGCGAGAGGAAGTTGATGCCGACGTCGCCGAGGTCTTTGGTACCGTCGGTACCTTCGGCAGCCATGATCGCAAGCTCTTCCGCCGAGGTCATGTCGGTGTCGTAATGGGTGATGCCGAGTTTCTCGGTGATGCCCTTCCAGCTGTCCGCCCAGTTCGCCCAGTCATCGGGCATGCCGACGGTTTCGAGGTGTCCGTCTTCCTTGGCCTTCGCGTTGATCTCGTCAACGGTCATGCCTTCGAAGTTGACTGCCTGTGCGAGTGCCGAAGCGCCCATGGAAAGGACGAGCGTTGCAGCGGTCATCATTGCTACCAGTTTCTTCATGTTCGTTGCTCCTTTTTGGAATTTGTTCTGCGTTGTTGTTTCTTGAGTTGTGGAATCAAAAAGATTTCAGATGTGCACAATCTTTTTATAGCACAGCCCGGAAAGCGTGTCAATTTGTAATTTCTCACTGAATACGACTTTGCTTCCGCACTGCAGAAACCTATACCGAAATGATATCGTTTTTCCTTTGTTTTCCGAATGATTTCGTGTTTCGTTGCTGTTTCTTTCGCGTGTTTCTTTTGTTGAATGGGATGGATAGCGACGGGCAGGATACTTATCTCGTTTCTTCGGAAAACCTTTCCTTCGGAATTTCGGATGATTGAGGATTTCTGTTGGTTCTATGAATGATTTCTATGATATATACTTTAACATACACCGCCCGTTCACAACAGAAAAATTTTTTA
>JAUNCT010000019.1 GCA_030526425.1 Clostridia bacterium
GGACCGCAGGCTCCCCTTGGAGACGAAGTCTTCTCCGGAGGCAACGCCGGAGGAGTCGAGCAAGGGAGATTCGTGCCGAAAGTCTGCGAGACTGCGGGTCCGTCGCATGAACGGGTAGCGACTTTTTCGGATAGAGTCGCGAATGACTGAAAACGCAGGCTCCCCTTGGAGACGAAGTCTTCTCCGGAGGCAACGCCGGAGGAGCAGAGCAAGGGGATGCCCGAGCGTGCCGAAGGCATGCGGGGCGCGACAGATGTTGGCGAAGCCAATATCGAAAGCGTGTCACCGCAGGTGACTGAGGGGATTCGTCATATCAACGAAAGCGGGGCTGCGAAGCAGACTGAGGGGATTCGTCATATCATCGAACAGCGGCTGTCTGCACAGCATCCCAAACAACTCCACCCGCATCCGCTCGGAAACAAAGTCTTCCCCGCAACCGGTGAGACGATTTTGTCACAGGAGAGAACCGTTGCTCATGCCCATTGAAAAAACGTGCATTGTATGGTATAAACATGAATGAGGACCGTTGCGGTCCGAAAACCGAACACATCATCGCCAAAATAGCGGAAACGCTATGACGGAAAGCCACAGGGCCTGAAAACAGAGTATGGCAGCCGGTTGCAATTTTTTTCGCGGCACACCGGCGTGTATTTTGGGTGTGCCGTTTTTGTTTGTTGCGGCACACGTTGAAAAAGCAAAAGAACGGGGTTGACAACACATGGGGAACGGAACATGCTTTCAAGCAAGCAAGCAAGCAAGCAAGCGGGTGGTGAACATATGAAAGAACTGATCCAAAAACACGCCTCGCAGGAGCTCGCGGTCAAGCAGTACCTGCAGCATTACCTCGACAAGGTGAAGGACGAGCAAACGCTCAACAGCATGCTCCGCGAGCTCGGCGAGTATTACGAAGCCGACCGCGCCTACATCTTCGAGGCGGACTATTCGCGCGAGGTCTTCAACAACACCTTCGAATGGTGCCGCGAAGGGGTCAGTGCCGAAATCGACAACCTGCAGAACGTCCCCTTCGACGGGTTGGACTGCTGGTTCGAGGCGTTCGAAGAGCGCGGCGATTTTTTCATTTCTTCCCTGTCGGAAGACTGCGTGCCCGGCACCGCGACCTATGATATCCTCGAGCCGCAGGGCATCCAAAGCCTCATGGCGGCGCCCATCAAGCTTCACGGCAGGGTCGCGGGCTTCCTCGGCGTGGACAACCCCTCCCGCAATACCGATGCGCTGCTCCTGCTTTCCGTCGCCGCGGCGACCTGCTACAGCGAGATCGCGACCGAGCGCATGCTCCACGCGCACAAGGCGGATGAAGAGCGGCAGGAGCATATGATCCGCGCCTTCGCGCTTCCGTACGATATCGCCTTCGCCGTCGACGGCAACTCGGGCGATACGGTGTGCTGCCACATGTCCGAAGCCACCGAAAAACAGTACGGCAGGAATCCGGAGATCATGTGCTTCGAACGGATGATCGCGCACTATGCCGACAACATCGTCTATGAGGATGACCGCCACCTGTTCGACGGGCTCCGCTCGCTGCCGCAAGTCGTCCGGATGCTTTCCGAAAAGCAGTCGCACGCGTTCGTTTACCGCGTTCTCCGCGACGGACAGATGGCGTATTACCGTTGCATGCTCGTCATGCCCGACCCCGCGGGGAAGGATTTTGCCCTTGCCCTCCGCAACGTCAGCGCGGAGCGGCAGCAGGAGATCGCCCAGCAGCAACAGCTGAAGGATGCGCTCGACGCCGCGCAGGCGGCCAGCCGCGCCAAGTCCGAATTCCTTTCCAACATGTCCCACGACATCCGCACGCCGATGAACGCCATCATGGGCTTTGCGCGCCTCATGGAGAAGGAACTCGACAGCCCGGAACTCCTGAAGGACCACATCCGGAAGATCGAGATCTCCGGCAACCACCTCACGACCCTCATCAACAACGTGCTCGAGCTCTCCCGCCTCGAAAGCGGCAAGGAGACCCTGCTCGAAACGCCGATGGACCTCCTGGTCGACGTGCTGCCCATCAGTTCCATGTTCGGCAGCGAGATCGCCGCGAAGGGGCTGACCTATTCGAATGAGATCGAAACTGTCCACCGCTATGTGTGGGCGGATGCCGCGAAGATGCGCAGCATCACCATGAACCTCGTTTCCAACGCCATCAAATACACGCCGAACGGCGGCAAGGTGCACATGAGCTTCCGCGAGATCCCGTGCGAGCGCGAAGGCTACGGTACCTTTGTTCTCACCGCCGAGGATACGGGCGTCGGCATGAGCGATGATTTCCAAAAAGACCTGTTCGAGGTCTTCTCGCGCGAACACACCACCACCGAAACCAAGATCTACGGCGCGGGTCTCGGCATGGCGATCGTCAAACGCTATCTCGATATGATGGGCGGCAGGGTCGAAGTCGAAAGCCGGCCCGGCGTCGGCACGACGGTCCGCGTCATCGTCGACCACCGCATCGCAGACGAACTGCCGCACGAAGGCAACACCGACCCGGCGGATCTGCGCAACCGCCGCATCCTCCTTGTCGAGGACAACGACCTCAACGCCGAGATCGCCATCGCCATCCTCGAAGACTTCGGCGCCCGCGTCGAGCGCGCGGAGGACGGGGAACAGGGCGTCGCCATGATGGAAGCGGCGGACCCGGCGTATTTCGACCTCGTGCTCATGGATATCCAAATGCCCGGCATCGACGGTTACGAGGCCGCGCGCCGCATCCGTTCGATGAGCGACTGCACCAAGGCGTCCATCCCCATGGTCGCCATGACCGCGAACGCCTTCGCCGAGGATAAGGACAAGGCGCTCGCCTCGGGCATGAACGCCCACCTCGCAAAACCCATCGAGATCCCCAAACTCACCGATGTGCTCAAAGCGGTGCTCTGACGCCCGCTTTCCCGGCATCCGGGCAACAGAACAAACACCACAAAGGATCGCCCCTTCTGCGGGCGGTCCTTTTTTCATCTCTCGGTGAAAATCCCGCAACGGTGCGGCATCGTATGGATATTGTGCTATCCGAAGCTGAAGTGATAAACTATGCCTGTGGGTAATACAACATATAGGAATGTGGTATTTGACGGAATAGTAAATGGTATAATATATTATTGTCAACATCATGCCCACAGGGCAAATCCGAAAAGGAGAGGAACCCATGAAAAAAATCATCGCATTGGCACTTGCACTCATGTTCGTCCTCGGTGCGGCTTCGTTCGCGTCCGCGGAAGAGTACAAGCAGGAAGTCGTGATCGGTCTGCGTCAGCAGTTCACCACGCTGGATCCCCAGGCACTGGCGAACACCGCCCAGAACCAGATCCTCAAGTTCTTCCATTCCACCCTCGTCGATCTGAACACCGTTACCGGTGAGATCGTCCCGGATCTGGCGGAAAGCTGGACCTGGGTCGACGACAAGACCATCGAGTTCAAGCTCTTCGACAACGCGACCTTCCACAACGGTGAGTCCGTCACCGCGAACGACGTTGCGTTCACCGTCGAGCGCGGCAGAGATGCGGTCGCCACCAAGGCGCGCTACGCGAACGTCGAGTCCGTCGAAGTCGTCGACGCGAAGACCGTCCGCATCCACCTCGTCAAGCCCAACGTCGATACGCTCGACACGCTGGCTCTGCCCTGCTGCTCCATCCTTTCCGAGAAGGCAGTCACCGAGGATGCCGAGAACGGCTACCGCATCGGTGCGGGTCCCTGGGTCGTCCGTGAGTTCGTCGACAACGATTACCTCGCTTTCGACCGCTTCGACGCCTATCACTTCGGTCCGACCAAGATGCCGAAGATGAAGATCCGTTACATCCCCGAAGATTCCGCGCGCGGCATCGCGCTGCAGACCGGTGAGATCGATCTTTGCGAGCACATCCTGCCCATCGACCTCCCGCTGTTCGAGGATGACAAGAACGTTCAGGTCATCGTTTACGATTCCCCGGCTTGCCAGTACTTCGCGTTCAACTACCAGAAGGAAGGCGTTCCCACCGCGGATGCCAAGGTCCGCCACGCGATCAACACCGCGCTCAACCGCGAGGAGATCATCATGGCGACCAAGGACGGCTTCGGCACGCCCGGCAAGACCTACTGGGGCATGAACCAGTACGGTTACTACGATGGTTTCGAGGGTGACGAGTACAACGTCGAAAAGGCGAAGCAGATGCTGGCGGAAGCCGGTTATCCGGATGGCTTCGATTTCGACCTCATGGTCATCTCGGGCGAGCGCGTCATCTCCGCTGAGGTCATCCAGGCACAGCTGAAGAAGATCGGCATCAACGTCACCATCCACGAGGTCGACTCCGCCGGTCTGTCCGCTGCGGTTTCCGCGGGCGACTACACCGCCTGCCTGTGGGGCATCGGCTTCAACTCCTGCGGCGACGAAGTCCGCCGTGTCTACCACTCCAACGGTTCCAACAACCGTTCCCACTACTCCAACCCGAAGGTCGACGAGCTGATCGATGCGGCGGTCGTCGAGTCCGACGATGCGACCCGCAAAGACCTGTACAAGCAGATCCAGGAGATCGCTTATCAGGATCTGCCGATCATCAACCTCTACTACGAGAACGAGATCTACGGCGCGGTCAAGGGTCTCGACGGCATCGAGTGGGGCTGCTCCACCGCGAACGACATGTCCTTCGCTTACGTGGTCGTCGGCTGAACAAACCGGGCGGTCTTCCGTCCGCATAACGCATGAATCCCTGTCCCTATCCGCTCCGGCGGGTAGGGACAGGTCGCAAGAATAACAAAAAGGAGAAGCGGATCATCCTCCACGGTTGTCATCCGCAGGTGTCATTATGTACCGGTATGTGATCAAAAGATTGCTCATGCTGATCCCCGTCGTGCTGTTGACCTCATTCATCGTGTTCTTCGTCATCAACCTCGCGCCCGGTGACGTTGTCGCTCAGCTGACGGGCGGTGACGCGACGCAGGAGGAAATCGACGCGATCCGCGAAGATCTCGGTCTCGACCAGCCGATCATGGTCAGATATTTCCAGTATCTCGGCGGCTTGCTGCACGGCGATCTCGGAAATTCCTACATCACGGGCAAAAGCGTTTACAACAGCTACATGGAGAAGCTGCCCGCAACGCTCACGCTCGCGCTCGCATCCATCGCGGTCTCCATCGCGATCTCCATCCCGCTGGGCATCGCCTCGGCGGTGCACCAAGGCTCCATTCGCGATAACGTCGGTATGGTCGCCGCTCTGCTCGGTCTTTCGATGCCGAACTTCTGGCTGGGGCTGCTGCTCATCATCGCATTCGCCCTCAAGCTCGGATGGCTGCCCTCCGGCGGTTCCGAGGGCTTCAAATCCATCATCCTGCCGGCGATCACCGTCGGCACGGGTCTCACCGCCATGCTCACCCGTACGACCCGTTCCTCCATGCTCGATGTCATCCGTCAGGATTACCTCCGCATGGCGCGCGCCAAGGGCGTGCCCGAGAACGTCGTCATCAAAAAGCACGCGCTGAAAAACGCGCTCATCCCGGTCATCACCGTCATCGGCACGCAGCTCGGCAGCTGCCTCGGCGGTGCGATCCTCACCGAGACCGTCTTCTCGTGGCCCGGCGTCGGCCGTCTCATCATGGACGCCGTCAACAGCCGCGACATCCCGATGGTCACGGGCTGCATCATTTTGAAAACCTTCACGATCAGCATCATCCTGTTGATCGTCGACTTACTCTATGCCGCGGTGGATCCGAAGATCCGCTCGCAGTACGCGAAGGGAGGCAAGTAACATGGAAGCGAACGCAAAGAAAGTTCCCGCCTCCAGACGCTATGCCAAGCGCAGTCAGGCAGGGGAGATCTGGCACCGCCTCATGAAAAACAAGGGTGCCGTGCTCGGGCTCATCCTCGTCGTTATGATCGTCGCCATCGCCATCGGCAGCGGCATCCTGCTCGACTACGACGAAGACGTCATCGGTCAGAACATCTCGCAGCGCCTCAAGGCGCCGAGCTGGGAGCATCCCTTCGGCACCGACGCCACCGGACGTGACATGATGTACCGCATCTTCTACGGTGCGCGCTATTCGCTCATCATCGGCGTGGTCTCCGTGCTCATCGCGCTCGTCATCGGCGTCACGCTCGGCGTCGTCGCCGGTTACTTCGGCGGTCCCGTCGGCGAGGTCATCATGCGCGTGTCCGACGCGCTCGCCGCCATCCCCAGCATCCTCATGGCGATCGCCATCGTTTCGGCGCTCGGGCAGAGCATGTTCAACCTCATGCTCGCCATCGGCATCACGAGCGTGCCGCAGTTCGTGCGCATCACGCACGCCGCGACGCTCACCGTCCGCAACCAGGAATACGTCGAACAGGCGCGCTGCCTGGGTCTTCCCGAATGGAAGATCATGTTCGTGCACGTGTTGCCGAACTGCCTGTCGCCCATCATCGTGCAGACGACCCTCCGCGTCGCGAGCGCCATCATCTCCGCTTCGAGCCTCAGCTTCCTCGGTCTCGGCGTTCCCGCGCCCGCGCCCGAATGGGGCGGTCTGCTCTCCGCTGGCAGAAAGTACATCCGCACGCATTCCTACCTCACGCTGTTCCCGGGTCTTGCGATCATGGTCACCGTGCTGGCGCTGAACCTGCTCGGCGACGGTCTCCGCGATGCGCTCGATCCGAAACTGAAAGGAAAGAAATAATGGAACACAACGAACCGATCCTGAAAATCGAGGACCTCACGGTCCATTACGAACTCGAAGACGAAACGGTCGAGGCGGTCAACGGCATCAGCCTCGAACTCGGCAAGGGGAAGGTTCTCGGCCTCGTCGGCGAAACGGGCGCGGGCAAGACCACCACGGGTCTCGCGTGCCTGCGCCTCATCCCGAATCCGCCGGGCGTCGTCAAGTCCGGCAAGGTCTGGGTCAACGGCACCGACATCTACGCCCTCTCCGACAAGGAGATGAACCGCGTCCGCGGCAGCGAGGTCTCCATGATCTTCCAGGACCCGATGACGAGTCTCAACCCCGCGTTCACCGTCGGCGAGCAGATCGCCGAAAGCGTGCAGCTGCATGAGAACGTCACCAAGCAGGAGGCTTACGAGAAAGCGCGCGAGATGCTCGAGCTCGTCGGCATCCCCGCAAGCCGCATCGGCGAATACCCGCATCAGTTCTCGGGCGGTATGCGCCAGCGCGTCGTCATCGCCATCGCGCTCACCTGCAACCCGAAGCTGCTCATCGCCGATGAGCCGACCACCGCGCTCGACGTCACCATTCAGGCGCAGGTGCTCGAGCTCATGAAGGGGCTCATCCGCAAGTACGGTACCTCCGTCGTGATGATCACGCACGATCTCGGCATCGTCGCCGAGGTGTGCGACGAGGTCGCCGTCATGTACGCGGGCAGCATCGTCGAGCGCGGCACCCTCGTCGATGTGTTCAACCGCACACTGCACCCGTATACCGAGGGGCTGTTCAATTCGCTGCCGAACATCAAGCGCCGCGGGGAGGACCTCAAGCCCATCCCGGGGCTCATGCCGGACCCGACGAATCTGCCCGCCGGCTGTGCGTTCGCGCCGCGCTGCGCCTACGCGACCGAGGCGTGCCTGAAGGAGCGCCCGAAGCTCGAAAAGGTTTCGGATACGCATTGGTGCGCCTGCCTCGCCTACAGGAACGAGGGCTTCCACATCGAACGAAGCAAGGGGAAAGAGTAAATGGCTGACAATATCCTCGAGGTCAGAAACCTCAAAAAATATTTCAAGACCCACAAGGGTCAGGTCCACGCCGTCGACGATGTGAGCTTCACGCTCGAGCGCGGCAGGACCCTCGGCGTCGTCGGCGAGTCCGGCTGCGGCAAATCCACGCTCGGCCGTGTGATCCTGCAGCTCATCAAGCCCACGAGCGGCAGCGTGCTGTTCAACGGCAAGGAAGTCACGGGTCTCAAGGGCGGCGACCTCCGCCGCATGCGCAAGGACATGCAGATGATCTTTCAGGATCCGTTCTCGTCCATCGACCCGCGCCGCACGGTCTGCCAGATCATCGGCGAACCGCTCACCGTGCACGGCATCGTCAAGAACCGCGCCGAACGCGAAGAGCGCGTGCTCGAGCTCATGAAGACCGTCGGTCTTGCGGAGCGTCTCATCAACGCCTACCCCCATGAGCTCGACGGCGGGCGCCGTCAGCGCGTCGGCATCGCCTGCGCCCTTGCGGTGGAGCCCGGCTTCATCGTCTGCGACGAGCCCGTTTCCGCACTCGACGTTTCCATTCAGGCGCAGATACTGAACCTGCTCAAGGAAATGCAGCGCAAGCGCGGGCTGTCCTACATGTTCATCACGCACGACCTTTCGGTCGTCAACCACTTCTCGGATGATATCGCGGTCATGTACCTCGGACAGATCGTCGAAATGACCACGGCGGAAGCCCTGTTCGACCACCCGACCCACCCCTACACGCAGGCGCTCCTTTCCGCCATCCCGATCCCCGAGGTCGGCGCGCAGCGTCAGCGCATCATCCTCAACGGCGAGATCAGCTCGCCCATCGATCCGCCGGATGCGTGCCGCTTCGCGAAGCGCTGCCTCTATGCGACGGATCAATGCCGCCAAAAGTGTCCGTCCCTGACCGAGGTGCGCCCCGGTCACCGCGTCGCCTGCTGGCGCGCGAACGAATTCTGAGCCCGCACCCGCGACCCGCAACAGGGAGAGAGGAGAGAGCCCGATGTATTTCCGCGAACTGTCCTACATTCTGGCGCTCGCCAAGCACGGCACCATCGTGCAGGCGGCGAAGGAACTGTACATCACCCAGCCCTCGCTGACGAAGTTCCTGCAGAAAACGCAGGCGGAGCTCGGCGTGCAGCTGTTCGAGCGCGTCGGGCGCCGCTACAAGCCCACGCTCGCGGGCGAGCGGTACATCGAGACGGCGCAGCACATCCTCAGCCTCAAAACGCAGCTCGACAATGAGATGCAGGAGTTCGCCAAGTACGGGCACGGGCGCCTCAGCGTCGCGTTCCCGCTCACCCGCGGTTCCTACATCCTGCCCGCCGTGCTGCCGCGCTTCCGCGAAGCCTACCCGAACGTCGAGGTCATCGTGCAGGAGGCGGACTCCGGAAAGATCCAGGAGATGCTCCGCGCCGGTGAGATCGACCTCGCCATCATGTCCGCGTACAACATCGACGAACGGCTCTGCGCCGAAAGGATCGCCCGTGAGGAGTACGTCATGATCCTCCGGAAGGGGCACCCCCTCGCGAAGCTCGCGAAAACGGGCGGCAACACCCGCTATCCTTGGGTGGACCTGAAGGACTTCTCGGAAGAGAAGGTCATCATGCTCGAGTCGAGCCAGCGTTCCAAAAGCCTCATCGAACGCATCCTGCGCGAAAACGGCGTCTCGCCCGAAGTCGCCATGACGCTCAAAAACCAGACCACGCTCATCAACATGGTCAATGCGGGCTTCGGCTACGGCTTCAGCTCCGACAGCCACGTGCGCGCGCTCCCCGAGGAGCACCGCCCGGATTGCTTTTCCCTCGGCAAAAACGGCTTCTCGTTCGACTGCATCGCGGCGTACCGCAACACGGGCTATCACCCGCAGTACGAAAAGGACTTCATCGCCATGGTCCGCGAGTTCTACCAAACGAAGCTTTGGCCCGAAGAGAACGACTGCGGCGAATGACCGCCGCACGCGAAAAAGAAACGAAACAGAATCACAATGGAGGAAAGACCCATGAACGATTTTTACGCCCATCTCGACAACTACGTCGATACGCATACCGAAAAACTGCTGAACCACCTGTTCGACCTCGTCCGTCACCCGAGCGTCTCCTCGAGCGGTGAGGGCGTCGAAGACTGCTGCGATTTCATCATCTCCCGCATGAAGGAGATCGGCATCGATGCCGTCAAGCACGATGTCAAGCCCTACCCGATCATCACCGGCAGCGTCGGCAACGACCCCAAGAAGAAGACCGTGCTCATCTACGCGCATTACGATGTGCAGCCCGTCGGCGACCTTTCCCGCTGGCGCACCGAGCCCTTCGAGCCCACCGTCGTCGACGGCAAGATCTACGGCCGCGGCACTGCGGACAACAAGGGGCCGCTCTGCGCGCACCTTTGCGCCGCCGAGTACTACATCAAGGAGTGCGGCGAGCTGCCCGTCAACCTCAAGTTCCTCTTCGAGGGCTGCGAGGAGAGCAACTCCGCGGGTCTGCTTGAGTTCCTCACCGAGAACGTCGAACTCATGAAGTCCGACGTGACCTACTTCTGCGACGGTTCGAAGAACCACGACGATACCCCGATCATCGCGCTCGGCGTCAAGGGCATGCTCTACGTCGAGCTGCGCCTCACCACCATGACCCGCGACCTGCACTCGCAGTACGCGCCGGTCCTCCCGAGCGCCGCGTGGCAGATGGTCGAGCTCCTCGGCAAGATCAAGAAGGACGGCAAGTGCCTCATCCCGGGCTTCTACGACGATGTCATCCCCGTCAGCCCCGCCGAGAAGGCGATCTACGACAAGCTGCCCGATGTGCGCGAGGACCTCAAGCGCACCTACAACGCCTACCCGACCTACGATGAAAAGCTCGGCTACTACGGCACGCTGAACGGCACGCCCTCCTGCAACATTTCGGGTCTGCTCTCCGGTCACACCGGCGCCGGCACCGCGACCGTGCTCACCAGCACCGCGATGGCGCGCATCGACATGCGCCTCGTCGCCGGGCAGGACGGCGCGAAGATCCTCGAAAGCCTCAAGCAGTACATCAAGGATCTCGGCTACGACAATGTCGAGGTCATCTGTCACGGCATCACGCCGCCCTCCAAGACGCCCATCGACACGCCGTACCTCGCGCCCATCGAGAAGGCGACGAACAACATCTTCCATAAGTCCATCGTCTACCCGAACCGTCCGTCCACCGCGCCGGATTACTTCTGGACGAACCTGCTCAAAACGCCCACCATCCAGGTGCGCTGGTGCGATTTCGACTCCGACAACCACGCCCCCAACGAGCACGTCGCCGTCAGCAACTATCTGCGCGGCATGAAACTCACCGCCGCCGCGCTCAAAGAGATCGCCGATTTCGAGATCTGAAGGGAGGGGACCCACGTGAAAAAGCCCATTCGCATCGACACGTTCCGCAAGTACCGCTTCCTGTCCGCCGTCGCCTTCAACAAGGCGGCGACGAAGGTCGCGTTCATCGTCAAGCAGGCGCGCGGCAACGCGTACACGAGCGACGTGTACGTGACCGACCTTGCATCCAAGGTCACCGAAAAGCTCACCGAGTGCGGCACCGTCCGTCACTTCGTCTGGCTCGCGGGCGACACGCTCCTCTACGCCGTCCCCGCGGGGGAGGGCACCGCGTTCATCGAAGCGGATGTGACCGCGGGCACCGAGCGCAAGGCGTTCACCGTTCCGGTCAAGACCCTGCAGGCGATCGACTGCGGGGAAAAGCTCCTCATCCATGCGGAGTATCACATCCCCGAAAAGTACAACAAGCCCGACGCCGCCTACGATGTCTTCGACGAGCTGCCCTTCCGCTGGAACGCGCAGGGGCTCGTGAACGGCGTGCGCAAGCGCCTGTATTATTATGAGCTTTCGACCGGCGCATTCACGCCCGTCACCGGCGACGATTTCTACGTCGGCAACCTCACGACCTCGCCGTGGCAGCTTTCCGTCAGCGACAAGTACATCCTGTTCATCGGTCAGCACTGCGACGGCGTGCAGAAGACCTACACGGGTCTCCACCTCGTCGACCGCGCGACGGGGGAGCGCAAGGCGATCCTGCCCGACGGGCAGCAGAAGGTCGAGCTCGCGCAGCTCCTCGACGACTGCGCGATCTTCACGAGCACCGCGGGCGAAACGACCGGCGCATGCCAGATGTGCGAATTCCACCGTTACGACTTCGCGACCGGCGAGATCGAGCTCATCAAGAACTACGAGCTCTCCACCGGCATGGCGATCACCACCGACAGCACCCTCGGCGCGGGCTTTGTGAACAAGTCCGCCAACGGTCTCGTCTACTTCACCACGATGGAGGGCTACTCCACGACCCTCAAGTCCATCGACAAAGAGGGCAACATCTCCGCGTCCCTCACGCCCGAGGGCAGCCTCAACTGCTTCGACGTCAACGGCGAACACATCGCGGGCATCGGCATGTACGGCGACCGCCTGCAGGAGGTCTATGTCGACGGCGAGCGCATCACCTCGCTCAACGCCGATATCCTCGAAAACTACGCCGTCTGCACGCCCGAGTACATCTCGAGCCAACGCCCCGGCGGTGAACGGGTCGACGGCTGGGTCATCAAGCCCGCGGGCTACGAGGCGGGCAAGAAGTACCCCGGCATCCTCAACATCCACGGCGGACCGCACGCCGCCTTCGGACCGACCTACTTCCACGAGATGCAGGTGTGGGCGAACGCGGGCTACTTCGTGTTCTACTGCAACCCGCACGGCAGCGACGGCAAGGGCAACGCCTTCGGCGATATGCGCGGTCAGTACGGCACGAACGATTACGAGGACATCATGTTCTTCACCGACACGGTGCTCGCGGCGTATGTGGATATCGACGGCGACCGCCTCGGCGTCACCGGCGGTTCCTACGGCGGCTACATGACCAACTGGATCATCGGTCATACGAACCGCTTCAAGTGCGCGGCGTCCCAGCGCTCCATCTCCGACTGGGCGATCTCCGAATGGATCAGCGACTGCGGCTTCCAGCGCAACGCGGCGAAGATGGGCGGCACGGCGCTCGGCAACCCCGAAAAGGTGCGTTGGCATTCGCCCATCACCTACTCGGAAAACGTCGTCACGCCGACGCTCTTCATCCATTCCTATGAGGATTACCGCTGCCATCATTCCCAGGCGGTCGCCATGTTCACGATGATCCGCCAGCGCGGCGTCGACGCGCGGCTTTGCATCTTCAAGGGCGAGAACCACGAGCTTTCCCGCTCCGGCAAGCCCGAGAACCGCGAATCCCGCATGCGCGAGATTTTGAACTGGATGGACAAATACCTGCACTGAGCCTCGGCTTGCAACGGAAAAACGGGGGCGGACCCACGCGGTCCGCTCTTTTTTCAATCATTTGTACTAAGGAACGGAGATCCGCTGCAACCGTTTCCGTTTCATTCAAAATAACAATGAAAGAACTTCGGGGATTGAATTGACATCGTTCGCTTGATGGAATAATATGGACGCAGCATGATATCCGGCAAATTATCCGAAAGGGTATGACGCAAAACCACGGGCCCGGACAGAGTCCGGCAGCCGGTTGCGTATTCATTTCGGTGCCGCGTCCCTTGCGGCATTGTTTTTGTTTTGGGAGGGTGAACTGTGATCGCAGAGTACATGAGCATTGCGGAAGCGTCCCGGCTTTGGGGTGTATCCCCGCGGCGCATCCAGATCTACTGCAGCGACGGGCGCATCGAAGGCGCGCAGCGCTTCGGCAGGGTGTGGGCGCTGCCCCGCACGGCGGAAAAGCCGGCGGACGGCAGGGTGACCACGGGCGCCTACAGAAACCGGAGAACCACACCGCAAAACGGGGAAAGGGTACGATGATGGGTTTCGGTTGCATGAAACGTTCCGCGGCGAAGGCGGTCTTCGCGGCGCTGGCGTTGCTGATGGTCCTCGGCTGCTTTGCCCGCGCCTCCGCCGAGGAGGAGCGCCGCGTCGTGCGCGTCGCGTTCCCCGAACAAACGGGCATGAGCGGCATCGACGATACGGGTAAGCTCGAAGGCTACAACTACGATTACCTCGAAAAGATCTCGGAGTTCACCGGCTGGAAGATGGAATACATCACCTACCCGGCGACGGACGCGAACGACGCCGTCATGAACGCCATGCAGGACATCGAGGACGGGAAGGTCGACCTGCTCGGTCCCATGCTCAAAAACGACGCGACCGTCGAAATGTACGAGTATCCCGAAAACAACTACGGCACCGTGTACACGATGCTGTGCGTCGGGTTGGATTCCACGCTCCACCGCAGCGGTCTCGACCTCAACCGCACCTATAAGGTCGGTCTGTTCGAGCGGGCGGCGCAGCGCAACAGCGAGGTCATCGCCTACCTCGAAAGCGACAACATCCCCTACGAACTCGTTTATTATCCCAACGTCAAGGAACAGCTCAACGCCCTGCGCACCGGCGAGGTCGACATGGTCTCGGCGGTCTCCCTCTCGCCGTACGACAACACGCGCATGTTCGCCAAGTTCGCGCCGCGCCCGTACTATTTCGTTTCCACCAAGGGCAACAGCGAACTCATCCGCGAGCTCGACAGAGCTACCGCGCAGGTCTCCGCGATGCACCCGAACCTGCAGGACGAGCTGTTTGAACGCTACTTCGCCTCCCGCGTCGATTATTTTGCCCTCTCCCCGAAGGACCGCGAGACCCTGCTGGCGTATCCGACGCTCCGCGTCCTCGCCGTCGATAAGGACGCGCCCTACGTGTTCATCGAAAACGGAGTGCCCAAGGGCGCCCTCGTCACCGTCGTCAACGAATTCGCCAAGGCCATCGGCAGCAAGGTCGAGTACACCGCCTGCACCACCCGCGCCGAGGCGGAAGCGAAGATCGCGGACGGGGCTTTCGACATCGTCATCGGCGTGCCGTTCCCGTCCGACTTCTGCTCGGCGATGGGCTACATCAAGAGCGACGCCGTGTTCACCTCGGGTCTCTCGTTCATCCGGAGCGATTACTTCTCCGGTGACGACAGCGACGCGACCCTTGCGGTCGTCCGCGGCACGGAAGGCTACATCGACACCGCGATGTTCGGCAAGGTGGTCACCTACGAAACGATGGGCGAGTGCGTCTCCGCCGTGCAGCGCGGCAAGGTGGCGGCGGCTGCGGGCAACCAGTCCTCCATGGAGCATTACCTCAACGAAAACGGCAGCACGCTGCTCTCGTTCAGCATGGTCGACCGCACCTACAACGTCGGCATCGCCGTTTCGCGAAAGACCGCTTTGCCCCTGCTCGGCATCCTCAACCGCTTCGTCGCCAGCTTCTCCGTTGCCGAAAAGAACATGATCCTCAGCGAGGGCAACACGCACGACAACTTCTTCCGCGTGCTGTACGCGGCACGCCGTTTCCTCATCCGCTACCCGTGGACGATCGCGCTCGCCGTTGCGGCGATCGTTCTGGCGATCTGCCTGCGCGGTCGCAAGATCAAAAAGGAAAAGCTCCATCTCGAGTCGATCAACCGCCAGCTGGAGGAGGCGCGCAAAACCGCCGAGACCGCCATGGTGCAGCTTGAAAAGGCGGGCAAGGCGAAAACGAACTTCCTGTTCAACATGTCGCACGACATCCGCACGCCCATGAACGCCATCCTCGGCTATTCGGAGCTCATCAAGCGTAAGCTGACCGACCCCGAGCTGCAGGATTATCAGCAGAAGATCGAGGATTCCGGCAACCTCCTGCTGTCCATCATCAACAACGTGCTCGATATGGCGCGCATCGAAAGCGGCAACATCGAGCTGAATGAGGAGATCGTCGACACGCGCGCGACCATGGGCGAGCTCATGAGCGTCTTCGAGAAGATCGCCGAAAACAAGCAGATCGAGATCGTCACCGACTGGAACACGCCGCACCGTTACCTCGTCTGCGACCAGCTCAAGATCAAGGAGATCTTCCTCAACCTGCTCAGCAACGCCGTGAAGTACACGCAGCCCGGCGGCAAGGTGTACGCCGGCGCCGAGGAGATCCCCTGCGGGCGCGAAGGCTATGTCCGCATCCGCTCCGTCGTGGAGGATAACGGCATCGGCATGAGCGAAGAGTTCCTGCCGCACCTGTTCGACGCCTTCTCGCGCGAACGCAACACGACGACCGGCAAGGTCGTCGGCACGGGTCTCGGCATGCCCATCGTCAAAAAACTCGTCGAGCTCATGGGCGGCACCATCGAGGTCGAGAGCACGCTCGGCAAGGGCACGAAGTTCACCGTCGTCCTCGAGCACAAGCTCGCAGACCCCGCGGAATGCGCCCCGAAGGACGTCCTCGAAGATACCGTGAAGCACGAGGTGCTCCACGGCAAGCGCATCCTCCTCGCGGAAGACAACGAGCTCAACGCCGAGATCGCGAAGATCATGCTCGAAGGCGAGGGCTTCCTCGTCGACCATGTGGAAGACGGTATCCTCTGCGTGGAAAAGGTCAAAGCCATGCCCGCGGGCACCTACGACGTCATCCTCATGGACGTGCAGATGCCGAACATGGACGGCTACCGCGCCACGGAGGAGATCCGCAAGCTGAGCGACCACCGAAAGGCGAACATCCCGATCATCGCCATGACCGCCAACGCCTTCGAGGAGGACAAGAAGAACGCCTTCGCCGCCGGCATGAACGGACACCTCGCCAAGCCCATCGACCTCGAAAAGATCGAAAAAACGATCTACGAGGTGCTCACGGGCAACGAACGGTAAATCCCCGAAAGGACTCAAGGACCGCGCTCTGCGGTCCTTTTTTCGTGCCTTGCGCAGACAAGCGGACGACATTGCGAATCGGTTTCTCAGAAAGAACAACAAACCGGCCGGAGGCGTGTTGCCTCCGGCCGGTTGCGTCATATCGGTTTTTTGTCGTTTGGTCTCTTCAGCCGATGCGACCGTTCAGGTCGAACTTGTACACGATGCTGCCTTCCTGCGAGAGGACGGAGACCTCGCGCTTTTCGATGTCGTACACGGACATGTGGACGGTCTGCCAAGTCATATTGCCGCCCGTGCGCGAACGGTGCTTGTAATCGTTCTGCTCCTTGGCGATCTCCGCTGCGAACGCGCCCGCCTTCGAAACATCGCCGCCGAGATACGCCGCGCCGCGGTCCGCCATGGTCAGGTTTGCGATCTTCGCGTATTCCGAATACCAGAAGTTCTCGTTGTACAGGTCGTAATTCCGGGTGTAGTACACCTTCTTCATCAGGTCGATCATGCCCGGCACGTCGGTGCCCATGCCGTAGTTTTTCTGAAGCACAAGGTAGCGCTCGTATCCCATCGGGTGCGGGGTGAGGCTCTCTTCGCTGCCGTCGAAATCCGTGAGGTGGAAGTTCGTCATGATGGGCTTGCCGCCGACGAACTTGTCGATGACGTTCAGCCGGTAGTGGCGGTCCTCGCCGGGGATGAACTCGACCACGACGGTTTTGAAGCTGTCGTCCGTCGCGCTCGCGCGGGCGGTGATCATGAAGTGCCCCTCATCGTCGGGACCGAGCGATGTGACATCCAGCGGCTCCAGCAGGGCGACCGCTTCCTCGATGGTCGCGGCCTTGTCCAAAAGCAGGCGGGGGATCATCACGGGCATGATGTGCTGCGCGGGGTCGGCGCTCTTCATTTCGAATTCGCCCTTTTCGCCGCGGTTCACGATGTTGCCGTTGATCGTCAGCCCCGCGTCGTTCATGCCGTCGAGCGTCATATACGGGAGGATATCGAGCGGGAGCGGCTCCTCGCCGGAGTCCACCACCGCGGGGCTCAGTGCCATGGGCGTCGCAACGCCGACGCTCGCGTGCCGCCCCTCTGCCGCGGGCACGTGGATCACGAAGCACGGCGCCTCATCGTAGACCCAGTCGTAGTTCCTGCCGCGGATCATGCCGTTCTGCACGGAGGAGCATGCGCCGGGCTGAAAATTCACGAGGGCTTCGCGGGCGTATTCGTATTTGTCTTCGTAGCTGTCGTAGGTGACTTCGTACAGATAATCCGTCACCTTGACAAAGGCGGAATGACCGCCGTTCTGTTTGTTTTGCATGGATCTTCTCCTTCGGTGAATTACTCCACGGTTATTATAGTGCGGTCGGTCGCGACCCCGCAATCCCCCGCGGGAGGGCGGCGGAATCTTGCGGTTTTTCGGAAAATCTCCATGAAATGCAGCGCTTTGCCGTTGTTTGTCCCGTGTGTTCCCGAAAAACAAAGTACCGCAGTCGGAACGGTGCGTTGCGGGGAATCCGAAACTTCGGTCGCATATTGCCGCGGTTCGCAAAAACAAACAGCCGGGGGCGTGTTGCCCTCCGGCTGTTCTGCATTGTATTCGGTTTCGGTGTTCCGTTATCCGATGCGGCCGTTCAGGTCGAACTTGTATTCGATGCTGCATTCCTGCGAGAGCACGGAAAGCTCGCCCTTTTCGATGTCGTACACCGAGGTGTGCACCGTCTGCCAGGTCTTGTTGCCGCCCGTGCGCGAACGGTTGAGGTAGTCTTCCGTCTGCTGTGCGATCCTTTCGGCGAAGGGACCGGCCTTCGTCACGTCGCCGCCGAGGTAGGCTTCACCGCGCTCGGACATCAGGTGACCGGAGGACTTGGTGGCTTCGGAATACCAGAAGTTCGGGCTGTACAGGTCGTAGTTCTTGCTGTACCAAACCTTCTTCATCAGGTCGAGCATGCCGGAAACGGTCTTGCCCTGGTCGAACGCATTCGCGAGGATGAGGTAGCGCTCATAACCGGCGGGGTGCGCGGTCAGGCTCTCCACGGTGCCGTCGAAACCGGTGAGGTGGAAGTTCGTCATGATCGGCTTGTCGTCGACGAACTTGTCGATGACGTTCAGCTGATAATGTCCGTTCTCATCGGGGATGAACTCGATCACGACGGTTTGGAAGGTCGCGTCGTCCGCGCTCTTCGCGCCCGAGATCATCAGGTGCGCTTCGTAGCTCTTGCCGAGGGGGTACACGTCCATTCCGGAAATGGCGTCCACCGCTTCCGCGATGCTGCCGCAGCTGTCCAGGATCAGGCGGGGGATCATCAGCGGCATCACATCGTCGCTCGGGTCGTCGTTTTTGAAGGCGAAGGGCGCGCCGATCTCACCGGCGTTGACGACGTTGATGTTCACGCACAGCCCTGCGTCGTTGATGCCGTCCAGCGTGATATAGGGCAGGATGTTGAGGCGCAGCGCCATCGTCTCATCGGCAGGCGTACCCGCTTCGATCATGGCGGGGGTCACGCCCGTGGTCGCCGCGACGCCAACGCTTGCGTGGCGGGTCTCGGTGGCGGGCACGTGGACGACGTGGCTTGCGGATTCATCGTACGCCCAGTCGTAGTTTCTGCCGCGGATCTTGCCGTTCTGCACCGAAGCGCAGCCCATGGGGATGTAGCGCTTTGCGTAGTACTCCATCGCGGGCGCGAGGTTTTGCTCGTATTCGGTGTAGGTGACTTCGAACAGATAGTCCGTGACACGGGTGAATTCGGAATGTGCGGAGGGAGTGGTCACGGTTTCCGCGTGGCTGCCGATCAGGCAACCCATCATGCACGCGCCGGCAAGCAGCGTGGCGAGCAGTTTGCTTTTCATGTTGATGCTCCTGTTTGTTCAGAATATATTCTCAATTATAATCCCTTTGTTTCGCCTTTGCAATGCGTCCGGACGGTCGAAAAACCGTCAGGGGAACGGGGCGCAAAGGGATTGATTGCAAACGACGGTATGCGGTTTCCGTGAGAAAACCGTTTTCGGAAAGTTCCGCAATCGGAACCGAATCCGGATGCCGTTTGAAAATCAACAGCCGCAAGCGTGTGCCTGCGGCTGCGGTGGAGGGAAGGCTCAGCCGATCCGTCCCTTGAGGTCGAACTTGTAAGCGATGGAGCCCTCGCGGGTCAGGAAGCTCAGCTCCTGCTTTTCGAGGTCGTACACCGAGGTGTGCACGGTGATCCACGTCGGGTCGCCGGTCTGCATCACGCGGTTTTCGTATTCACCGAACTCCTTGGCGATCTCTTTCGCATAGGCGCCCGCCTTGGAAATATCGCCGCCGAGGTACGCTTCGCCGCGGTCCGCCATGGTCAGGTTGGCGTACTGCGCGTATTCGCTGTACCAGAAGTTGTCGATGTACAGGTCGTAGTTGCGGGTGAAGTACACCTTCTTCATCAGGTCGGTCATGCCGTTCACGGTCGCGCCCTGATCGAACGCTTCCTTCAGAATGAGGTAGCGCTCATAGCCCATCGGGTGCGCGGTCAGGCTCTCCACGGTGCCGTCGAAGCCGGTGAGGTGGAAGTTCGTCATGATCGGCTTGTCGTCGACGAACTTGTCGATGACGCTCATATCGTAATGCCCTTCCGCATCGGGGATGAACTCGACGACGACCGTCTTCAGCGTGTCGTCGGTCGCGGAGGCTTTGCCCGTGATCATGTAGTGGGCTTCATCCATGGTGCCGACCGTGCCGACATCCAGCGAGCCGATCAAGGCAAGCGCTTCTTCCACGGTGCCGCAGCTGTCGAGCACGAGGCGCGGGATCATTGCGGGGAAGATGGGGTTCTCGGTGCGCGGCACGACCTTGCCGAATTCACCGTAGTTCACGACGTTGATGTTGATGCACAGACCCGCGTCGTTCACGCCGTCCACGGTGCCGTAGGGAATCGTGTTGAGGAGCGGGTTGGTCGGGTCCGCCTCGACCGCCTCGGGCAGCAGACCGGAGAAGTCGCAGATGCCGACGCCCGCGTGGCGGGTCTCCGTCGCGGGCACGTGGATGACGAAGCTCGTCTCCTCATCGTAGTTCCAGTCGTAGTTTCTGCCGCGGATCACGCCGTTCTGCACAGCGGAGCAACCGGACTTTTTGAACTTCTTGCCGAAGAATTCCACGGCCTGCTCATAGTACTGTTCGTAGTCGTCGTAGGTGACCTCGAACACGTAATCCGTAACGCGCACGAACTCGGAATGGATCGGCTTCGGCGCTTCCTGTGCGTGACCGAGCGTCAGGCAGGACAGCGTGCATGCGCACGCCAACAGAGTGCTGAGAAATTTGCGTTTCATAGGTTTTCACTCCCGATGATTTGTTTGTCGTTCGGATTATAACCCTTTCCGTTCGCCTTTTCAATCCCACGCGCGGGCACCCGTAAATCAACCGCAGGTGCGCAAAATCGGGCGCATGGCAATCCCGGGCTTTCGGAAACGGAGCAAACCGATGGTTTGTAAAGTTCCGCTGAAGGAATGATGTGCGCCGTTTCTGCAACCGTTTTTTTGAAACATCCGGCGAAAAGCGGAAAAGGGGATACGAAAAAGCGACCGCGCACGGGGCGCGGTCGCCGTTCAGCCGAATGGCTCAGTCGTTCGAAAGGAAGTTCCATACCAGTGCCGCGAGCGCCGCGCCGAGGAACGGTCCCGCGATGAAGACCCACAGGCTGCCGAGCGGTGCCGCGTTGCCGGTCAGTGCCGCAACGACCGCGGGTCCGAAGCTGCGCGCCGGGTTGACGGAGGTGCCGGTCAGACCGATGCCGAGGATGTGCACGAGCACCAGCGTCCAGCCGATGATGAGACCGCCGAAGGAACCGTGACCGGCCTTCTTCGAGGTCACGCCGAGAATGACGAGCACGAAGAAGAACGTGAGCACGATCTCGACGAGAAGACCCGCGATGGGGCTGCCGGAAACGCCCGCCAGACCGTTGCTGCCGAAGCCGCCGGTCATGTCCGTGACCTTGCCGAGCTTGAAGATCAGCGCGAGCAGACCGGAGCCCGCCAGCGCGCCGAGGCACTGGGAAACGACGTAGCCGACGAATTCCGCGGCCTTCATGCCGCCCGTCATCAGCACGCCCAGCGAGACCGCGGGGTTGATGTGGCAGCCGGAGATGTTGCCGACGCAGTAAGCCATCCCGACGATGGTCAGACCGAACGCCAGCGCGGTCAGCAGGTAGCCGGAGCCCGCAGCTGCGTTGCAGCCGACGAGCATCGCGGTGCCGCAACCGAGGACGACGAGGGCGAGGGTGCCGATGAACTCGGCAAAGTACTTCTTTTTCATTTGTGTTTTCTCCTTTGTTTTATGATCGGTCATGATCGGCGCCGAAGCGCCGTATTTCGTATGTTGTGTCCGCCGGGCTCAGTTCGGCTCGACGTCGTGTCCCGCAAGCTTCTCCTTCTGTTCGGCAACGAAGGAAGCGGCGGCGTGCTTTTCATCGGCGGTCGCCTGCGTGCGGGGCGTGGGCGTGTTCACGACGATCTGCGGGAACGGGATGCCCACGTTGTTGCGGTCGAAGATCAGCTTGATCTCGCGGTTCAGGTCACGCTGCAGCTGCACGCGGTCCTTCTCGGCGCACTGCGCGACGATGCGCACCACCACGGCGGAATCGCCGAGCTCCGCAACGCCCTTGTAGAACGGTCCGTCGACGATCGCGGGCAGGTGCTCCTTGATGTGCGGCAGCTCGTTCTTCAGCACGGCTTCCACGCGCTCGAGGCTCTCGCCGTATTCGATGCCGCAGTCGGCGACCGCGTAGGAATAGCGCCGCGTCTGATTGATCACGCCCGAGATCGCGCTGTTGCGCACGATCTTGATATCCTGCCCGGGCGATTTGATCTTCGTCGTGCGGATGCCGATCTCCTCGACCGTGCCGCGCCATCCGTCGATGGTGACGATATCGCCCACGCGGAACTCACCCTCGAACACGATGAACAGCCCCGCCATGATGTCGGCGACCAGCTGCTGCGCGCCGAGACCGACGATCAGCGTGAGGATGCCCGCGCCCGCAAGGAGCGTCGCCGTATCCACGCCGAAGAACTGCAGACAATAGAATACCACACCGATCGCCGTCGCGTACTTCAGAAAGCTGTCGACGAGCCGGCCGATCGTTTCGGTGCGGCTGTTCTCCATCCGCGTGATCGCGCGGATGATCCTGCGGAGGATGCCCGAAACCGTCAGGATCTGCACTGCGGAAATGAGCACATAGGTCACCGAGAACAGGCTTGGCGTCTTTTCCCAGCGCTTCGAAAGGATGAAGGAGATCAGCGGGCTGCGGTCGGTCGCGCCCGTGACGGTCAGCAGCAACAGCAGCAGCGCCGCGCCGCCGACGAGCCACCCGAAGATGCGGCGCAGCTTGCCCGCGGCGTCGAGTTCCGAAAACGCGACCGGGACGCCGTCCCAGCGTTCCGCGGCGGCAACGGTCTTGCGCGTGCGCCCCGCGGAATCCGTCACGGTGAAGAAGCGGGCGCCCCCATCCGCGGCAGGTGTGCCGCCGGCTCTCGCTTCCTCGCGCGTGGTCGTGAGCATCGCGGTGAAAACGATCAGGGCGAACACCGCGAGCCCCGCAATGCCGATCACCGCCGCCACGGGCAGCACGGTCCCCATCATCACCGCCGTCGGCACGGCGATGGCGAGCAGCGTCGCGCCGCACAGGCGCGTCATCACGAAGGAGGATACGCCGTTCAGCCGTTTCCAACCGATGTAATCGTCCTTCATCGCCGCGGGGGTGAAGCCGTATTCGCCCGCGTCGCGGCCGATCTGCTTCTCGGTGGGGTGGAAGAGGAAGGTCCCGTCCGCCGGGTCGATGGCGTACAGCGCGCCGCCGTTTTCCACGGCAACGTTGTGGAGCACATGCGCGACGGCAGTGCTCTTCAGCCTGCTTTCGAGCAGCTCCGGCTGCACGGCGATCTGCACCATGCCCGGTGCGTCCTCCCGCGCCGCGCCGATGTACTGCACGAGCGCGTCGTCGGTCTCGTTCCGCATCGCCTGCTGCACGAGCACCGGGCGGTACCCCTTCACGACTTGCCAGAAGGGATAGCTTTGGTCTTCCTCGTTTTTGCTGAGGGTGAAATCTTTGTAGGTACCGCTCGTGACGACGGTCTTGCCGCGCTCGTCGAACAGGCGGATCTCATCGACGCGCACCTTTTCGGCAAAGGTCTTCAGCGTGTTTTCGTCGGTCAGCTCGGGCGCGAGCGCCAGCGTCTTCGCGATGTTCTGCGCGCGGCGTCCGTACTCTTCGGCGTAGGTGTTCTTCAGCGCTTCGGTGCGCTGCTCGTTCCGTGCGAAGACCTCGGCGGTCTCCGCCAGCTTGTTTTCGGAAACGATGCGCTGGCGGGACACGTTGGTCAGGCAGTTCGCGTAAAGCGCGGCGATCACCAGTGCGGCAAGCGCCGCCGCGGCGACCGTGCGCAGGCGTTTGCCCGTCGTCAGGTCAAGGCAGAGCTTTCCGCTCAGGCGGCAGTACTTCGCCTCCGCGGGTTCGTCCCGCCCGAGCAGCACCGTGTAGAGGATCAGCGCCGCAACGGTCAGCGTGCTGATGACCATCACCGTCACGATCACGGGGCGGGAGAGCGCCGTGATCTCCGCCTTCGGGATCATGGCGATCAGCAGGTAATCGGTCTTGTCCGCGTGCGCTTCGGCGTTTTCGAAATACATCGTCTCGCCGCCGTAGGTCGTGTAGCCGGAAGCCCCGGGTACGAGTGCCCCGCCGAGCTCCGCTGCGGCGTCCTTCCCGATGGTCAAGCCGTCCGGCGCGTAGGCGATCGTCCCTTTTGCGGTGTCGACCGCAACGATGAAGCCGGTGTTGCCGACCTTGATGTCCTTGAGCGAGTACGCGGCGGTGAAGCGCTCGTCCTGCGCCGCGATCATCGCCGCGCTGTCGATGCCGCCGACCACGTAAGAACCGTCGGCACGTACGCTCAGGTAATGGCAGATGCCGTTCTCGGTCACATAGGGGTGCGTGTCCCTGCCTTGGGCGTATGCGACGAGGCGTCCGAGCCCCGCCGCTTCCAAGGTGGAAGCGCTGCCGTTGACGGCGGTCTTCACATTGCCTTCGCTGTCCGTGAGGTACACCGTGCACAGCCCCCACTGCGCCGCGGCATCCTCCAACAGGTCCTCACCCGCATCCGCGGTGTCCGGCAGCCACGCGACGGTGTCGACCTTCGCGGCGAGAAAACCGTCGTAGATCGCCCAGTCCGCATCCGCGTCCGCCGCGTTCTCTGCGAGCCGCTGCGCCGCGAGCCGAAGCTTCGTTTCCGAGTTGGATCGTTGGCGTTCCATCGCCACGCGCGACTGCACCATGCTCAGAAAAGCGAACAGCAGGCACAGACCCGCCACCGCGACCGCGCTCAGGCGCAGAGCTTTCCCCCATCCGCAAGCGTTCTTTTGTTTCATCGTTCCATACCTTTCCTTTGCTGTTCCCGGTTGTCCGCAATGCAACGGACCGCGACGATGACCGTGTATGAAAGCACAGCGCCGTCGATTCTACATGATTGTAAAGGCTTCCCGACGGTGTGTCAATGATAATACAATGAAATACGGTGCAAATACAAAATTCGTATTGCATAAAACGCAAATGAGTTGTATTATCGTGCAATACATGGGACGGATGCGGAAAAGAGTGCACGAAATGACAAGTTTTGCACGCATGCTTTGTCAAACCGTTCCGTGTCGGATATAATGAAACCGGCGCCCGCGCAAAATCGCAGCGGCGCAGTTCATCGGCGAAGGGAAGTGTGTGTTACGGAAAAGCTCCTCAAAAAGCACGGCGCGTCGTTCCGTCAGGTCATGTACGCCACGCGCGACGGGCGGAGGACGGTCCTCCACCTCGAAAACGGGCAGACCGTCGAAACGTTCCTGCCCATCAAGCGCATCCTCGCGGAAGCCCCCGCGGGGCTGTTCGCGTGCGTGAACAAGGGCGTCATCCTGTCGCTCGGACACATCGCCTCCACCGAAGGGAACGAATACGTCATGACCGACGGTTCCCGTTTCCGCTGCCGTGCGCGGCAAAAGGCGCTGACGCCTGCCGCAGTGGGGCGCGCGCATGCGGGTCGCTGGGAGGATTGGGAAAAGTACGCCGTACTCGATGAGTTCCCCCTGGCGTTCTGCGTCATCGAGCTTGTCTTCGACGGTGCCGGGCACGGCATCGATTTCATCTTCCGCTACTGCAACAAGGAGATGGAAGCCCTCGAGGGAAAGCGCATCGGCGAGATGATCGACCGCTCCTTCTACGAGGTGTTCGAAAACGGCGACAAAAAGTGGCTCGTCGCCTATGCCGATGTGGCGCTCAACGGCGTCAAGCGCACGATCGAAAGCTACAGCCCCGAGATCGACGCCGACCTCAAGATCTACTGCTACCAGCCGAAGCCGAACTTCTGCGCCTGCACCTTGGTGCGTTTGCAAAATGCCGAGTAATGCGCTTCCGTTCTTTCGATAAAACAAGCCGCAGACCCGAACGGTCTGCGGCTTTCGCTGTTTTGGGTACTCCGCTTATTTCAGCCCGTGGATCAGCTCCACGAGCGCTTCGCGGTCGTACAGGGTCGAAGTCTTGTCGATGTAGACGTGCGGGGCAACGCCGCTGTCCACGTTCGTGAAGCTGCCGTTGATGCCCGTGTTGATGGCATAGGCGCTCGAGGTGCGGAACACGTTGCCGTCCGCCGTGGAAAGCGTGCCGATGGTGCAGGTGCCGCCCGAGGTCCTGCGGCCGATCAGCGTCACGCGGTTCGACTCGTTGAGGAAGTACGGCACGAGGTTCCCGCAGGAGAAGCTTGAGGGGCTGATCAGGCAGTACAGGCGGTACTCGTCGGTCAGGGTGTCCAGCAAAAAGTCCTGCCGGTCGAACACATGGTCGCGGTTCGCGTCGAACATGAAGTTCGTCGAGCCGATGCCGCCGGTGTGCGGGTTGCGGATGTTGATGCAGGCGTTGCCGGTCATCCAGGCGATCAGCGATGCACCCGCGTCGAACGCGCCGCCGCCGTTGTTGCTCAGGTCGATCATGATGTTCTTGATCGGGGAACCCTCGCGGCGGATCTGCCCGTTCGCATAGAGGATGAGCTCGATGGTGTCGTCCTTGTTGGCGGTCGGCTCGATGGCGTAATAATCGCGGCTCGTATCCATTTTGAACGCGTCGAAGGTGATGATCGCGGTGTCGCCGATCTCTTGATACGCGGGCGCCCCTTCGGGGAAGAACAGCGCGCGCTGCGTGGCGTAATAGAAGGTCGCGAACATGGACTGACCGGCGGAGGTGAAGGATTCCGCGAGGATGGTGATGTCGTCCCCGGCCTGCTCGGTGTTCCAGCTGATGTCGCCGAGCGCGGAGTGACCGTCCGCAAGGTAGTGACCGATCAGCCGCGCGATGCCCGCGTACGCAACGCCGGGGTCGCCGTTCAGCAGGTATTCGGTCAGCCCGGTCGAAAGGAAGAGCTCGTTGAAGGAGCGGATGTCGTGCTCTTCCATCAAACCGTAGTTGTGGTCGAGCGTGAAGCACAGGCAGGCGTAGTTGAGGCGCGTCAGCGCTTCGCTGTTCTCACGGCGCGGCGCGGCGTGGTACTTCTCGTTGAGTTCGCCGTCGAATTTGTCCATAACGTAGACGCCCTCGCCGTTGAAGCGCAGCACGAATTCAAAGCGGTTGCCGAAGATATCCGCAACGCTCTGCAGGGGCAGGTAACCGTTCCCTTCGAACCGGAACATCGGGATGCCGTACGCCGCAAGGTCGATCTTGTGCGGTCCGCCGCTGCGGTAGATGAAGGGCGTGCGCTTGATCGGGTCCTTCTGTTGGTCGAATACGGGCGCGGTCTCGGTCAGGTCGAGCGGGTTGGCGTTGCCGTTCATTTGGAAGAACGCGTCGAAATCATCGAAGGTGATGGTCGCGTCGTCGAAGTTCAGCAGGGCGTAATGTCCGTTCTCTCGCTCCAGCACCTTGACCGGGAGCGATTCGTCCAAAAGGGAGGCTTCCACTTGGACGTAAGCGCGGCGGTAGCCCTCGGTGACCAGCACGGTGACGATCTCCGCCGCGGTCTCCGCGGTCACGAAGGGAACATCGGAAATGCCGTTCACGAAGGCAAGCTCGATGTCGCGCGAGCCGTCGGTCTCGAGCGACCAGCGCATCGGGTAGGTCGCGGTCTCGAGCGAATCGACCGAGGTGATGAACGGCGAAAGCAGACCGTTGTCCGCTTCGGCGGAAACGGGGAATGCGCCGCACAGCATGCACAGTGCCAGCAGCACGGTAACGATTTTTTTCAGCATGTGGTTCCTCCGGAAATTTGGGTATATCGGTATAGCATATATCTTATTTGCCCACGGGGGAAGAAAGGGGGAATGTCCTTCGGCGGCAAAGCGGCAACGTTTTTCCGAACCGCCCTTTGTAAATGGTGCGCACATCGTAAAATATACAAAAAAGTTCACAGTATGTGAAATTCAAGTGAAAAGTATGCTATAATCACTCATATATCGTTCGTTAAACCGAAACACGCCGCTTTGCTGCGTGTTTTCCGGAGAAAGGGGAGGACCGGATATGAAGAAAAAAGCCCTTGCGTTGCTGCTGTGCATCGCGTTCGTTCTGTCGGTTTGCGGCTGCGGGAAAGAGACCCCGGCGCAGGTCACGCGCACGGCACCGGGCTTGGATACCTCCCGCGAGGAGACCATCTTCGTGTGCGGCAGCTGGGGCAACTTCGAGGCGCTCGATGCCGCGGCGCAGCTGTTCCGGGCAGAGTACCCCAACGTCCGCATCGTGTACGAACAGCTGGGCGATTACGGCAGCGATCTGCGCAACCGCTTCGTTTCCGGGCAGAACATCGATCTCTACATGGCGGACTGGTTCCTCAGCAACGATGAACGCTACTCCTACCTTTGGGACAACGCCGTGGACCTGACGGGCAAAGCCGACCTTTCGGCGATCCCCGCGGAATACCTTGCGACCGGCGTCGTCGGCGGCAAGCAGTACGCCGTCCCCGTGTACACGCACAGCTACGGGCTCATGGTCAACGAAGACCTGCTCCAAAGCCACGGGCTGCAGGTCCCGGCCACGTTCGACGAGTTCCTGCATTGCTGCGAAGTGCTCCGCGACGCGGGGCTGTACCCCCTCCTCGGGTCGGACCGCGAGTACAGCACCCAGGTCTGGCTCAACCTGCTGTACGGCGCCATCCTCGGCGCGGAGGATCCCGAAAAGGCGGCGAAGGACATCCTATCCGGCAACGACGGCACCGGGACCCTCGCGTGGATCCTCGAGCGGATGGAAGCGTTCAACGGCAACGGCTTCGTCCATCCCGACAGCGCGAACCTTGCGGATACCTACAACAGCGTCATCATGCGCTTCTTCGAGGGGGACATCGCCTTCGTGACGTTCCCGACCTCGAGCTTCTCCGGCACGAAAAAGCGCGAAGCCAAGTCGGAAGCCTTCACTGCGAAGCCGTTCCGTTACAGCTTCATCGCAACGCCCGGCGTCGGGGACTACGAGCATGTCGTCCAGCAGCTCGGCACCGTGTATCTCTTTGCCTACAAGGGCATCCCCGAAGAGAAGCTCCCGTATGTGCTCGCGTTCTTGGAATTCCTTTCGGGCGATGCGGGCAGCAAGGCGCTTTCCGAAGTGAAGAACATGCCCACCGCCAACGCCAACGTCGGCAACGATGCCTTCCCGCGGCTGAAGGAACTCGGCGCGGGGAAGACCCGCTATGTCGGCGCGAACGCCGCGGGCAACACCATGCTCGAACTGAACCGCCTGCTCCGCGTGCTTCCCAAGTGCATGCAGCCCGGAATGACCGCCGGGCAGCTGCTGGAATCTGCCATCGCGAAAGTCAACGAATAAACCGCTGCAGCGGAAAGGAGGCGATCCATGAAGCGATTCGCCATCGTATTCCTCAATATCATCATCTTCATCGCGCTCGCGGCGGGCATCCTCGTCTACACCGACGATCAGAAGCGCGCCCACCGCGAACAGGCGGAACAGAACCTCGCCGGTACCACGCAGCTCATCTGCGGCATCGCGGATAACTATTTCACCGAAACCGAGGGCGTGTGTTCCACTTGGGCGTCCTATATCAACGACAGCAGTATGACCATGCGGGAAGCGGTGCGGTACCTTTCGGCGGTCCGCATCAGCGACGACGTCTACGCACAGATCGTCTGGGCGGACGATCTGACGGGGCTTTCCCGCGAGAGCTATCTTTCGGATCCCGACCGCCGCGATGTTTCCTATGCGGGGCGCGCTTCGCTGTTTTCCGGATGGACGGATCCCACGGCGCTCTTCGTCACGCCGCGCTTCACCAACCCCGTCACGGGCACCTATGCGGTCGCCTTCTGCAAGCAGGTCACGCTGCTCGACGCGGGTGCGCCCCGCCGTGCGATCATGATGCGCATCGTCCCGAACGATTACCTGAACGCCCGCTGGGTGTTCCCCTCGAACTACGCGGATGCCGGCATCGCCATCATCGATGAGCGCGGGCGCTACATCATCAAGCCGGTCTCCATGAAGAACGAAGACTTTTTCGGTTTCCTCTACTCCTACAACCAAGGCACGGTCGACCAGAACGCCCTCGAAGAACGGGTGCGCACCGAAGAAAGCGGGCTCATCCTCGCCAAGGACGCGATGGGGAAGGACCGGGTGTGGAGCTTCCGCAGGCTCGGTTCGAACCCGGGCTGGACGGTCGTCATGTCCGTTCCGTTGTCTGCTGTGGACGGGGAAGGCGTCGACTGGTTCCTGCCGCGCGTCATCCTCGCGACGCTGTGCCTGTTGTTCTCGGTCGATATGCTGTACTTCCTGTGGCTCCGCAAGAAGGACCGGCAGGTCCACGCCAGGCTCGAAGAACAGGGCGAACGGCTCCGCTGCGCCTTGGAAGAGGCGGAGTACGCGAACCGCGCGAAAACGACCTTCCTCAACAACATGTCGCACGATATCCGCACGCCCATGAACGCCATCCTCGGCTTCACCGCGCTGGCGCAGAACCACCTCGGCGATACGGACCGCGTGCGGGAAGACCTCGGGAAGATCCGCACCTCGGGCGAACACCTGCTGAGCCTCATCAACGACGTGCTCGACATGAGCCGCATCGAATCCGGCAAGGTCGAGATCGAAGAGAAGGAAGCCTCCCTTTCCGCGATCCTCAGCGATCTCGAAGGCATCCTCGAGACCGATATCCAAAGGAAAAACCTGTCCTTCACCGTCGAAACGGAGGACATCGTGCACGACCGCGTCGTCTGCGACCGTCTGCGCCTCACGCGCATCCTCTCAACCTTCTGTCCAACGCGGTCAAATTCACCGAAAGCGGCGGAAAGATCGGGCTTTGCGTCGCGGAACGCAACGGCGCGCCCGAAGGCACGGCGGATATCGTCTTCCGCGTGTGGGACAACGGCATCGGCATGAGCGAAGAGTTCGCCGCGCACATCTTCGAACCCTTCACCCGCGAAAAGAACAGCACCGTCAGCAAGATCGAGGGCACGGGTCTCGGCATGGCCATCACCAAGCACATCGTCGACCTCATGCACGGCACGATCGGCGTGTGCTCCGAGCAGGGCAAGGGGACGGAGTTCACCGTGTCCCTCCGGTTCGCAACGGCAAAGGAAGCACCCGCACCCGCGCCCGAGGCGGATGCAGCGGGCGAAAGCGGCGCCGAAGCCGCGTCCTTCGCGGGCAAACGCGTGCTCCTCGTCGATGATGTGGAGCTGAACCGGGAGATCGCCGTCGCCGTGCTCGAAGAGGAGGGGCTCGCGGTCGACACCGCCGTCAACGGCAGGGAAGCCGTCGACAAGGTCGCAGGTGCCGCAGCCGGGACCTACGGTCTCATCCTCATGGATGTCATGATGCCCGTGATGGACGGTTACGAAGCCACCCGCACCATCCGCAGCCTGCCCGATCCCGAAAAGGCGAACATCCCCATCATCGCCATGACGGCCAACGCCTTCGAAGAGGACCGCCGCATGTCGATGGAAGCGGGCATGAACGAGCACCTTTCCAAACCCTTCCGCGTCGACCGCCTCATCGAGGTCCTCGCGAAGTACCTCGGTTGACACCCCCAAAAAAGAGCGAAACGCCCCGCAAAGCGCGGGGCGTTTTTGTGTGGAACGGGCTTCCGCCGTGTTCCGTTCAAGCCGCGGATCCGGAAGCGAAAAGGTAAAACCCATTGACGAACAAGGAAAATGGGAATATAGTGGATTGCAAAGAACAAAGCGGGGGACGCATCCCCCGAAGAAAGGTCGGTCACATCCAATGGCAAGCGTCGTCGCGGTCTGCATCAGCGAAAAGAAGGGGACGATGAAGCACCCCGTGGGATCCATCGAAGTCAAGCGCGATCACGGCATCGTGGGGGATGCGCACGCCGGCAACTGGCACCGGCAGATCAGCCTGCTGGCGTCCGAAAGCGTCGACAAAATGAAAAAGGTCCTGCCGGATATCCCGGTCGGCGCCTTTGCGGAAAACATCCTCACCGAGGGGATCTCCGTTTGCACGCTCCCCGTGGGCACGCGGCTTGCCGTCGGTCCCACCCTGCTCGAGATCACGCAGATCGGCAAGGAATGCCACCACGACTGCGCCATCCGCAAACAGGTCGGCGACTGTGTCATGCCGCGCGAGGGCGTGTTCGCGATCGTTCTCGAAGAGGGCGTCATCACCGCGGGCGATGATATCCGCATCATCGGGGCTTGAACTTCAAAGACCGCACAAACAAAAACTCCCTTTGCCGCATGGGCAAAGGGAGTTTTTTCGGTCCCGCTCAGGGTTCTTCGGTGTGCGCCTCGGCGTAACCGTTCAGCTCGCGCGTTTCACGCAGCAACAGCAGGTTGACCGGGTCGGTCTCGACCTTGTTGACAAGCTCGTGCGCCTGCTCGGGGAAGTCCGTGATCACGCCGTCGATGGCGGTCATCGCGAGGTTTTTCATGGTCTCCTCGGAGTTCACGGTCCACGCGTAAACGGGTTTGCCGCGCAGCGCGCTTTCGGCGAGCATCCGCGGCGTCGCGGTGTGGTGTTCCACGCTGAAGAAGTCCGCCGCGGGCAGGTCGTAATAGAACCCGATGCCGAACACCATGATGTAGCCGCAGCGGATCGCCGGGTTCACCGCCTTCACGGCCTTCAGGTCTTCGTAGTTGCCGGACTGGACCATGCTCGTTTCCGCACAGCCGTACTGTTCCATCAGCGCCACGATCTTCGCGGGCAGGTCCGGCGTCGAGGCGTCCATCTTGATCTCGATGAGGAAGCGCTTCGATCCCGCGTGCTTTGCGAGCACCTCTTCGAGCGTCGGGATGCGCGCATCCGCAAAGTCCTTTCCGAAGTGGTACGGCGCGGGGATCGTGCGGAGCTCCCCGAGCGTGATGTCGTAGATCGCGCGGCTGTCCGCGCCGCCCGTCGCATCCGAAACGGTCGCGTTGTGGATCACCACCGGCACGCCGTCCTTGGTCTCGCGCACGTCGAGCTCGATCAGGTCCACCTGTTCGCAGGCGGCGGCGAGGTCGAACGCCGCCATGGTGTTTTCGGGCGCCTTCGCGCTGTAGCCCTTGTGGGCGATGATCGTCACCGGCGCCATGAGGAAATCCTTCCATGCGGGCACGGCTTCGGTCAAAAGCGTGCTCCCCGCGAAAACGACCCACGTCAGCAAAATGCCCGCGCCCGTGACCGCATAGCGGAAGAAGCGGAAGTTGCGCACCTTGCCGCTGCGCTTGAGCAGCGCTTCCGGCAGGGCGACCGGGGGCTTGCCCGCCTCCTTGCTGTGGTACACGGTCAAAAGGAACGCGCTGACCAGCAGGTTGATGCAGATACCGCCGACGGTCTCGATGAAGGGGTAGCCGAAGTTGTTCAGCGCCATGCGGTTCGCGTGGTAGACGGCGTCGTATCCCTTCAGCGCGAAAGCGATCGCCATATCACCGCCGATCAGCACGAGCATCGGCAGCGCAACGAAGGTCAGCGTGCCGAGCACGCCCGTCACGAGCAGCATCGTGTTGACGGTGAGCTTGCGGAGCGTCGGGAAATCGCGGCTCTTGCGGGAGGCCTCTTTGAAATCCTTCCCTTCGAGAATGAAGTACTGCTGCAGGAACAGGAACCGCAAAAAGAAGAGGAACGCCACCAGCATCGCGACCGCGTACAGCAGCGAAAGGAAGCCGTTCAGGTTGATCACATCCATGATGAACTCGGGCACGACCAGCCGCAGCAGCGCCGCGTTGGCCTGCGGGTTGATCAGCGGCTGCACGAGGATCAGGTACACGAAGATCCACCAGTTCTTCGGGCGTGCGGCGTGGCGGATTCGGCGCAGCGACACGGGGAGGATGCGGAAGAACCGCACGGGCTTGCCCTGCGAAGCCGCCTCAAGGCAAAGGAAGATACCCGAAGCCTTGACGAGGCACGCCACGCAGAAGACCGCGAGGGAGAGCAGCGCCACCACAAGCACCAGCGGGTGGCGCACCGCCATGCCCAGCGTGTCGAGGCTGATGTACTGCGACGGCACGGATTTCAGCACGAATTCCATCAGCGATTCGAGCGCCGGAGTGATGAGGAACGACAGGACCAGATCCAAAAACAGGATATAAAAAAACAGGACGCCGATGCATTTGTTCAAAACGGCAAATGCTTCCTTGGTCCACGCGGGAAAATCTCTTTTCCAGGTTTCGATCAGTTTGCGGATACTACCAACTCCTTTCCGGGCAACGCCCGGTATCGATTTTTGCAGTACCGATTATAACACGAATCCGCCGCCAGTGCGCAAAAAGAAAAGCCGCCTCCGGGAACGCATCGCCCGAGGTGCAAGGAAAATACCTATTGACGGGATAGGTAAATGGGCTTACAGTAAATCCGAATCGTCCGGGGGCAAGGTATTGCCGTTTGGACCGGACCGACGGGAAGGAAAAACAACGCATGAAAAAGGCGCTCATCGCCATGAGCGGCGGGGTGGATTCCTCGCTTGCCGCCGCATTGGTTCAAGAAATGGGGTATGCCTGCATCGGCTGCACCATGAAGCTTTACGATAACGAAGACATCGGGCTCCGCAGGGGGCATACCTGCTGCAGCCTCGAGGATGTGGAGGACGCGCGCAGCGTCGTGCACCGCCTCGGCATCCCGTATTACGTATTCAATTTCAAGGACGCGTTCCGCGAGAAGGTCATCGCGCGGTTCATCCGCGCGTATGAGGAGGGGCGCACGCCGAACCCCTGCATCGACTGCAACCGCTATTTGAAGTTCGGCGGTCTGTACGAGCGGGCGCTGG
Source organism: Clostridia bacterium (assembly GCA_030526425.1). Lineage (GTDB taxonomy): Bacteria > Bacillota > Clostridia > Christensenellales > CAG-138 > CAG-1024. The sequence continues at coordinate 34,452 of JAUNCT010000019.1, forward strand.
TGCTCGGCTGCGCGTGCGTGGTCACGGGGCATTACGCGCGCATCGAACGGCAGGGGGAAACGTACCTTCTGAAGAAAGCGGCGGACGAAACGAAGGATCAGAGCTACGTGCTCTACAGCATGACGCAGGAACAGCTCGCGCATACGCTGTTCCCGCTCGGCGGCATGCGGAAGACCGAGGTCCGCGAGCTTGCGGCGCGGTACGGCTTCATCAACGCCGACAAGCCGGACAGTCAGGATATCTGCTTCGTGCCCGACGGGGACTACGGCGCGTTCCTCGAGCGCGCCACGGGCAAGACCTACGGCGAAGGTCCGTTCCTCGATACCGAGGGCAAGGTCGTCGGTACCCACCGCGGCACGGTGCGCTACACCATCGGTCAGCGCAAGGGACTCGGGCTCTCCTGCGGCAAGCCCGTCTACGTCAGTGCCATCGACCCCGTGCGCAACACCGTCACTGTTTCCGATGAGGCGGGGCTGTTCGGCACCGAACTCACCGCGGGGGATTTCAACTGGATCTCGGGCAAGGTGCCCGAGGCGCCCGTGAACTGCGCTGCAAAGGTCCGTTACCGCCAAAAGGAAGAGCCCGCGGTCGCGACACCGCTTCCCGACGGAACGGTCCGCGTCGTGTTCGGTCGTCCGCAGCGCGCCATCACGCCCGGTCAGGCGGTCGTCCTCTACGACGGGGATGTCGTGCTCGGCGGCGGTACCATCCTGTGAAGGGGGTCGTGCGATGTTTCATTGCGGAAACGGCTGCGCGCACGGCGGGTGCGGCGCATGCTGCGGAAGCTGCGGAAGCTGTGGCGGTGACACCCTGTTTCTGACCGGGGGCGAGCTGGCGCTTCTGCGCCGCTTTGCCGAGGTACCGTTCCTGCCCCTTTGGTGGGATCCCGGTGCGGAACGCCCCACCGATCCCGCCGACCCCACCGCGGAAGGCTCCGCCTCGGTCGCGGGGCTTTCGGCAAAACGGCTCATCCGCGCGGACCGCGCATTGCCCCTCGCCGGGTACGATTACGGTCCCGTTCCCGAAGCCGCGTCCCGCGGGAGCATGGCGCTCACGGCGTTGGGACAGCAGGCGCTCGAGTATCTCGAGGTCTGCGGCGTCGACGGGGAAACGGATAACGCGTGAACCCTTTCGGCAAAATGCCGGAAAACGCCCTTTACAAATGCGCGAAGGGCGTGTATACTCAATAACCGACAGCTTGTCGGTAGGAGGTGCGGATGCGGGTCGTCAAGGATGCAAAGGAACGGCGCAAGGAAATTTTGGATGTTTCCGAGCGGCTCTTCTGCATGAACGGGTACGATGTCACGAGCACGAACGACATCCTCGCGGAGATCGGCATCGCGCGCGGCACTCTGTACTATCACTTCCGCTCCAAGGAGGAGATCCTCGACGGGATCATCGGGCGCATCATCGAGGGGATCGAGCGGCGCGTCGCCGCCATCGCCGTGGATGAAACGGTGCCCGTGCTCGAGCGGTTCACGAAGGCGGTTTTGAGCGCCAATGTGGATACCGATGTCGGCAATATGGTCCTCGAACAGGTGCACCGCCCGCAAAACGCGCTCATGCACCAGAAGATGCAGGAGAGCCTGCTCTCCGCCATCACGCCGTACTTCGTGAAGATCATCAAGGACGGCATCCGGCAGGGGCTCATGCACAGCGACTATCCCGAAGAGGTGGTCGAAATGACCCTGACCTATGCCAACGGCGCCTTCGACGATGCGCTCGACATCCCCGAGGATGTACGGCGGCGTAAGGTGTGCGGCTTCATCCGCAACTCCGAGCTCATGCTCGGCATGCAGCCGGGCAGCCTGTACGAGGCAATGATACCGATGTTTTACCGCAGCTGACGGTGCGCAACGGGAAACGCATGGCGTTTCCCGAAACTTTTACACAACGACCGACAAACTGTCGGTAAGGAAAGGGAAAACGATGAGTCAAAATTTCAAACGGTTCACGGTGCTGTGGATGGGGCAGCTGGTCTCGGCGGTCGGCAGCGGGCTGACGAGCTTCGGTCTCGGCGTATATGTATTTCAACAAACGGGCAGTGCCGCGGGGATGGCGCTGATCACCCTGCTCGGCTTTTTGCCGACGCTCGTGTTGAGCGTGCCCGCGGGCGTCCTTGCGGACCGCTTCGACCGCAGGACCCTCATGATGCTGGGCGACGGGCTTTCCGGGCTCGGCATCCTGTTCATCCTCATCCGCATGCTGCAAGGCGGCGCGACCGTCGGGGAGATCGCCGCGGGCGTGTGTGTTTCCGCGGTGTTTTCCTCCCTGTTGGAACCCGCGTACAAGGCGACCGTCACCGACCTGTTGACGGAACAAGAGTATTCGAAGGCGGGCGGTCTCGTCTCACTGGCGGGCAGCGCGCGCTATCTCATTTCGCCCCTCGTCGCGGGGCTGCTTCTTCCCGTCGGCGGCATCAAACTGCTGCTCGTTATCGACCTGTGCACCTTCGGTTTCACGGTGCTGTCGACCTTTGCCGTCAAGCGCGGCATCCGCACGCAGCGGAACGCGCGGGAGGAGAGCTTCGGCGAAAGCCTGAGGCAGGGGTGGAAGACCATCCGCAGCCGCAGGGGCGTGTTCCTTCTCGTGGCGGTCTCCTCGCTGCTGACCCTGTTCGTCGGCGTGTTCCAGGTCCTTGCAGAGCCCCTCGTCCTGTCGGTTTCGGATGCGAAAACGCTCGGCATCGTCGAAACGGTCTGCGCAAGCGGCATGCTGGTCTCGGGTCTGTACCTCGGCGTGCGCGGCATCCGTTCGGGCTACGTGCGGGTACTCGGCGTGTCGCTTGCGGTCGCGGGGGCGTTCATCATCGGCTTCGGTTCGTTCCACAGCATCGTGTGGGTCGCCGCCGCGGGCTTCGGGTTCTTCGCGATGCTGCCGTTTGCGAACAACTGCCTCGACGTGCTCGTCCGCTCGAACATCCCTGCGGAGCTGCAGGGGCGCGTTTGGGGCATCGTCGGCTTCCTCTCGCAAATCGGTTACGTGGTCGCCTACGGGGCAAGCGGCGTCCTTGCGGATGCCATCGCGGCGGCGGGCAACGTGGGGGTTGGCAGGGGTTCCGGCATCGTCATCGCCGTTTCGGGCGCGGCGCTGATCCTCGTGGCCTGCGGCATGATGTCCGTGCGCGAGATCCGCGCATTGGAAGGGAAAGGGGGCGCGCGCCTTGTTGTTGAGACTGCTGAAAAATGAGCTCCGCGCCGCGAAGCTCCTGTCCTTCGCCACCGCGCTGTTCACGGGGGCGTCCACACTGCTCATCGTACTCGCGTCGGTGCTGTTCACCTCGCTTTGGGGTGCCGTGAACGGCTTGATGGAAACCGCGAAAACGCCGGATTATTTGCAGATGCACGCGGGGGAGCTCGACCCCGTTCCGCTCGAAGTGTTCGCGGCGGCGCATCCGGAGATATCCGCTTGGCAGGTCGCGGGTTTTCTGAACCTCGAAAACGACGCGCTGACCCTCGGCGGCAAAAGCCTCGCGGGCAACACGCAGGACAACGGGCTCTGCGTCCAAGGAAAGGGCTTCGACTTCCTGCTCGGCCCGGAAAACGAACTGCCGGAGCCCGGTCCGGGGGAGGTATACGTCCCCGTGTGCTACCGCAGCGTGTACGACCTCAACGTGGGGGACGGCATGACCATCGGCAACGCGGAACTCCGCATCGCGGGCTTTCTCCGCGACGCGCAGATGAACTCCATGATGGCGTCCTCCAAGCGGTTCCTCGTTTGCCCGGAGGAGTACGAACGGTTCCGCCCCGCGGGGGAGGAAGAGTTTCTCATCGAATACCTGCTGGAACCCGGGACGGATACGGATGTGTTCGCGGCAGGCTATCTCAAGGCGGGGCTCCCCGCGGAAGGTCCCGCGGTCACAAAGCCGCTCATCCGCCTCATGAACGCCCTCTCCGACGGGATGATGATCTTCACGATATTCTTGGTCGGCGTCGCGGTGCTGGCGGTGTCGCTGCTGTGCATCGGGTTCATCACCGCGCTCGGCGCCGAGCGGGACCGCCGCGAGAACGGCATGCTCAAAGCCCTCGGTATCCCGAACCGCACCGTCCTCGGTCTGCGGTTCGCAAAGTACATTCTCCTCTCCGCGGTCGGCGGCATATTCGGTGTCTTCGGTGCCCTGCTTTTGGCAAAGCCCTTGGGCGCGTCCCTCCGTGAGCTGTACGGCAGGGGCAACGGCACGGTCGCACCGGTCTTGGTCGCCGTCCCCGCATGCATCCTCGTTCTGCTGGCGGTGTTGTGCTTCGTGCGCCGCATCCTGAAATCGACCGGGAAGATGACCGTCGTCGAGGCGCTGTTTTCGGAAACCGCATTCCGCAGCAAGGTTTCGCGCGGGCAAACGGCAGCGATCGGTCTGGTCGCGGCGGTCTGCGTCATGATGGCGCTCATCCCCGAAAACCTCTATGCGACGCTCGCCTCGCCGGACTTCGTGACCTATATGGGCATCGGCAACGCGGAGATCCGCATGGACGTGCGCCGCACCGAAAACACCGCACAGGTCGCGGAGCGCCTCGCGGCTGCGTTGGCAGCGGATCCCTCGGTCGCGTCGCACACCGTGCTCGAAACGGTGTCGTGCGCGGGCTCCGCCGCAGGCAAGGAAGGCATCCGCCTGCTGATCGAAACGGGGGATCATTCGGTCTTCCCCGTGGCGTATACCGAAGGGTGTGCGCCGCAGGTCACGGGCGAGATCGCGCTTTCCGTCCTGCAGGCGGCGGATCTCGGTGTGCACATCGGAGACACCATCGCCCTCGGGGAAGACGGCGCGGAATCGGCGACCGTCTGCGGACTCTATTCCGATATCACTAACGGCGGAAAGACCGCCAAAATGCGTGTGGCGCCCGGAGCCGCGGGGAATGCCGCGCCGCTGTGGAGCATCGTTTACGTGACGCTTGCAAACGGCGCTTCAAAGGAAACGTTCTTCGCGGCATACGGCGGCTTCGGTGCGGATATCGTGGATATCCCGGGGTACGTTACCGCGACCTACGGACCGACGCTCCGTCTCGTCTCTTTGGCAAAGTCGGTCGCGCTCGGTGCCGCCGTGCCGGTCGTGTTCGTCGTCGTGCTGCTGTTCGTGCGGCTCGGCATCGAAAAGAAACGGGGGGAGATCTCCCTCATGAAAGCGCTCGGGTTCCGTTCGGCGGTCCTGCGCGGACGGTATATGAAACGGGCGCTGCTCCCGGTCGCCGCGGGCTTGCTTGCAGGGGGCGCGTGCGCACTGCTGTTCGGCGAAGGCATCTGCGGGTTGGCGCTTGGCGCGCTCGGCGGGAGCGGGTTTCGCTTTTCGGTCTCCGTGCCCGCAACGGCTTTTGCGGTCGCATGCATTTCGGCGGCGGGCGCGTTGGCGGTGTTCCTCGGTTCGGGGGAAGTGAAAAAGATCGGTGCGAGCGAATGCATGAGAGGAAAGGAATGAGCTTATGGAAACGGTATTGAAAGCGGAAAACCTCCGCAAGAACGGCATCCTCCACGGGGTGACCTTTGAGATCGGCAAGGGGGAGATGGTCGCGGTCATGGGTCCATCGGGCTCGGGCAAGTCCACCCTGCTGTACAACGTTTCCGGCATGGATACGCCGGATGCGGGGCGCGTGTGGCTCGGGAACGAGGAGATCACCGCCATGACGGAGGACGAAAAGGCGCGCCTGCGCCTGCACCGCATGGGCTTCGTGTTCCAGCAGATGCACATGGTGGAGCATCTGAACATCCTCGACAACGTCCTTCTGCCCGCGGTACAGGCAGCCAAAGAAAACAAGCGCCCGAAGGCGGAGCGCAGGGCGCTGACAGAAAAGGCAGAGCGGCTCATGCAAAAGCTTTCCGTCGAAGGGCTCGGTGCGCGTTCGGTGCGCGCGGTCTCGGGCGGGCAGCTGCAGCGCGCGTGCATCGCCCGCAGTCTCATGAACGACCCGGAGATCCTCTTTGCGGACGAGCCGACGGGCGCTTTGAACCGCAGTGCCGCCGACGAGGTGATGGACACCCTGACCGCCCTCAACCGGGAGGGAACGACGGTGCTGATGGTCACCCACGACAGCCGCATGGCGGCGCGCTGCGGGCGGATCCTCTGCCTGCTCGACGGGCGCATCGTGGATTCGGTCGAACTTCCGCGCGAAGCAACGCTTGCCGAAAACGAAGCGCTCGTGAACCGCAGGCTCGCCGAAATGGGTTGGTAAGCGCACTCCCCTGGATATGAAAAAAACAGGCGACCCAAAAGGGAACGCCTGTTTTTCGCTTTACTGCTTTAGCAAAGAGGTCGAGGCAAAGCCGAAGACCTCAACAACCGCCCG
>JAUNCT010000020.1 GCA_030526425.1 Clostridia bacterium
ACAAAAAAAGCAGACACTTTTTTGTGTCTACTTTTAGTGTACAGGTGCACCCGCATGGGAGCTTTTTTGTTGCCCAAAACACAAAAAAACCACCGGAAACCGGTGGTTCGATGCAGGGATTTGTCAGCTCAGCAGCAGCTTGTCGCTGACTTCGCCGGAGGTGCTGACCTTTTCGAAGCGGTGCAGCAGGTCTTCGACGGTGAGCTTCTTCTTGTCTTCGCCGCTGATGTCGAGCACGATCTTGCCGCCGTCCATCATGATCAGGCGGTTGCCGTGGGCGATGGCGTCGCGCATGTTGTGCGTGACCATCATGGTGGTCAGCCGGTTCTGTGCGACGATGCGGTCCGTCGTTTCGAGGACCTTGGCTGCGGTCTTCGGGTCGAGCGCCGCGGTGTGCTCGTCGAGCAGCAGGAGCTTCGGCTTTTGCAGCGTCGCCATCAGCAGGGTGAGCGCCTGACGCTGTCCGCCGGAAAGCAGACCGACCTTCGCGTTCATGCGCTCTTCGAGACCGAGGTCGAGGATCTTCAGCGCTTCGCGGAACTGTTCGCGCTCTTCCTTGGTGATGAACCAGCGGAAGCCGCGCTTCTTGCCGCGGCGCAGGGCCAGCGCCATGTTCTCTTCGATCTGCATCGTGGCGGCGGTGCCGGTCATCGGGTCCTGAAAGACGCGGCCGATGAAGGCGGCGCGCTTGTATTCGGGCATGTCCGTGACGTCCGTACCGTCGATGAGGATGCGCCCGCTGTCCACGGGGAATACGCCCGCAACGGCGTTCAGCGTGGTGGATTTGCCCGCACCGTTGCCGCCGATCACCGTAACGAAGTCGCCCTCGTTCAGGGTCAGATCCACGCCGCACAGCGCCTTTTTCTCGGTGACGGTGCCGGGGTTGAATGTCTTGAAAATGTTTTCGATCTTAAGCATGGAGCTTGCCTCCTTTTTTCCACGTACGGCGCCGCAGCTTGAGGTTCGGGATCGCGAGGAACACCGCGACGACCGTTGCGGTCAGGAGCTTCAGGTCGTCCGTGGACAGACCGAGCTTCAGGATGATCTGGATGACCACGTAGTAGACGACCGCGCCGATCGCGCAGCTGAACATGATCAGACCGAGGTTGTGGCGGAAGTACTTGAGGAACAGCGTCTCGCCGATGATGATCGCCGCAAGACCGATGACGATGGCACCGCGCCCCATGTTGATGTCGGAGAAGCCCTGATACTGGCTGTACAGCGCACCGCTCAGCGCGACGAGACCGTTCGACAGCATGAGTCCCATGACCTTGGTGGAATCGGTGTTGATGCCCTGGGCGCGTGCCATCTGCGCGTTCGCGCCGGTCGCGCGGAGAGAAGCGCCGATCTCCGTGCCGAAGAACACATAGGTCAGCACGATCACGGCGAACACGAACAGCAAAATGACGGGCAGCGGGTTCTTCGTCGAAAGGTCGCGCACATAGCGTGCGGAGACCCACAGCGAATACTTGTCGACGCTCACGGGCAGGTTGGAACGGCTGCCCGCGGAGGTGCCGAAGCCCATGATGCGCAGGTTCACGGAATACAGCGCGAGCTGCGTGAGGATACCCGCGAGGATCGCCGGGATGCCCATCTTCGTGTGGAGAACGCCCGTGATGAAGCCTGCAAGGAAGCCCGCGACCAGCGCCGCAACGAGCGCCGCCGCCATGGGCACGCCGTTGATGGTGAGGATGACGCAGACCGCACCGCCGGTGCAGAAGCTGCCGTCGACGCTCAGGTCGGCGATGTCGAGGATGCGGAACGTGATGTACACGCCGATGGCCATGATGCCCCAAATGAGACCCTGCGCAACGGCGCCGGGCATGGAGTTCAACAGGCTGTTGAGAAACTGCATGGAAAAACCTCCGGTAATGGATTTGGTGTCAAACAGAAAAATTCAGGCGGGATGGCAAGCATCTCGCCTGAATGGGTTTCAAACGGATCCGTTATTCGCCGATGGCAACGTAACCCTCGGGGATCGCAACACCGAGCTGTTCGGCGTTCGCGCGGTTGAACTTCTTGGTGACGTTCGCCGCGAAGGAAACGGGCATTTCGGCAACATTCGCTTCGCCCTTCAGAACCTTGACGGCCATTTCGCCGGTGGCGTAGCCGAGGTCGTAGTAGCTGATGGACAGGGTCGCCACGCCGCAGCCGGAGCAGATGCCCTCTTCACCGGCGAAGACGGGGGTCTTCGAAGGAAGAACGACGTTCGCGATCGCTTCGGTGTTCGCCGCAGCGGTGTTGTCGGTGGGGATGTAGATGACATCGCTGTTGTCCGCGGCCTGCTGGGTCACGAAGTTGACGTCGTTGGTGTCGTTGAACGCGTAGCGGTTGACGGTGTAGCCGTAACCGACCAGGTAACCTTCGATCACGTCACACTGGTAAACGGAGTTCGGCTCCGCGGAGCAGTAGAGCAGACCGACGGTCTTCGCATCGGGGAAGATCTCATGCAGCGCAGCTGCCTGCTGATCGAGGGGGGCAAGGTCGGAGGTGCCGCTGACGTTGGTGCCGACGGTGCCGGTCCAGTTTTCGATGCCGAGCGCGGTCGCGTAGTCGGTGACGGAGGTGCCGAGCACGGGGATCTTATCGGTCGCCTGTGCGGCTGCCTGCAGGGGCGCGGTCGCGTTTGCCATGATCAGGTCGACATCGTCGGAAACGAAGCCGTTCACGATGGTAGCGCAGTTCGCGCTGTCGCCGGAAGCGTTCTGCTCGGAGAACTTGACGGCGTCTTCACCGAGTTCGGCGACGATCGCGTCTTTAAAGCCCTGCGTTGCGGCATCGAGCGCGACATGCTGTACGAGCTGGCAGATGCCGACCCGGTAGGGGTTCTCTGCGAGAGCGGTCATGCTGAGGCACATGGTCAGTGCCATTGCGAGTGCAACGAGTTTTTTCATTTGGATTCTCCTGTTTCCCGGCGTGAAAAAGCGCTTATGATACGCTTTGACATGCTGTGTTGATATTTTGGCGGAATGCCGATAATATATTATCTGTTTCATCCGCTGTGATGAAGATTATATATTATATCATGAACCGTGTCAAGCATATTCGGAAAAACATTTCCCGGAAGACCTTCCGCAAGGGGAAACGAGCCGAAACACCGAACGATGTCACGCTTCCGGTTCCAACCGCACAAGCGCGATCTCACTGCGTCCGTTCGTGCGGAAGGGCACGTGCCACAGCCCCAGCCCGGAGGAGACGATGAGTCTTCCGTTGCCGATGGCGTACTCCCCATAGATGCGGTAACCCGCGCAACGCCAGATCGGACGGTTCGGAAACAGCTGACCGGCGTGGGAGTGCCCGGAAAGCTGCAGGTCCGCACCGGCGGCAAGGTTGCGTTCCGCACCGTAAGGAATGTGGTCGGCAATGAGGAGAAAGGTACCGGGGGTCGCCGCAACGGCGGGGCGTTCCTTCTCCGTGCGCGGTCGGTCGGGGCAGCCGGCACCGAAAACGGCAAGGTCCTCACCGATGCGGATCGCCCGGTCCTGCAGGATCTCGATCCCCGCCTGCGCGATCGCGTCCGTCAGTTCCTGTTCGGTGTACTGTTTGCCGTGCGCATGGTGCGCGTTCCCTTGGCGGTCGTGGTTGCCGTATACGAAAACGGTCTTGCTGCCGATCTGCCCGAGGATCGCGTAAGCTTCGCGCATCTGTTCCTTTGCGGTGTAATCGTCGGTGATATCTCCGCCGAGAATGACAATGTCGGGGGAGAGCGCATTCAGTGCGGCGACATCGCGCCGCAGCTTCTCTGCGCCGATCGGGTGACCGTAATGTACATCCGAAACGAAGGCAACGGCATACGGGCGCTTCAGCTTTGCCGAATGCACGGAATAGGTGCGGACCGCGGTACGCGTGGCTTTCCGGTAGCCGTTCCAAAGGAACAGGGCAAGCAGCGCGAAGGAGACGGCGATCGGCACGACCGGCGGTACCGCCGTGGTTGCGATGCCGCAGAGCCGCAACAGAAGAAACACGCAGTCCGTCGCGGCTCCCGTCAGCAAGGCAACGTTCGCCGCGGTCAGCAAGGTGCCGTAATGCCAGCTCGCGTTCACCGTCATCAATACCATCGATGCGACCCCCGCGAGGAGGAATTCGAACAGCGCGCAGTACAATAGACATATGGGGGAGAACAGAACGCACAATGAAGACTTCGCGACCGCGTTGAAAAGGGTCAGAAGCAATGCGGCGGAGCACAGGCGGATGGTCATGGGACTCCTTTCGGATAAAGTTCGTATCGATAGAACACTTCATGATTTAAATATACAATGAAAAACCATTTACAAATAGAATCGGCATCTACTATTATAAAGAAAAAAGGGGGATTGTGTTATGAAAATCAAAAGAATACTTTGCTTCGTTTTGACGACTGTTCTGATGCTCTCATTCGCGGTCAATGCGTTTGCGGAAACGCAGGGCGAGCGGAATGCTTTGAATAGCGCGAAAATGTACTTGAGTATCATGGCGTTTTCCCAAAGTGGTTTGATCAAACAGCTTGAGTTTGAAGGCTACAGCACATCCGAAGCGCAGTATGCTGCGGACAATTGCGGTGCGGATTGGAATGAACAGGCGGCGAAGGCTGCCCGCAACTATCTTTCCATTATGCCTTTCTCCGACGACGGTTTGATCGAACAGCTGGAATTCGAAGGGTATACGCATGAGCAGGCGGTGTATGGGGTCAACAATTATCAGGGACCGGAGAGCGGAATCGCAGATCAGAATCTGCAAGCGTTGAAGTCTGCGAAACAGTATCTTTCGATCATGGCGTTTTCGTACAGTGGTTTGATCAAGCAACTTGAGTATGAAGGGTATTCAACCGAAGAGGCAACTTATGCCGCAGATAATTGCGGAGCGGATTGGTTCGAACAGGCGGCAAAAGCGGCAAAGAACTATTTGTCGATAATGAGTTTCTCGCGTTCCGGTCTTATTGAGCAGTTGATGTTTGAAGGATATACCCGTGCGCAGGCAGAGTACGGCGCAAAGGAAAACGGCTATTGAACTTCTTCAACAGAACAAGAATACCGAACAGAGGAATGTTCAAATCTCTTCTGACGTTCGGAAATATCAAGTTTGTTGTTCCCGTGGGAATGAATACCACTGCGCCCATGGAGACTATGACTCATAACCGCGTATATGTCACTTTGGATAAAGAGGGAAATCTGTTCTCTATTTCGTATTATGACAAAAACAACAAGCGGAATAAGCAGATTGATTTCAAAAAACCTCATCTTGGTGTTCTTCCTCATACGCACCATGGCTGCAATCACTGTGAGAATGATACGAAGAAAGGCTTCTCGAATTTGACACCAAAAGAGAAACAAATGATCCGGCGTGTCACAGACAAATGGAGGGAGAGAAAAGCTGATGTGTGGAGCAGATGGCTGCGGATACAGAGTAAGAGTTAATTGGGAGCAATTTGGCGAATGGCAGCGTTGGGATGAATATCCTGAGCGGGCGGATGATCCGCCTATGACGCTGGATATGGCGTTCTGGTACGAGGGAGAAAAATACTATCTTGTGTACGAGTATGGGGAATACAGAATCGTAGACCATGATTGGAACCGAGTTGCAGGAAACCCGAATATGCTTACCCTGCTGACTGACCCAATTGAGGCTTGGGGGAATCATTCCTTTAAGGAACTGATTGAACAGCTGGAATTTGAGGACTAATTGAATCTGTGTTCGCCAAAACCGAGGCGCAACACTTCAGTACAGACACCTGAGCAATCCCAAAGCCCTCTCGGTGCAATCCAAGTCGGATGCACTGAGAGGGCTGATTCTTTTTGAAAAGTTGCAGCATTCGAAAGTTATCCGGTGCATCCCGAATAACAGATATAAAAATCGGACATCCGTTATGGATGTCCGAAGTGGTGCGGCTGGCGGGATTTGAACCCGCAAGCTTTCGCCGGCGGATTTTAAGTCCGCTGTGTATGCCGTTCCACCACAGCCGCGCACATCAGTTATTTTATACGCGCGCGGTGCGGTTTGTCAAATTCGGAAGGATTCCGAAGAAAAGAGATCCTCAACAGTTTTCGGGGAGGACTCATCTGATGGAAACGGGGAGCATGATTTGGTAATAAAGCTTGGGAACGTTGTCTTCCTGCGCGGTTACCGCAAAAGACATGAAATACACATCTCCCGCTGCGGACAAGTTCATTTTATTTGCAGTTTCGATCAATTGGGTAACCGTCGGTTCCGTTTCGATCCGATCCTCTTTTCCCTGTGGGCTGATGCAACAGATGTATTGTTGAGCGGGAATCATCCGTACAAAGCGGTTCATTTCCAGACCGAGCCGTTCCATGTCGGAAACGTTGCAGATAAAGCCGCCATGGCAGTACGCAGTTGCGTTACCGATATCTTCCGAAAGCAGGACGGGTACGGGATAAGTGATCGGCATTTGCGCGACCCAGTTTCGCACTGTATTTTGAAGTTCGCGATCGCCGCGGATCTTTTCCGCACCGTAGTATTCGAGGTAGGCGAGGGCGGGGTGGTTGCAAAACCAGAGCTGTGAGGGATCCTCCACTGTGCGCCGCACAAGGTCCTGCTGGTATTCGAGCCGTTCGAGGATGCGGTGTTTTCGCCACAGTTCGTCCGTAAGTTCGGTCTTCTTTTGGGACATCGCATCAAGGAGCATGGGCAGACCTTCATCACCTTTGCCGAAAAAAGTGCCGATTTCACTGAGGGATATCCCGTATGTGTTCAGAATCTTCGCCATGCGAAGGAACGGGACCCGTTGGATCTCATACTGCCGATATCCGTTTTGTGAATCTTTATTGACTTTGAGGATGCCGCTCTTCTCGTAAAAACGCAATCCCTCTGTGGTCATTCCCGTTTCGCAAGCCACGTCCCTGCTGGAATAGATCATTCGTTTCCTCCGAGAACTGTTTTTGAAAGTTATACCATATGTTCTTGAAAATAGCAAAATGCGTACCGCAAGATAGTTGCGGTACGCATCGCGTTTTTTCGGCGTGTTATTTGTTCGAATCGGAAACAACGCTGCGACCGGCGATTCGACCGAACGTGAGGCAGTCGACCAACGCGTTGCCGCCCATGCGGTTGGCTCCGTGGATACCACCGGTCACTTCACCTGCCGCGTAGAGACCTGCGATTGCATTGCCTTCGGTGTTCATGACGCGGGCGTCGGTATCGATAACGATACCGCCCATGGTGTGGTGGACCGACGGAGTACGCGGAATCGCATACCAAGGACCGTTCTCCAACTTGATGGTGAACAAGCTGCGGCCGTATTCGTCCTTGATGGCGTTTGCATCGACATTCGCGTTGTAGCTGTCGAGCACGCCCTTGACGGTCTCGTATTTCCAACCGACGTTTTCGCACAGCTCCTCGAGCGTCTCACCGTAGAGGATCGCGCCCGCATCGATGCACTCCTGTAACGGTACGCCGATCAGGTCGGTAGTGTTTTCGGGATCTTTGATGACATCACCGCTCTCGAGCATGTAGAAGATAGCATCTGTCTGGCGGAGTACCGCAAGAGAGATATCATCTCTGCGTCCGTCTTCACCGATGAAACGTTCGCCCTCGGCATTCAGGAACAGATAACCGGCAACATTTTCCGGAGCGACATATGCGTAAACACAGTTGCCGGTAACGGGTTGCGTTGTCATAAGAAGCTGGATCTGATCCATATCGCGCAGAGCCGCACCGACGCTTTCCGCCATGAGGATACCGTCACCGGTGATTCCGGGCATGTTGGTACAGGTGATGGAAGAAAGATCGGGCCATTTTCCGGATGTGTTGTATTTGTTGATCATCTCGAGATTGCGTCCGAAGCCGCCCGTGGCAATCACAACACCGTTGTTGGCTTTGAAGGTATAGGTGTTGCCGTCCTTGTCGGTCGCCGTCACTCCAACGCATTTGCCGCCGTCCATGATGAGGTCTTCCGCTGTGGTGTTGTAGAAGATTTCGAGATTGGATGTGGATGCGAACGCATTGGTGAAGGCTTTGATCATGCCGGTGCCGAGAAGGTCCGAATTCTGGTGTGTGCGTTGATAGAGTGCGCCGGCACCCTGGGAAACCTTTTCGGTATGCGACCAGCCGAGAGTCTTCAGCCATTCCATTGTGTCGAAGGCATTGGCACTCATCGTGTAAACAAGGCTGAGATCCGCAACCTTATCGCCACCGTTCCAGGTTTGGAGTGCGAACCAATTGATGGAATCGAACAAGCCTTCGGAACCTGCGGCTTTCCAGGCATCGTAATCCGCTTGGACGGCTGCGATCAACCGGGCGTGTTCTTCACTGACAGGCTGCTCGTTCAACGCGGATTCGACGACGGCAATGACGCCCTCGGTCATTTGAACTTTGCTCTGCAATTCCGGGTCGGGGCAGTTGAAGATACCGCCGGAGACCATGGTATTGCCACCGACATAACCTTCTTTTTCGAGAACGATGACACTCGCTCCGAGCTCATTTGCAGACTGCGCTGCGGCAAGACCCGCGCCACCGGCACCGATGACGATGACATCTGCGGTATATTCCGCCGCACCGGGAGCGGGCTTTTCGGTGGGGATCATAAGCAGTGCGGTATTGCCCTGAGCTTGCTCAACACATTTTTTCACGGCGGAAAGCAATGCGTTGCTGGAAACGGTCGCACCGGCGATGGTATCCACCGCCAGAGACTGCTGTTCGATGATCTTTGCGGGGAGATCGTCGATGAGCGCTTTGACATGAACGCCGGGAGTATCGAAGTGCTTGACAACCTCGATATTTTCGATTGCGTTCTCACTGAAAACGGTTTTTACGGTAACGGTTCCGTTATGACCCTGTGCGACGGCGGTGTACTCGCCGGGTACGAAAGAGACTTTTCCACCGGTTTGTCCTTGGGCTTCGGAAAGGGCGAGCTTGGCGGCGGCGATGAGGGCTTCGGAACTGACAGTGCAACCGGAAACCGCATCCACTTCGGCGGATTGGGCTTCCAGAATTTTGGCGGGAAGTTGTTCGACTGCTTTGCTTCCCACCCCCGGGGTCTCGTTGTCGCCGGTAGCAGTGACGGATGTGATAGCAGAATCGTCAACTGTTACGGTGATGGACACATCACCACCGAAGCCTTTGACTGAAGCGGTATAGCTTCCCGGAACATAGGAGGCGGTGGGTGTTGTTGCGTGTGCGCCGATGAAAGCGGTTGCCGTCAAAACGCAACCCAACATCAGAGCAAGTGCTTTTTTCATGGTATTCCTCTCCTTCTTGATTTGAGGACAATCTTCATCCTCTTTATCAATAAATATAGAGTAAAAAGCTGATTGGGAGTCAATATGAGTCCATAAGGAAAAAAGATGGGGAATATCGCCGAAAACAAGCATGCAAACAGAAAAAACTCCAAACCTTGGTTTGGAGTTTGTGCCTTACAGCGAGAACACGATGCCGAGAACGGCGCCGAGCAGAATGAATACGATCGGATGGAGCTTCTTGAGCTTCGGCACGTACATCAGCCCGAGCAGCGCCGCGAACAGCGCGAGGCAGAGCCAATCGACGGAAGCGAAGAACGCGCCGCCCTTGCGGAAGACGGAAAGCTGCAGCATCGACCAAGCGGCGGCGGCGATGAGTCCCGCGACCATCGGGCGCATGCCGGTGAACAGGTCGCCGACCAGCTTCGAGGAGCGGTAGCGCTCGAAGAAGTGGGAGATGATCGTGATGATGACGAAACTCGGCAGCGTCAGGGCGATCGTCGCGGTCACGGCGCCCAACACGCCCGCAGCTGAAAAGCCCGCGTAGGTCGCGGCGTTGATGCCGATGGGGCCGGGGGTCGATTCCGCGATGGCAACGATGTCGGCGACCGTCGCGCCGGCGAACCACTGCGGGAAGCGCACCTCCATGTCCGTCAGGAAGGGGATCGTCGCGAGTCCGCCGCCGACGGCGAACAGACCCGTTTTGAAAAATTCGAAGAACAGCGTGAGGAGCGTACTCATTTGGCTTTGACCCTCCCCATCAGGTAGCCGCAGAAGGCGGCCAGCAGCGTCGCGACGATCGGCGTCCATTTCAGGAAGGCGACCGTGATGAAGCCCATCGCGGCGAGCACGATGCCCTGCCACGACTTGATGTTGCTTTTGAACAGTTTGATCACGCTCATCACGATCAGGGCGCTCACCGCAACGCGGATGCCGTTGAACGCGTGGATCACGACCGGGCTCGACCAGAAGTTCTTGAGGATCGCGGCGATCGTGAGGATGAGGATCGTCGGCACGAGCAGCAGGGAAAGCGTCGCGATGGCGGCGCCCAAAACACCTTTGCGCTTATTGCCGATGAAAGTGGCGGTATTCACGGCGATGACGCCGGGGGTGCACTGCGCGATGGCAAAATAATCGAGGATCTCTTCCTCGGTCGCCCAGCCGCGCTTTTCGATGATCTCGCGCGTCAGCATCGGCAGCATGGCGTAGCCGCCGCCGAACAGCACGGCGCCCATCCGGGCGAAGCTGGAAAACAGTTCGAAGTATTCTTTCATTGGGGGGATACGGGGTTCCTTTCCTTGGTTTGATATTTCCGGCGGGGAGACGGCTCAGAACGGCAGCCTGCCCGCAGCGTAACAGAGGTAAAATGCGGCACCGCACAGTACGCCGGCAACCGCGGCGATCTCGCGAAGCGGGCGGTACCGGGTCAACAGCGGCAGTGCGGTCAGCAGCGGCCACGCGGCGACCGTCAGTGCGACGGAAGCGCGCACCGACATCACGGAAAACACGAATGGCACGCACAGAAGGGACATCAGGTCCTGCGGGCGCATGGTCCGCGCCGCGTGCAGCGCCGTCAGCAGCAACAGCAGCACAAGCAAAAACGGCAACAACCGCGCAACGGCGGCAAGTCCGTCTATGGGTTCCGAAAGCACCTGCGCCAGGCGCCCCGCGGGTTCCTCCGCGAAGAAGAACAGCGACAAGCCCTCGGTCAGCGGCGCGGAGACGCCGTAACGCATCCGCCCGATCAGATCCGGCACGCCGATGGCGAGCAACGGCAAGGTCGCGAACAGCAACCGCAAGCTTGTCTTCAGCGGGGACAGGGTCTGCTTCAGCTGTGTTGCCAGAACGATCGCGGAGATACGGTCCCAAAGCAAGGGGATCAGGAGGATCAGCGCGATGGGGTGCGTCAAAATCGCGGCAAAGGCGAACACCGCCGCGGAGAAGCACTTGCTGCGGCGCGACGCATACAGCGCCGCAAGGCTCAGCATCAGCACGAGGGAGGCTTCGTTCGCAAACAGCGTGACCACGGCGGCGGGTCCCAGCAGCAACCACAACACCGCGCGTTTGCCGTCGGCGGTCGTGCCCTGCGCCAGCACGTGTTCATACAACAGGGGTGCGGCGAGCACCACGCACAGGTTGGAGATGATGCACCCGGCGAACACCGGCGAAACGGTGTATTTGCCGAGGGCGTTCGCAAGCAACGGGAACAGCGGGAACCGCGCGAGGTTCGACTGCAGCAGGACTTCGCTCGCGGGCAAGCCCAGCAGGGCGGCTGCGGGCGTCGCAAAGCGCAGCGGCGCAAACAGGACCGGCATCTCGAAGAGCCCGCCGTGGTAACCGTTCACCTTCATGTCGACGGCGTACAGCCCGAAAAACAGGATGAGCCTGCTCAGAAAAGCAAGCAACAGGATCCTGCCCGCGGGGTGCCGTTTTTGCGGACGATCCGCGCGCGACTTCGGGAGAAACCGCATCTGTTGGGCGGCAAGCGCCGTGACGCCGTCGTTGCGCAACGCGGAGATCGCGGCGTACGTTGCCAGTGCCGCAAGGAAAAGCAGCAGGGCGCCGCCGAGGGAAACGTACAGTTCCTTCTTGCGCCCGGTCAGGATCCACGTGAGAAAAGCCGCGACCCACAGAAACGGCGGGAGCGCGGCACAAAGGTTCACGGCCGGTCGGCCGGTGTGCGTTTGTTTTCCGGTATCGTTCGGCATATCAACGGATGTTGGTCTTGGACGCGCGGAGCGCTTTCGGCTTGCCGAGGATCTCGGCTGCGAGGAAAGCTTCCCGCGCATGTTTGGGGTCGAAGCGGAGGGAAGGCGCGGCAACGGGCGCAACAGGTTCCGGCGTTTCGGCAGGCGCATTTTTCTTCGGCGCACGCGGTTTCTTTTCCGGCGGGCACTCGGTCTGCATCCCGGTCATGCTCTCCTCGGTGTGGACATGGTCCGAACCGAAGGAGGGGTGCAGCTCATGCCGCTCGGCAGTGTGCCTGTGCTCCGGAAGATCCTCGCCTTCATGCGATTCGAAGGTCGAAATGTCGTATGCCGGGTCCGGTGCCGGGCGGGACGCCGGCTGCGGCGCGCGCTGCTGTGCGTTCGTTGCGGGGCGGACGGGCACCGCTTTGGCTGCGGTACCCGCCGCCTGTTGTGCGGCTTTCCTGTTGTCGGGCTTCTTCGCCTTCTTGGCGCTCTTGTTGATTTTGGAGATCACCAGCCAGATGATCAGCAATACGATCAGCCCGTCCATACGGCGTTATTTCTCCGCGTGCGCGGGCTCGTTGGCCTTGGAGATCGCGTTGCGCATCTCGGTGTCGGAGATGACGTTCTGCATGTTGTAATAATCCATGATGCCGAGCTTGCCCTCGCGGAACGCCGCGGCGATCGCCTTCGGGACTTCCGCCTCGGCTTCGATGACCTGGGCGCGCATGCCCTGCACCTTGGCGATGTTCTCCTGCTCCTGCGCAACGGCCATGGCGCGGCGCTCTTCGGCGAGTGCCTGAGCGATGCGCTTGTCGGCTTCCGCCTGGTCGATCTGCAGCTGTGCGCCGACGTTGCGGCCGACGTCCACGTCTGCGATGTCGATGGAGAGGATCTCGAACGCGGTGCCCGCATCCAGACCCTTGCTCAGCACGGTGCGGCTGATGAGGTCCGGGTTCTCGAGAACGACCTTGTGGCTCGCGGAGGAGCCGACCGTGGTGACGATGCCCTCGCCGATACGGGCGATGATGGTCTCCTCACCGGCACCGCCGATAAGGCGGTCGATGTTCGCACGCACGGTGACGCGCGCCTTGGCGCGCAGCTCGATACCGTCCATCGCGACCGCCGCGACGATCGGGGTCTCGATGACCTTCGGGTTGACGCTCATCTGCACGGCGTTCAGCACGTCACGTCCCGCAAGGTCGATGGCGCATGCCTTTTCGAAGTCGATCGGGATGCCCGCGCGCTGCGCTGCGATGAGCGCGTTGATGACGCGGTCGACGTTACCGCCCGCAAGGTAGTGCGCTTCCAGCTTGTTGATGGAAACGGAAAGACCTGCTTTGGTGGCCTTGATCATGGGCTCCACGATGCGGCGCGGAACGACCTTGCGCACGCGCATGCCGACCAGCTGGAGCAGACCGATCTTCACGCCGGAAGCCCGTGCGGAGATCCAAAGTCCGACGGGAACGAATGTGAGCAGCAGGATCAGAAAGACGATCGCGGCGAACAGGATGAAAACGGGAACGAACAGATCCATGAACAGTACCTCCGTGGTTTTTGTTTGTTATTGATTACAGGCTTTGCACGAACTTGAGTACATAGCCGATGATCCAGTACATGAGGATGAGCGAAGGAATGCCGATGAGGATGGCGATCCATTGCCGCTTGACCGTTTTCGGGTCGGCGACGGGCGCGTTTTGCGCCTGCTTTTCCGCTTCTGCGTTGCTCGGGTTGCACTTCGGGCAAACACCGAGGCTGTCGGGGTAAAAAGTACCGCACTGCTTGCAAAACGGCATCGGTCAGCCCTCCTTGCGCTTCACGAGGATGCGGGTACCCTCCACCGCCGTGACGACGACGGGTTCCCCGGCGGGGATGAATTCTCCGTTGGAAACGACGTCCATGCGTTCGCCGCCGATCGCGGCGATGCCCGCGGGGTGCAGCATCGTTTCCGTCGTTCCCGCAGAGCCCACGAGGTCTGCGTTCTTGGCGGCTTCCCCGGCGGAAGCGCCGATGGAATCGTTCAGCACGAGAAAGCTTTTCGAAAGCCGCCCCTTATCGAGCGAGCGGACGAGCGCGATCACGCCGGCAACGAGCACGGCGAGACCGATGGCGAGGATCCAAAGCGCGACGGTAGCGGAGCCGGTCATAAATTGCAGCACGACCGCGGCGCCGAGGGCGATGAGCCCGAGAACTCCGGGCAGACCGAAGCCCGGAATGAACAATTCGACCAACAGCAGGACGAATGCGGCGATCATCAGCGCGATCGTCGGGACGGCGTAAGCGCCGAGCAATGCAAACATGCGTTGTGTCCTCCTTTCACCGGGCGGAACGCCGAGTGTGTCCTTTCATTATACCACAAGCGCCTGCCGGATGGGATGTTTTCTTGCGTGCCCGCAAACCGTCGGGAATGGGGATCTTCGCGGCGCGGTCCTTCGGCACCGCTCCCTTTGCGGGCATCGCGGAAAACGGAAACAAAAGATGCCGGCCGCCCCGCAAAATTGCGGAACGACCGGCACAGTTCGCGAAATCATTTGCCGAAGTCGGCCTTGGCGACCTTTTCGGCGGCCTTCATGTACTGGATGCGGGAAACATCCAGCGAGTCGGCGTCGGTGATGGTGAAGGGCTCCTTGAAGGCGTAATAGGTGCCGTCGTTGTAGAACATGGCACCGTCGCCGTACCACTTCTGACCCGTGGCAACGGTCACGCTGTAAGTACCTGCGGGCACCTTCATGCGCGCGTCTTTTCCGGCGAGCACGTAGATGCAGAAGTCCTTCGCGGTGTCACCGTCTTCGGAGTGGAAGTACACGGCGGTGTTGTCGTTGTAGTTGCCCGTGACCGTGACGGTCGCGTTCGCGGGCGCGGAGGGGGTGATGACAAAGCCGGTCTTGCGCTTGGTGACCTTCGGCGGGACGCTGACGTTGTACGTCGCGCTGACGCCGTTCGCGAGCGTCGCGGTGATGACCGCATCGCCGCCGCTCTTCGCGGTGATCTTGCCCTTTGCGTTGACAGTGACGATGCCGTCGTTGCTGCTCGACCAGGTGACGGTCTTGTCCGCGGCTTCCGCGGGGGACACCGTTGCGGTCAGCGTATCGGTCTTTTTGATGGCCAGCGTGTTCTTGCCGGTCTTCGAGGTGATGGTGATGGACTTGCCCTGGACAGGAACGACCTCGATGCCGATCGTGACGGACTT
The DNA here is from genome assembly GCA_030526425.1 of Clostridia bacterium. Classification (GTDB taxonomy): domain Bacteria; phylum Bacillota; class Clostridia; order Christensenellales; family CAG-138; genus CAG-1024. The sequence goes on from JAUNCT010000020.1 coordinate 15,051, forward strand.
GCCCGTCGTGGCGTGGGTCGCCGTCATCTGCACGGAACCCTGCTCATGCGGCACGAACTTGCCGTTCTCCACGGAAAGGACCGCGGGGTCGGAGCTGTTCCAAATGACCTCGGTGTCGGTGACGGTCGCGGGTTCGAAAACGACTTCCGCGGGCTCGGTGGTGCCCAGCTCGATCTTCTCGGGCGCGACGATCTCGAGGCTGTCGGGGTCGACGGAGATGACTTCCAGCGTGAACGATGCGGTAACGCCGCTCTGCGGGTTCGTCGCGACGATCTCGACCATGCCGGGCGCGACGGGCACGACGGTGCCTTCTTCGATCACGGCGATGGATTCATCGGCGCTCGAAAGAACGATCTCGGGGTAGGTCGCGTTTTCGGGCACGGCAACGGGTTCGGGGTCGAACGCCGCGCCGACCTTGACCTGCGAAGCGTCTGCGTTGAAGCGGATCTCGCTGACCTCAAGGGGCACGACCGTTACGATGCAGCTGCCGTAATCCTTGCCGTTCTGCTGCGCGGTGATGACCGATACGCCTTCCTTCAGGGCGGTCACACGCTCGCCGTCGAAGGAGATGACATCGTTGTCGGACGCGGTCACGGTGTAGACCTTGTTGCGCGCGAACGAGGGCGAGAACACGGGCTTGAGTGCGGCGCTCGTGCCGAGCGGGACGCTCATTTCACCCGGTTCGAAGGTGATGTTGCGGGTCATGGTGCCGAAGTAAAGACCGGCGCCGACCACGAGCACCAGCACCAACACGATCAGAAGGGCGATGAGCCCCTTGCTCTTCTTGCGGGGGGCGTCTTCATCGTCGTCCTCATCGTCGAAATCTTCGTCATCGAAGTCGTCGAGGTCTTCGTCTTCGTCAAGTTCGAGCTCGTCGTCGTCCGGTACGGGCGCGAGCAACTCGTTTTCGATCTCCGTTTCGATCTTCTCGAGCTCCTTGCCGAGACGGTCCTTACTCTGGTTCTTTTTCATCGCTTACCTCACAAGTGTACATAGTGGTTTCAGTTTGCAGTGTATAATTAATTTTATAGTTTGCGCATCGGTACCGTCAAGGGCACACCCGTGAAGGGAATGTGAATAATTGCGCATACCCGCGACCCGTGCCGCACGGAATCGAAACTTGCATTTTCCGGACAAATATATAATAATGATAAGCGGAAACCGGATAAGGAGGTCTCCTGTGGAACTGTTCCTCAAATGTGAAGTCTATCTGATCAGCATCACGATCCTCGTGTTCATCGCACTGATGCAATACCGGCACGACCGGTCGCTGCGCGCAAAGCTGCTGACATCCAATATCGCCGCAATGGTGCTGATGTTCACTGCGGATCTTATCGGCGTCATCGCCGAGGCAACGACCGGCTGTTCGCCGTGGGTCGTCCGCATCATGAACGGCATCTACTTTTCCGCGTTCGGCGCGGTCGGTTGGCTGTGGTATCTGTTCTCCTTCGTGAGCGTCGGCGGTCAGCTGACGAAAAAGCGCACGATCCTCAGCGCGTTCCCGGCGTTCGTGCTGATGATCCTCGGCACGGCAAGCTGTGTGACCGGCTGGCTGTTCACCGTCTCCGCCGAAAACATGTACGCGCGCGGTCCGCTGTATTTCATGCAGCCGCTCATCTGTTACGGTTACTGTGTCATCGCCCTGGCGCGGAATTTCTCGGCGCTCCGCAAGGCGGATACCTATGAGAAGAAGGACACCGCAACGATCCTTCTGACCTACGTGCTCCTGCCCGCCATCGGCGGCGCGGCGGAGATCCTTCTGCCGGGGCGTCCGTTCCTGCCGCCCTGCACGGCGATCGCGTCCATCTGGGTCTATGTCAACGGCACCCAGCAGCTCATCACGCGCGACCCCGGAACGGGCATGAACAACCGCTACCAACTGTTCCGTTATCTCGACGGGCAGATCATCCGCCGCAAGCGCGGCGAAACGAAGACCGGGCTTTGGGTCCTGATGCTCGATATCGACAACTTCAAGATCATCAACGACTCCTTCGGTCACATGGAAGGCGACCACGCGCTCGAGCTGATCGGCAACGCGCTCAAAAGCGTCTGCGGCCGGCACAATTGCTTCGGCGCCCGCTTCGGCGGCGATGAATTCGTCCTGGTCCTCGAAACCGACAACCCCGCCGCGGCGATGCGCCTCGAGTGGGATGTGCAGGAAAGCCTCGCGGCGACCCGCCCCGAAGAGGGGTACGCCATCGGTGCGAGCACCGGGCTCACCGAATGGACGGCGGAACACGCCAACGCCACGGAGCTCATGCGCTCGGTCGACGCGATGCTGTACGCCCGCAAGCGCCACCGGATCTGACAGATCCCGTTTTCAAAAGACGGCCCGGAGCGGCTGTCTTTTCTCTTTCCCGAAGGTCCCGCACGACCCGGCGGCACCTTCACCCACCACTACCGAACGGAGGAAAGTCCAGATGCATATCGTTGTTCTCGAAAATCTCGGCGTTCCCGCAAAGACCGTCGAAGCCTTTGCCGAGGGGCTCCGCGCTGCGGGGCATACGGTCGATTGTCATTCCGAAAGAAGCGCGGACCCCGAAGTCCTCTTTGCGCGTTCCGAAAACGCCGATGCGGTCATCGTCGCGAACACGCCCTATCCGGATGCGCTGATCCGTCGTTTGCCCCGGCTCAAGCTCATCGACGTGGCGTTCACCGGCATCGACCATGTCGGGCTCGAAGCGTGCCGCGCGCAGGGCATCACCGTCTGCAACGCCGCGAATTACTCGAACCAAAGCGTGGCGGAACTCGTCATCGGCATGGTCACGGGGCTGTACCGCAAGCTCGGCGCCGCGGATGCGGCAGTGCGCTGCGGCGGCACCTCCCAAGGGCTGATGGGCCGCGAGATCGCGGGGAAGACCGTCGGCATCATCGGTACCGGGCGCATCGGCATGATGACCGCAAAGCTGTTCCTCGCGTTCGGTGCGAAGGTCATCGCGTATTCCCGTTCCGTCAAGCCCGAAGCGGAAGCGCTCGGCATCCGCTATTGCTCTCTCGAAGAACTGATGGCGGAAAGCGATATCGTTTCCGTGCATACGCCGAACGACGCATCGACCCGCGGTCTCGTTTCGAAAGAAGCGATCGCCCGCATGAAGCGCGACGCCATCCTCATCAACTGCGCGCGAGGCGCCATCGTCGACAACGCGGCGCTTGCGGAAGCTTTGAACGAAGAACGGATCGCCGGCGCGGGGATCGATGTGTTCGATATGGAGCCGCCCATCCCGGCGGATTACCCGCTGCTCGGTGCGAAGAACACCTTGCTGGCACCGCATGTCGCCTTCCTTTCGGAGGAGGCCATGGTGCGCCGCGCGGAGATCGTCTTCCGCAACATGGAAGCGTGGCTTGCGGGCAAGCCCGAAAACGTGTGCGCGCTGTGAGAATGCCCGCCGGAAACGCCGATGCCGAGTCACCCGAGGAGAATTCGCGGGAAAACACGGCGCGGCGGTTCCCTTTTGAAACAACATCATATATAATATAAATCAATGTGAAAAGCGAACCCCGGTCATGCGATCGGCGAAAGGAGTATCCACTATGTACGCATACAGCAAAAAAGGCAGTCTCCACGGCACCTGCGCGGTCCCCGGTTCGAAGAGCGCGACCATCCGTGCAACGCTGTTCGGCGCCATCGCAGACGGCGTGACCGTCATCCACAACCCCCTGCCGAGCAAGGACGGACTTGCGGCGCTTGCCGTTGCCCGCCATTTCGGTGCGACCGTCGTCGAGGATGAGGAAGCGAACACCTGGACCGTGACCGGTCTCAACGGCAAGCCGAAGGTCCCGGACACCGTGATCGACACCATGAACTCCGGCACGACCACCAGCTTCGCCACGGGTCTCTGCGCCCTTTTGACCGATGGGTACGCCGTCATCACGGGCGATGAGCAGATCCGCCGCCGCCCCTGGCTCGACGAGCTGAAGGCGCTCCGCGAGCTCGGTGCCGAGTGCTTCACGACCCGCCCCGATTGCGAGTGCCCGCCCATGGTCGTCAAGGGTCCCATCCACGGCGGCACCTGCCATGTGCCCGGTCACAACAGCCAGCACATCAGCGGTCTGCTCGCGACTTGCGCGCTCCTGCCCGCGGGTGAATCCGTCGACATCATCGTCGACAATCCGAAGGAAGCGCTGTACGTCATGCTGACCGTGCAGTGGCTCGAGCGTTTCGGCGTCAAGGTCGAAGCCTCGCCCGATTTCAAGCGCTATCATGTCGAGGGCGGTCAGAAGCTCAAGGCGTGCGAGTGCCTCGTCGCTTCCGACTGGTCGGGCGTTGCGTTTCCGCTCGTCGCGGCGGTGCTGACCGATTCCGAGCTCACCATCACCGACGTTGATTTCAACGACGCACAGGGCGACAAAGCCGTTGCGGATGTCCTCATCAAGATGGGTGCGGATATCGAAAAGGATATCGAAGGGCACAAGCTCGTCGTCCGCGGCGGCAAGAAGCTCCACGGTCTCGACGAGGTCGATATGGACCTCATCCCCGACAGTCTCCCGGTCCTCACCGTTGCGGCGTGCTTTGCGGAAGGCGACACGAAGTTCACGAACCTCGCGCATGTCCGCATCAAGGAGACCGACCGCGTCGCCGTCATGCAGGAAGTGCTGACCATGTGTGGTGCCGATATCGACATCACGGCGGATACGCTCACCGTGCACGGAGGAAAGCCCATGCACTGCGCCTCCGTCCCGAGCTACGACGATCACCGCGTCTGCATGGCGATGTGCGTCTGCGGTCTCGCTTGCGAAGAGGGCGAGATGCAGGTCTCGAACCCGGAATGCGCCGCGGTTTCCTTCCCGAGCTTCTACGAACTCATGAACAAGCTCGGTGCCGGCATCGAAGTGCGCTAAGCGCAAAGAAACAGCAGATAAAGGTATCTTTCCCGGAAAAAGCGCGGCAGAAACCGCGCTTTTTCCTTGCCTTCCGCCATCAGTCGCGCACGGTCCGCCTTGCCGTCGGATCCTCGGGGCGGAAAAAGTCTTTACAAATCCGGGAAACGTTTCTATAATACAAAAAGATCGATAAGTCTTCAGGGCAGGGTGAAATTCCCTACCGGCGGTATAGCCCGCGAGCGGCACTTCGCTGCATGACCCGGTGTGATTCCGGGGCCGACAGTACAGTCTGGATGGAAGAAGACGGTGTGCAATGCAATCCGTGCTCTGAAATATACTTTTGGTATGTTTCGGAGTTTTTTGTTTTTCCGCATACGGATGCGCGGTACCGGAATCGCCCTGTGGAGCTGTCACACTCCATGGGGCTTTTTTATTGCCCGGAAAGGAATGTCATGCAGGAAGCGGAATATATGCGGCGGGCCATCGCCCTCGCGAAACAGGGGGCGGGCTGGGTCGATCCGAACCCCATGGTGGGCGCCGTCATCGTCAAAAACGGGCGGATCATCGGCGAAGGGTATCACCGGCGCTGCGGTGAACTCCATGCGGAGCGCAATGCGTTTGCCGCACTGACGGAACCGGCGGAAGGCGCCACGTTATATGTGACACTGGAACCCTGTTGTCACTACGGGCGCACGCCACCCTGCACCGAAGCCATCCTCGAACATAAGGTCGCCCGCGTGGTGATCGGCTCGCGCGATCCGAATCCTCTGGTGGCGGGCAAGGGCGCGGAACTTCTGCGGAAGAACGGCATCACGGTCGAAACGGACTTCCTGCGGGAAGAGTGCGATGCGCTGAATCCCGTGTTCTTCCATTTCATCACCACCGGCAGACCCTATGTCGTGATGAAATACGCCATGACGCTGGACGGAAAGATCGCCGCCTATACGGGGGCGTCCCAATGGATCACCGGCGAAACGGCGAGGGCCCATGTCCATGCCCTGCGGGGCAGGTACAGTGCCATCATGGCGGGCATCGGCACCGTATTGGCAGACGATCCCATGCTGAACTGCCGTCTGGAGGGGGCGCACCAACCCCTGCGCGTCATCGTGGATTCCGGGCTGCGCATCCCCTTGAACAGCCGCATCGTGAGGACTGCCGGGGAACTGCCCACCATCGTGGCGTGCGCCCGCCCGGACGAAGCCAAGACCGAAGCACTGGAGCGGTCGGGCGTCCGGGTGCTGTGTCTGCCCGGAGAGAACGGCAAAGTGGACCTGCTTGCGCTGATGGACGTGCTGGGACGGGAAAAGACGGCAAGCGTTCTCATCGAAGGCGGCGGCAAACTCCACGAGGCGGCACTGCAAGCCGGCATCGTCAACCGGGTCTGCGCCTACATCGCCCCCAAACTGTTGGGCGGCGCGGACGCGAAAACTCCGGTGGAAGGACGGGGCGCCGCGCATCCCGATATGGCGGCGCAGCTGGAACATCTGCAAATCACCCGGCTGGGGGAGGACCTCCTGCTGGAATACGATCTGAAGGAGGGCTTGAACCGTGTTTACCGGAATCGTTGAAGAGGTCGGCACCGTCCGGCGCGTCGTTTCGGGTGGGACCTCGGGAGAACTGGCGGTCCGCGCCTCCCGGGTACTGGAGGGGACGCGCATCGGCGACTCCATCGCCGTCAACGGCGTGTGTCTGACGGTCACATCCTTGCAGCCCGACGGCTTTACCGCCGATGTCATGCCGGAAACCCTGCGCCGCACCGATCTCGGGCAACTCGGACAGGGGGCTCCGGTGAATCTGGAGCGCGCCATGGCGGCGGACGGGAGGTTCGGCGGGCACATCGTCTCCGGGCATATCGACGGCGTGGGGACCATCACCCAAATGCGCCGCGAAGGGAACGCGGTCTGGGTGCGGATCGCCGCCCCCGGAGAGGTCCTTGCGCTGATCGTCGAAAAGGGCTCCGTCTGCATCGACGGCATCAGCCTCACCGTCGCCGCGGTGGATGCGGAAGGGTTCGCCGTTTCCGTCATTCCCCACACGGGCAGCGAGACCACCCTGCTGACCAAGTCCGCGGGCGACCCGGTCAATCTGGAAAACGATGTGGTGGGCAAATACGTGCAGCGGCTCCTGCAACCTTCGCTTCCGGGCGAAAAACGGAAGGAGAGCCGCATCACCATGGAATTTTTAGCCGAACACGGCTTTTGAACAAACACACAGGAGGGATTCGAAATGGATTTCAGATACAACACCATTCCCGAGGCGCTGGAGGCGCTCCGCGCCGGAAAGATCATCGTCTGCACCGACGATCCGGAGCGCGAAAACGAAGGCGACCTGATCTGCGCCGCGGAGTTTGCCACCACGGAGAACGTGAACTTCATGGCCACCTACGGCAAGGGGCTGATCTGCACGCCCATGTCCGCGGCCGTTGCCAAACGGCTGAACCTGCCGCAGATGGTTTCCGAAAACACGGACAACCACTGCACGGCGTTCACCGTGTCCATCGACCATGTGAACACCACCACCGGCATTTCCGCGGAAGAGCGCGCTGTCACCTGCCGTGCCTGCTGCGATCCGGCGACCCGTCCCGAGGACCTGCGCCGCCCCGGTCATGTGTTTCCGCTGGTGGCGCGCCACGGCGGCGTACTGGCACGGGAGGGGCACACGGAAGCCACAGTGGACCTGTGCCGCCTTGCGGGGCTGACCGAATGCGGACTGTGCTGTGAGATCATGCGGGAGGACGGGACCATGATGCGTACCCCCGAACTCCGGACCTTGGCGGAGACCCACGGTCTGTGCTTCATCACCATCCGCGATCTGCAGGATTATCTGCGTCGCTACGAGATGCATATGAAGCGCGAAGCCTGCGCCAAGCTGCCCTCCGCCTACGGCGATTTCCAAATCTACGGTTATGTGAACGACATCACCGGCGAGCACCATGTCGCGCTGGTCTGCGGAGAGATCGGCGACGGTGAGGATATCCTGTGCAGGGTCCATTCCGAATGCCTGACCGGCGACGTGTTCGGTTCCGCCCGCTGCGACTGCGGCGCCCAGCTGCACACCGCCATGGAAATGGTGCAGCGGGAAGGCCGCGGCGTCATCCTCTACATGCGGCAGGAGGGACGCGGCATCGGGCTGATCAACAAGCTCAAGGCGTACGAACTGCAGGAGCACGGCCGCGATACCGTCGAGGCGAACGTCGAGCTGGGATTCGATCCCGATCTTCGGGAATACTGGAGCGGCGCGCAGATGCTGCAGGACCTCGGGGTCCGCTCCCTGCGGCTGCTGACCAACAACCCCACCAAGATCTACGGACTTGAAGGGTTCAACTTCACCATCAAGGAACGGGTACCCATCGAGATCGCGCCGGGTGAGCACGACCGCTTCTACCTCAAGGTCAAGCAGGACAAGATGGGTCACATTTTCAACAGCATCCACGTGTAAAAAATACGGAAACGATTAGATATTGGAGGTATTGATATGAGCATTCAACTGATCGAAGGAAAAGTCGTCGCCCCCGCCGGAATGAAGGTGGGCATCATCGCATCCCGTTTCAACAGCTTCATCGTCGAGAAGCTGCTGGACGGCGCCGTGGACGGACTGGTGCGTCACGGTGTCGAAGAGGAAAACATCACTGCTTGCTGGGTGCCCGGCGCGTTCGAGATCCCCACGGTGGCACAGCAGATGGCGCGTTCCGACAAGTACGATGCCGTGATCTGTGTGGGCGCGGTGATCCGCGGCTCCACCACCCACTACGACTATGTCTGCTCCGAGGTTTCCAAGGGCATCGCCAATGTGGCGCTCCAAACCGGCAAGCCGGTGCTGTTCGGTGTCATCACCACCGAAAACATCGAGCAGGCGATCGAGCGCGCGGGCTCCAAGGCGGGCAACAAGGGCTATGATTGCGCCCTCTCCGCCATCGAAATGTGCAACCTGATGCATCAGATCGGATGATCCGCACATTGATCTTCGACTGGGACGGTACCCTGCACGATACCACCCGGCTTTACGGCTGCGCTTTCCGCAAGGCTTATGACTGGCTGGTCGCCCAAGGTGCCGCACCCGCACGTCACTACGCGGATGCGGATGTGACCCGGTATTTGGGGATGAACGCCAAGGACATGTGGAACACCTTCATGCCTTTGTTGCCGCAAGAGATGAAGACCCGGGCAAGCGACATCATCGGCAGGGAAATGATCTCCCGGATCGATGCGGGAGAGGCCATCCTGTATCCCGGGGCGGAGGAGACCCTGACCCGGCTCAAGGAGATGGGCTTCGAAATGACGATTCTTTCCAACTGCAAGCGCCCCTATCTCCGGGCGCACCGCAGTGCATTCGGTTTGGATCGCTGGTTCACGGGGTACTACTGCTGCGAGGATTTCGGCTTCGTCCCCAAGGAGGAGATCTTCCCCCGGTTCCGCGACCGGCATCCGGAAAGCTATGTGATGATCGGCGACCGGGCAAGCGACCTGAAGGTGGCGTCCGTCCACGGCTTGCCCTCGGTGGGCTGCGCTTACGGGTTCGGCAGCCCGGAGGAACTGGGTTCCGCGACCTGCGTGGCAAACGATGTCACGGAACTGCCGGAGCTCATCGAAAAGCTTCTGCAAGAAAACCGGGAATAACAAAAACAACGGACCGTCGGTATGACGGTCCGTTGTTTTTTCGGTCTGCCCGGGACAGCCGTTTTCAAAAGACGAGATCGTGCCGCTTTCCATCTGCGAACAGCACCGCGTCCGTCAGCGCGATCCGGATCAGCACCGCTTCCGCATCGCCGTTGCCCGGTTGTTCGGCGCCGAGCCATGCGCGGAACGCGCCCTCGAGCTTGCGAACGATGTCCCGGTGCTCTTCCGTCCCGCAAATTTCCGCCGTCCCGTGCGCGGCGAACCCCGCAAGGGAGATTGCGACGTGCGGATTGCCGAGGATCGCGCCGAGCTTTGCCGCCCCTGCGAGCGACAATGTCCAAAAGCAACCTCCCGCGTACACCGCGTTCACGTTGCGGATGGTGGGGATGTCGTTTGCCGAGGTCGCCAGCGCGACAAGGTGCTCCGTGCCGTAACGTTCGGTCAGCAGGCGCTCCGTTTCGGTCGTGATACTCATACAGTCACCTCGCGTGGAGTCTCATGCCCGCCGAAGGTCTTCCGGTACAGGCGGAAGTAATAGATGTTCTGGAAGATGCCGGTGATGACGAACGCGCAGCCGTACAGCAGGTACAGCGAGCTCAGCGTGCCGAAGTGCGCGAACACCGTATAGATCCAGACGATACGGAACACGATCGTACCCATCAGCACGATGGCGGTCGGCACGAGCGTCTTGCCGAGCCCGCGGCAGGCGGCGGTCGCGTTATCCATGAACGCCGACAGACACCAGGAGAAGCACAGCACGTTCAAGCGGATGGAACCCGCCGCAACGACCTCCGCGTCGTTTGTGAACAGCCCGAGCAGTGGCGCACGGAAACGGAAGGCAATGAGCCCGAGAACGAACGCGAGCCCGAAGGAATACACGGTCGTGATGGCGTAGGTCTTGCGTACGCGGTCGCGCTTGCCGGCACCGTAGTTCTGGGCGATGAAGCCCGTCGTCGCAACGTAGAACGCCGCCATCGACTCGTAAACAACGGAGTCGAAGTTCATCGCGGCGCTGTTGCCCTCCACGATCACGTGGTCGAAGCTGTTCACGGCGGACTGCACGAACAGGTTCGCCACGGCGAACAGCGAGTATTGGAGCGCCGCGGGGATGCCGATCTTCAGGATGCGCGCCGCGGAGTTGCGGTCGTACGCGGGGATCTTGCGCTCCAGCCGGTGCGCGCCCTCCGCACGGAACAGCGCAAACAGGATCAGCACCGCGGAGATGTACTGCGCGATGATGCTCGCATAGGCGACGCCGTCGGACCGCATCCCGAGAACGATGACGAAGAACAGGTTCAGAAGGATGTTGATGACGCCCGCGACCGAAAGGTAGATCAGGGGCTTCTTCGTCTCGCCGACGGCGGAAAGCACGGCGTTGCCGTAGTTGTACAGCGCGAGCGCCGGGGAACCGAGCAGGTAGATCTTCAGGTACAGCGTCGCTTCGGTGATGAGCTCGTCCTTCGTGCCGAGCAGGCGCAGCATCGGCGCTCCCGCAAGCAGTCCCAGCAGCATCGTGAACAGACCCGCCGCAAGGCACAGCAACAGGCCGGTCTGCACCGCGCGGTGCTCGTGCTCCGGGTCGTTCGCACCCGCGAAGAACGCGACGACGGCGTTCACGCCGCTCGATATGCCGATGAGCCAACCGGTCGTGAGTACGACCAAAAGCGTCGTCGAACCGACGGCGCCGAGCGAGATCGAGCCCGCGAATTTCCCGACGATCGCCACATCGGCGATGTTGAACAGCAGCTGCAGCAGGTTCGTCAGTACGAGCGGGATCGAGTAGAAGAGAATGTTTTTCCAGAGATTTCCGTGTGTCATGGTTTCGGTGCGGTGGCGGTATGCCGCCCCGCAGGGTCGTTGTTACCGGGCGTCGCGCTCCTCGGCAAGTTCGCGGATCAGCACGCGGATGAATTCGCGGCATTTGCCGCAGCCGGTGCCGAAACGGAGCTTTTGTTCGATCTCGGTCTCGGTGAGCCCCGCCGCGACGGCGTCGGCGATCATGCCGTAGGTGATGTTCCTGCAGTTGCAGGCGGTCTTGTTGCGGTTCATGGTGTTCCTCCGTGGTTTTGTGGTTCGTTGCCGCTGCCGATCCCGCCCTTCCGGGCGAACCGCGCGCGGTACTTTCCGAGAACCGACGCAAGTGCCGCGGCGGGGTCGGTGTCCGTCTCCTCGGCAAGCGTGAGCAACGCATACAGCACATCGCCGTATTCCTCGCGGAAGGCGTCGGTCGGGCGGAAGGGGACTGCACCGTACCGCGTCGCTTTCAGGACTTCCTTTGCGAGCTCGCCGAGCTCCGACTGGATGTCGAGCAAACGGTTTTCGGGGGAAAGGGGCGCGGTGCCGCATTCTTTGTGCAGCGCGCGGACGGATTCCAAGGCGTCGTGCATCGTTGCGGATCCTCCTTCGGTGATTTTCGCTACTATTCTACCATGCCCGGGGCAAAGAAAAAATCCCGCGCGGGCGGGATTTATCTGCTAACGACCTTGGGGTCAGTGCTTTGTTCTGTTGTTGCGATCAGTCTGCAACGTAGGGAAGCAGGGCCATGATGCGCGCACGCTTGATGGCGACTGCGAGGTCGCGCTGGTGCTTTGCGCAGACACCGGACATGCGGCGGGGCATGATCTTGCCGCGCTCGGTCGTGAACTTCACGAGCATGTTGGTATCTTTATAATCGATGGACGTTGCCTTCTCCGTGCAGAACTTGCACACCTTGCGGCGGCTGCGGCGCGGACGCGGACGCATTTTACGTTCTTCCATGGAATTAGCCTCCTAAAAATTTGGATTAAAAGGGGATATCGTCGCTCTGGATATCGGTGAAACCGTCTGCACCGAAGAAATCATCGGTGTTGCGGTTCTGCTGGTTGTTCGTACGGCCGCTGTAGTTGCCGCCGCCGTTGCCGCTGTAAGAACCGCCGTCGCCCTTCGGGCTCAGGAATTCGACCTCATCCGCGCTCACGTCCAGGCTCATGCGGGTCTCCCCGTTGCGGTCCTGGTAGGTACGCGCCTGCAGCTCGCCGATGACGGCGACCTTGCGGCCCTTCGCGAGGAACTTGCTGCAGTTCTCGCCAAGCTGGCGCCATGCGTTGATGCGAAAGAAATCGGTCGTCTTTTCACCGTTGTTACCGCGCTGGAAGCGGCGGTCGACTGCGACGGTAAAGGTGCACACGCTCGCACCGTTGGGGGTGGCGCGCAGCTCCGGGTCCGCAGTCAGATTTCCGACGATAAAGATCTTGTTCATTTTGCAGTCCTTTCGGTCAGGTCAAACCGGGGGTCGCTTACGCTTCCTTGACGGTAACCATGTAACGCAGGATCTTCTCATCGTTCTTGTAGTTACGCTCCAACTCACGGGGGAGTTCGGGCGCACTGTTGAACGACATCAGGACATAGGTGCCCTCGGTCTTGTAATCGATGGGATATGCGAGCTTGCGCTTGCCCCACTCGTCGACCGCGACGATTTCACCGCCGTTGGCTTCTACGATACCCTTGAACTTTTCGATGGACTCACGGGTAGCTTCCTCGGTGAGGGCCGCATCGATGATGTAAAGAGCTTCATACTGATTCATTCATTTCACCTCCTTATGGTCTGTTCGGCTCCGTTCTTGCACGGAGCAAGAAGGACGTTAGCCTTATCAGTATACCGAGTACAGCTGCGGAATGCAAGCGTTTTCGGTCTTGTTTCCGCGGTTTTTTTCGTATATTTTCCCTTGGGGGAAAGCGTGCCGCCGTCAGCACGGCTCGCCGCTTTTGAAACGCTCCATCATTTCGTTGGTCAGGCTCGTCCGGTCGGGCTGCAAAACGATGTCCTCGCGCTTCGTCCACACGGCGGATTTCAGCTCGTTCGCATCCAGCACGATCTCATCGGAACCGTCGAGGTCGCAGAAGAAGCCCGTCAGGATGTCGTTCGCCACGCCCCACGGCTGGCTCTTGTAGTAGCGGATGTTTTTGACCTTCAGCCCCGCTTCCTCCATGACCTCCCGCGCGACGGTCTCTTCGAGCGTCTCGCCGATCTCCGTGAACCCGGCGATCAAAGCGTTGTACGCGCCTGGGCGGTTGTACCGCGTGAGCAGGATGCGGTCCCCGTCGATGACCCCCGCGATGACGGCGGGCATGATGCGCGGGTAGGCGGTGTTGCCGCAAGCCGGGCAAATGCGCGCGCGCTCCTTTTCCGAGGGGACGGTCGGCGTGCCGCAGCGTCCGCAGAAGCGGGTGTCGCGGTACCAGTCGGCGAGGTGCTTGCCCGTCAGCGCGGCGAACACGAGGTACTTCGGTTCGGGTTCCGCCTGCCGCACGGTGCGCAGGTCCGTCATGGCAAAGCCTTCGGGAAGGGCGTCCTCCCCGGTGCAGAGGAAGAACCGCTCCTCATCGACGCGGAACAGATAGATCAGCCTTGCGCGCGCTTCCGCCGCAAAATCGCGGACCTTCGGGAACGCAAGCGTTTTCTCCGAAAGCTTCGCCGCGACCGTGCCGCCCGAAAGCAGCAGAACGGTGTCCCCGTCCTCCGGGGTCGCCGCGGGGTCGAATTGGTTGTACAGCCTGTGCGGACCGATGTCCTGGATCATCATGGTGTCGTCACTCCCGTAAAATCAAGAAAACCCCGTTCGCCGGGGAAAGTGCGCGGGGGAGCGGTTGCTCCCCCGAGAAATGTACAGGTTGGGGAAAACTCAGCCTTCGGTCGCGAGGCGGCGGATGGCTTCCGCCATGATGAGCGTGTTCTCGCGGAAGGAGGCGAGCGTCATGCCCTCGTTCGGCATGTGGCACTCATCGGGCTCGTTCTCGGGGCTCATGCCGAACGCGACGGAGTTCGGGAACGCGCGTGCGTAGGTGCCGCCGCCCATCGTCTGCGGCGCGGAGACCTTGCCGGTCACCTGCGTGTAAACGTCCATCAGCGTGGAAACGAGCTCGGAATCCGCGGGGATGAAGTGACCGGGCTGGTGCTTCAGCGGGATGCGCTCGAACAGGATGCAGCCGAACGCGGCGTCGAGCTTCTCTTCGAGGGTCTCCTTCGCCAGCGAGAAGGGGTGGCGCGAGTCGATGGTGAGCAGCACGCCGTTCTCATCCCACTCAAGCATGTCGAGGGACAGCGTGCAGTAGCCGGATTCGTCCTTGACATCCACATCGAAGCCTTCGCCGTGCAGGTCGTAATCGAAGAAGGCGTGCAGCGACTGGGCGACCGCGGAATCCTCGGGCGCGAGCGGCTGCTGTGCGAGCAGGTCGAGCAGGCAGCACAGCGCGTTCTTCGCAAGGTCGTTCATCGCCGCGTGACCGCCGCGGCCCTTGACGCGGATGACGTTGCCGTCGAACTCCGCAGTGAAGCCCTCGGGTACTTCGCAGGGGACCGCCTCGCAGGGCAGGACCGCCTCGGCCTCACCGGGGACGACGTTCGCCGCGATGCCGCAGTGGATGCGCACGCCGCTGTTTTCCATGGTGCGCTTGTACTGCACCTGATAGATGCCCATCTCGCTGTTGACGACCGGGTAGCACGCGTCGGGCGTGAAGCCGAGCGCGGGCAGCTCTTCGGTCTCGCGGTAACGGTCGACGCATTTCCAGCCGACCTCCTCATCGCCGCCGAGGAACAGGCGGACGCGGCGCTTCATCTTGAGACCTGCGGCTTTGACGGCGGCCATGCCGTACAGCGCGCAGACCGCGGGTCCCTTGTTGTCGAGTACGCCGCGCGCAACGAGGCGACCGTCCACCTCTGCGGGTTCGAACGGGTCGGTGTCCCAGCCCTTGCCCGCGGGCACGACGTCCAAGTGGTCGGCGATCATGAGCAGTTCATCGCCCTCGCCGAAATCGATCACAGCGCAGTAACCGTCGATGTTGCGTCCCTCGAAGCCGAACTTCTTGCCGAGATCCACGGCGCAGTCGAGCGCGCGGGACACCTCACGGCCGAGCGGCATCCCGGGTTCGGGCGTGCCGCGGCTGACGCTCGGGATGCGCAGCAGCGTTTTGAGGTCTTCCATCTCTTCGCCCAGGTGGGCATCGATCCATTTTTCCAGCATATTCCATACTCCTTTGCGGGTTTGTCGTTGTATTCCGGGGACCCGTGAATGGGTCCGTCGCTTTTGAGTATACCACCGTGCGCGGGGTGCGGGCAACAGAGGCGCGTTTGCAAGGGCACCGCCGCTGCGGTATAATGCAATATCATTCCGTTCGGAAAGGAACGGGCGCGCCCGCCCGTCTTGAAAAGATATGATGAAAAAACGATTCGCTTTGCTCTGCGTTCTCGCGTGCGCCCTGCTCTGCGCCTGCGCGGGCGGGGAAAAGACCGCCGTGCCCCAAGAAACGCCGCAGTTCGTACCTACGCAGGAACCCGTGGTTTTCTCCGTCTCGGAGGCGACGCCCGCGCCGACGCCCGTGCCCACGCCGGAACCGACCGCGACCCCGGAACCCACGCCAACGCCCACCCCGACCCCCGTGCCCTTCGACGATGCATGGAAACCGAAGAAGGCACCGAAGGAGGACGGGCAGCTCGCCGTCGTGGTGTACTTCGGCACCCAGTCCGCGGAGGTCTTCCGCGCGGAGAACGGCGAATGGCAGCCCCTGCGCCGCATGATCTGTTCCACCGGGAAGCGCACGCCGACGGGCACCTACGGCGTCGGCACGAAGTACGATTATCATAAGCTCTACGGCGCATACGGGCAGTGGTGCGCGCGCATCACGGGGCATATCCTCTTCCATTCGGTGCCGATCGACGAAAAGGCCCGCAAGCAGGAGGTCGGCATGCAGCGCATGAAGCTCGGCGATTACGAGGCGCTCGGCACGCCCGCGTCCGACGGATGTATCCGTCTCTGCGCCGCCGACGCGAAGTGGGTGCACGACAACACCGACCGTTCGACGGTCGTCGTGCTCACCGAGGACAACGGACCCGAACCGCCCGCGGTCCCCGCGCTCATCAAGGAAGCGCCCTATATGACGGCGGAAGGCTACGGATGGGATCCGACCGACCCGAATCCGGACAATCCCTACCTTGCCGTGTACGGAACGTACGAAGGCAACTGGGAGTGACCCCGGAACCGAAAGAAAACAAAA
This sequence comes from Clostridia bacterium, assembly GCA_030526425.1. Classification (GTDB taxonomy): domain Bacteria; phylum Bacillota; class Clostridia; order Christensenellales; family CAG-138; genus CAG-1024. Next base: position 31,517 of record JAUNCT010000020.1, read on the forward strand.
AGACCGGAACGCGCAGTTCCGGTCTTTTTTGCGGTTTACGGGCGGCGCCCCTTGCCGTACAGCAGCGGTCGCGCGACCTTGCGGTTGAACAGGTCGATCAGCGGACCCATGAACAGCGCCGTGACGATCGTGCCGATGCCGATCACGCCCGCGCTCCGGAAGCCCATCAGCGCAAAGCCCGTCCCCACGCAGAGAAGGTCCGTGCAGATGCGGAGGAACCGGAAGGGGAACTTCGTTTTCCGGTCGAGCCACAGCGCCCACACATCGTAGGTGGAAACGCCCATGTCCGCCGTGAAGTACAGCGCGCTCGAAATGCACAGCAGCGGGATCGCCGCGAGCAGGAGCAGCAGCTTCACCGCGAACGAAGGGGCGGGGAAGAGCGAGGTCCAAAGACGCTCGCTGAAATCCACGACATAGCCCAAAAGGAACAGGTTGATCAGCGTGCCGAGACCGATGGCACGGCGGTCCGCAAAGAACATCGCGATAAGCAGCACGATGTTGATGAGCACATACAGCGTCCCGAAGGGGATGGGCACCACGGCGTTGATGCCGTTGCACAGCACCTGGAACGGGTCGACGCCCAGCGCAGAGGTCTTGAAGATGCCCACCGAAAACCCGCAGGTCAGCACTCCCGCAACGGTCATCAGCGTGCGGCGCGCGAACAGCGGTTCTCTGCATTTTCTCAAAATCGTTTCCTTCATTACAGGCTCCGTGTCATGCGGACTTTTTCGAAAACAGCGCGCGGATGCGCTCCGGCGGGATCTGCGCCAGCAGCACCGCAACGAACATCACCGCACAGCCCGCAAGCTCCCGCGGGGAGAGCCGCTCACCGAGCAGCACCGCGCCGCCGAGCACGCTGAACACGGATTCGAGGCTCAGCAGCAGCGAAAGCGTCACGGGCTCCGCATACTTCTGGGCGATCATCTGCAGCGTGTAGGCGACCGCGCTCGACAGCAAGCCCACATACAGGATGGGGAGGATGCGGCTCATGATCGCCGCGAGCGTGGGCGTTTCCGTCAAAAACGCCGCGATCCAGGAAAACACGCCCGCCACGCCGAACTGCAGACAGCTGAGCAGCACGGGGTCGACGACCGCGGTGAACTTGTCGATCACGAGGATGTGCACCGCGAAGAACACCGCACACAGCAGCACGTAGCGGTCGCCCACCGAAACGGAGAACCCGTCCTTGATACACAGAAGGTACAGCCCCGCGACCGCCAGTGCGATGCCGAGCCACACCGTCGCGGGCGTTCTCTTTTTGAGGAACAGACCGAATACGGGGACCAGCACCACGTACAGCGCCGTGATGAAGCCCGCCTTGCCTGCGGGGGTGTAGGCGAGTCCGGCCTGCTGCAGCCATGCGGCAACGAACAGGGCGGTGCCGCAGCAGGCGCCGCCGATCAGCGCGTTTTTGACGTCCGCCGCGGTGGCTTTGCGCGTTTCTCCGGTCTTGCGGAGCCGGACCGCGTTGAAAACGATGAGCCCGAGACCGAGCGCGAAAAAGGCGAGCGTCGAGCGCGCCGCGTTCACCGTGAAGGGGCCGAGGACATCCGCCGCCATGCTCTGTGCGGAAAAAGCGGTGCCCCAGATGAGTGCCGCCAGCAACGGGAACCCAATGGTCAGGATGCGGTTCTGCTTCACGGGCGCACCTCCGCCCGGGTCTTTGCGGTTGTTTTCATCGTCTCGTTCCGTCCTTTCTCCGTACGTGCGGACGCAGCGTACGGAAACCGAAAATCATATATTATGCCTTAATACAATACGCTTTTTCGGGCGGGGTTTCAATGGGGAATTCCCCTGCGGTATGCATTTATTGCATGATTTCCATGCATGCAAGGTTGACACCGGCGCATGCGGCTTCCTATAATATAATATTAAAATACTATCATACTGGGATATCATATCTTCGGAATGACGATCCTTCAGAAACAAACAGCGGTCCCCGTGTTCCGGACCGCGGAGAGGACCGAATTTTGGTAAGTTACATCGTCAAACGCGTACTGGCGGCGATCTTCACGCTGCTGGTCATCATGAGCGTCACGTTCTTCCTGATGAACGCCATCCCCGGCAGCCCGTTCCTCACGGAAAAATCCACCCCCGAGCAGATCGCGCGGGCGAATGCGAAGTACGGGCTCGATCAGCCGCTCATTGTGCAGCTGGGCAACTACATCAAATCCTATCTCAAGGGCGACCTCGGTACCTCACTGAAGATGCAGGAGGGAACGAGCGTCAATGAGATCATCTTCGGTCAGGGCAAGTTCGCCCTGTCGATCCGTCTGGGACTCACGGCTTTGGCGATCGCGATCGCCGTGGGCATCCCCCTCGGCTGCATCGCCGCGTATCACCGCGGTTCCCGGCTCGACGGGTTTTTGCGCGTCATGACCACCGTCGGCGTCGCGATCCCGAGCTTCGTTCTCGCAACGCTGCTTTTGGTGTGCTTTGCCGTCAAGCTCAAGGTGCTGCCCGTCAACAGCGGCAACCTGCCCGATTTCAAGAGCATGGTGCTGCCGGTGCTCAGCCTGTCGTTCTATTATGTGTGCTACGTCGCAAAGCTCATGCGTACCTCCATGCTCGACGCGATCAATCAGGATTACATGCGCACCGCGAAGGCCAAGGGCGTCCGCACCCGCTGGCTCGTGCTGAAGCACGCCCTCCGCAACTCGCTCATCCCGGTCGTCACCTACCTCGGGCCCGTCACCGCAGGCATCATCACCGGCAGCTTCGTCGTCGAGAGCACCTTCTCCGTGCCGGGGCTCGGCAAATACTTCGTGCAGTGCGTCATCAACCGCGACTATCCCATCATCATGGCGACGACGGTCGTGCTGAGCGCGCTGGTCATCATCATGAATCTCGTGGTCGATATCGCTTATAAGATCGTCGACCCGCGCATCACTCTGACCGCCAAGGAGGACTGAACCATGGATCGCCCTTTTGAACAACTCGGCTCCTTCCGTGTCGACGCCTCCGGTGTGATGGAGCAGTTCGGTCTGCCGGACGATGCCTTTTCCCCCGCGACGGACGACGAAAAGGCGTCCATGGTCGAAAAGCACAAAAGCGTTTCGTTCTGGCGCGACGCGTGGCGCCGCTTCCGTTCGAACCGGGTCTCGATGGTCGCGCTGTTCGTGTTCCTCCTGTGCATGTTCTTCGCGTTCATCGGTCCCATGCTGATCCCCTACAATTACGCCGATCAGTACCGCAACAGCCAAAAGCTCGCGCCCTTCGAGTATTCCGAGGAGGAGCGTACGATCAAGTCCGTCGAAGGCAAGTGCGACGGTTGGTACGCGACCGCCATGCTCCCGGGCTCTCTGAAGTCCATCGCAAAGGGCAATTACGTGATCTCCGACAAGGGCAAAAACTACGCCTTCACGGTCACCAAGTCCATCTCGAACGCGATCCTCATGCTCGACCGCGATGCGGAAACGCCCCTGTTCTATGTGAAAACGAAGGACATCGCGGAGGACGGCACCTTCGATAAGATCACCCCGGTCGACTACACGGCGAAACCCGCTGCGGACGCACAGCCGCTTGAACTGCAGAAGAAGCTGTTCCCGCATGTGTTCGGCACCGATTCCGTCGGGCGCGATCTCATGGCGCGTACCATGTACGGCGCGCGTGTTTCCATCATCATCGGCGTGGCGGCGGCGTTCATCGTGCTCATCATCGGTTCGCTGTACGGCGCGGCCTCCGGTATCGCGGGCGGCGCGGTCGACTTTGTGATGATGCGCATCGTCGAGCTCATCTACTCCATCCCCGAGGTCCTGATCGTCCTATTGCTGCAGGTCGTCCTCAAGGAGCCCCTGCAGCTGTGGTTCGACGCGGCACGCACGCCCTTCGCCCGTGCGATGGGCGACCTCGGCGCAGGCATCGTGAGCATCTTCATCACCTTCGCTCTGCTCTACTGGGTCACCATGGCACGCATCGTCCGCGGTCAGGTCCTGCAGCTCAAACAGCAGGAGTACGTCACGGCGGCGCGCGCCCTCGGCGCTTCCACGCCGCGCATCATCCGCCGGCATCTGCTCCCGAACTGCGTCGGTCCTCTGGTCATCACGACCTGTCTGCAGATCCCGAGCGCGATCTTCCTCGAGTCGTTCCTGTCGTTCCTCGGTCTCGGTGTTTCCGCGCCGATGGCGAGCCTCGGCTCCCTGTGCTCCGACGCGCTGGCGACCATCACGCTCTATCCGTACCGGCTCATCTGCCCGGCGGTGGTGCTCACGGTCATCGTGCTGTCGCTGAATCTGGTCGGCGACGGTCTCAGAGACGCGCTCGACCCGCGCCTGAAGAAATAAGGAGGGCCCTCATGGAAGCACAAAAGAATCTGATGGAGATCAAGGATCTCAAGGTCTCCTTCTTCACGCCCGCCGGTGAAGTCAAAGCCGTCGACGGGATCGGTTATACGCTCGGTTACAACGAGGTCATGGGTATCGTCGGCGAGTCCGGCTCCGGAAAGTCCGTCGAAGCGTACTCCATCATCGGTCTGCTCCAGGAACCCGGCAAGGTCACCGGGGGCAGCATCGTCTTCGAGGGCGAGGACGTGCTCGCCTTCAGCGAGGAACAGATGCGCGATTTCCGCGGCAACAAGGTCTCGATGATCTTCCAGAACCCGATGACCTGCCTCAACCCGGTGTACACCATCGGCAACCAGCTCGAAGAGGCGCTGCTGTGCCACAACAAGGTCGCAACGCGGGAGGAAGCCCGCAAGCGCGCCGTCGAAATGCTGACGCAGGTCGGCATCAACAACGCGGAAAAGCGCATCGACCAGTACCCGCACGAGTTTTCGGGCGGCATGCGGCAACGCGCCATGATCGCCATGGCGCTCATCTGCGAACCGAAGCTTCTCATCGCGGATGAACCGACCACCGCGCTCGACGTCACCATCCAGGCGCAGATCCTCGAACTCATGAAGGAACTGCAGCGCAAGAACAACACGTCCATCATCTTCATCACCCACAACCTCGGCGTCGTCGCCGAGATCTGCGACCGCGTCTCCGTCATGTACGCGGGGCACATCGTCGAGCAGGGCAAGGTCGACGATATCTTCTACGACCCGCAGCACCCGTACACCCGCGGTCTGCTCGCCTCGCTGCCGCGCATGGATACCGACAAGCACGAACGTCTCATCCCGATCGAGGGCACCCCGATCGACCTGCTCAAACCCCCGGCGGGCTGCAACTTCGGTCCGCGCTGCAAGCACTGCATGAAGATCTGCCTCGAAAAGAAGCCTCCGTTCGCGACGGTGGGCGACGGGCACATCTCCGCCTGCTGGAAGCACTTCGGGAAGGAGGCATCGAAATGAACGGACGCGAAAAACTCATCGAAGCCGTCGATCTGCGCAAGTACTTTTCGGTCGGCGGCGGTTTCCTCCGCAAAAATAAATTCGTCCAGGCGGTGGAAGGCGCGACCTTCTCCATCTACAAGGGCGAAACGCTCGGTCTCGTCGGCGAGTCCGGCTGCGGAAAAACGACCCTCGGGCGCACGCTCATCCGCCTGTACGAGCCCACCGCCGGCAAGATCGTCTACGACGGCAAGGTCATCTTCGACAAGGAGAACCGCATCGCCGCGGACATGCTCCCGTACCGCCGCAAGATGCAGATCATCTTCCAGGATCCTTCGGCGAGCCTCGACCCGCGCATGACCGTCGGCGAGATCGTCGGCGAGGCACTGGATATCCACAAGCTCGCGGCGAACCGCGCCGAGCGGCGCGAACGCGTCAACGAACTGCTGGTGTCGGTCGGTCTCAATACCGAGCATTCCAACCGCTTCCCGCATGAGTTCTCGGGCGGTCAGCAACAGCGCATCGGCATCGCCCGCGCGCTCGCCGTCCGTCCGGAGTTCATCGTCTGCGACGAACCGATCAGCGCGCTGGATGTTTCCATCCAAAGCCAGATCGTCAACATGCTCGAGGACCTGCAGCAGGAGATGGGGCTGACCTACCTGTTCATCGCGCACGATGTGAGCGTCGTGCGGCACATCTCCGACCGCATCGGCGTCATGTACCTCGGCTGCATGGTGGAGCTGGCGGACAGCTGCGAGCTCTGCAGCCACCCCGTGCACCCGTACACGCAAACGCTGCTGTCGGCGGTCCCCCTGCCCGACCCGGAAAAGAGCCGCACGCGCAAGCGCATCCTGCTCGAAGGCGATATCCCGAGCCCGATCGATCCGCCGTCCGGCTGCCGTTTCCATACGCGCTGTCCCCACGCGATGGGGGTCTGCAAGGAGAAGCGTCCGGTGCTGAAGGAATGCGCGCCGGGGCATTTCTGCGCCTGCCACCTGCTCGACAAAAAATAAAACGTCGTTCCGCGTGCGATTTCCTTTGACCATACGGGAAATATAATATATAATCTGCGGTAACGGTCGAAAGACACGCACCCGCCCGGATACGGATTTCAAGGCTTCTGCCTTGCGATAAAATCTCAAAATGGAGGAACACACATGAAAAAGATCGTTGCACTCGTCCTCGCCCTGTGCATGGTGGTTTCCTGCTTCACCGCTGCGTTTGCGGACGAACCCTTTACGGTCACCGCCTGCATCGCTTCCGAGCCGGAAACGATCGACCCCGCGCTCATCGCGTCCGTCGACGGTTCCACGTATGCCCAGCATATGTTCGAGAACCTGATGAAATATCAGCAAGTCGCAACGCAGCCCGCGGACGACCCGAACATGTTCATGACGGAAGTCGTTTGCGGTCAGGCTGCGGACTACGTCGTTTCCGACGACCAGCTGGTCTACACCTTCACGCTCCGCGATGATATCTTCTGGTCCGACGGCAAGCCCGTGACCGCCGGGGATTTCGAGTATGCGTGGAAGCGCGTCGTCAATCCGGAAACCGCGTCCGATTACGGCTACATCCTCGACAACATCGTCGTCAACGCCGCCGCGATCCAGGCGGGCGAAGCCGATCCCGACTCTCTCGGCATCAAAGCGATCGACGACAAGACCCTCGAGGTCACCCTTGAGTCGCCCTGTGCGTTCTTCATCGAACTGTGCGCGTTCGCGAGCCTCATGCCCGTCCGCAAGGACGTCGTCGAGCGCAACGAGAACTGGTGCACGCCGGAGAACATGGTCGTCAACGGTCCCTACAGGCTCACCGAATGGATCCACGACTCCTACCTGAAGATGGAGCCCAACGAGAAGTACTACGGCGGCAACAACGGTCCCGATGTCATCAAGTGGTACCTGTCCGATTCGCAGACCGCGATGATCTCCTCGTACCAGGCGGGTGAGTACAACCTCATCAACGACTTCCCGACCGATATGATCGAGGGTCTCGTCGCTTCCGGCGACTGCCACATCAACCCCTACGTCGGCACGTACTACCTGTACATCAACTGCACCAAGATCACCGACTGGCGCGTCCGCGCGGCAATGGTCCTCTCCGTCGACCGCGAGAACATCGTCAAGAACGTCACCCAGGCGGGTCAGGTCCCCGCGACCGGTCTCGTTGCCTCCGGCATCCTCGATTCCACCGGTGCGGACTTCGCGTTCGGTTCTTCCGAGCTCGGCGCGATCTACGCATGGCTTTCCGAGCAGTATCCGGATTACGACCTGTCCGAGTATGAAGGCCGCTGCGAGCTCGCGCAGGAGCTCTACGCCGCAGCCGTTGCGGACGGCGCATGGAACCCCGACACCACCGTCGTTTACAACTTCAACACCTCCGAAGCGCACAAGGCCATCGCGGAAGCCTGCGGTCAGGACTGGGACTCCGTCCTCGGTATGAAGATCTCCCTCGAGAACCAGGAATGGCAGACCTACACCAACGGTCTTGCGGAGCACACCTTCGGCGTCGCCCGTCTCGGCTGGATCGCGGACTACAACGACCCGACCACCTACCTCGAGCTCTTCACCACCGGCAACCCCTACAACTACGGCGTCTACGAGAACGCTTCCTTCGATGAGAAGATCGTCGCCGCGAAGGGCATGCTCCCCTGTGCGGAGCGCGACGAGGTCCTGTACGGCGCGGAAACGGAGCTGTTCGGTGAGGGCGGCTTCCCGGTACTTCCGGTGTACTACTACACCAACATGTACTGCGCGCAGGGCGTCACCAATATGGGTTACACGCCCATGGGCTACTTCTTCCTCATGAACGCACAGAAGGCCGCGTAAACGGCCGTGCCCGCGGCGCATGCCGCATGGGGCTCCCGGAAACGGGGGCCCTTTTTGTATAAAGTAAAACCACTCGTTAGACGAGTGGTTCAAGAAAGCCTACTG
>JAUNCT010000021.1 GCA_030526425.1 Clostridia bacterium
GCGGGCGGTTGTTGAGGTCTTCGGCTTTGCCTCGACCTCTTTGCTAAAGCAGTAATAAAAGCCGGGAGGTCTTTCCGAAAAGTCCTCCCGGCATCCGTTCACACCGTTTCACACGCCTCCGCAAAGAAGGTCTCGTCTTTCAGGTTTGCCGCCGCGTGGCGCGCTTCCTCCGCAGAACGGAACAAACCGAACACCGCGCTGCCGCTGCCCGTCATGCGCGCGCCGACGGCCCCGAGATCCTTCAACCGCGAGACCAACTTCCCGATCTCCGGCACGAGCGCGACCGCAGGCTCCTCGAGCGCGTTCACCAAAAGCTTCCCGAGTGTCTCCGCGTCGTTCGCGCCGATCGCCCGCATCGCACCCGCCGTATCCGGCATTTCCCGGGGGAGCGTCAGCGCGCGGAACAGCGCCGCCGTCGAAACGCCCTGCTCTGGCTTTGCGATAACCAGGTCCAGATGCATGCCCTTGAGCGGCGTCAGCACCTCACCGATGCCCTCTGCCCGGCAGAGACCGCCGTGCATGCAGAAGGGCACGTCCGCACCGACCTTGAGCGCGATGTCGTTCAGGGTGCTCCGGTCCGTTTCTCCGTACATCCTGTCGAGCGCCCGCAGCACCGCCGCGGCATCCGCGCTGCCGCCGCCAAGCCCCGCCTCCGCGGGGATGCGCTTTTCGACGCGGATCAACGCGCCGCGCCCCGTATACGCTTCATATAACGCCGCCGCTTTCCGCAGCGTGTTGTTGTACGGAAGCACCATGCCCGAAGAAAGCACGGTGACCTCCCGCGCGCGGGTCACGGTCACGGTATCATGCAGAGAGACCGTCTGCATGAGGCTGTCCAATTCATGGTATCCGTCGGGGCGCTTTGCGCGCACGCCGAGCGTGAGGTTGATTTTCGCATAAGCTTTTTCGGTGATCGTATCCATATTTTGGATTATAACACGGGCACCGCCTGTGGTATACTGTTTTCCGCACGGGCCCGCGCCCGATGAAACCACGGAAGGAAAGAAAGACATGCGCTTTATCCCGCTCATTTCCAGTTCTCAGGGGAACGCCGCCTACCTCGAAGCCGGCGGCAGAAACATCCTCATCGATGCGGGTGCCAGCGCGAAACGCCTCACCGAACTGCTGTACGGCGTGGGCATCGATGTCACACGGCTCGACGCCGTTCTCGTCACGCACGAGCACAGCGACCACGTACAGGGGCTCGGGATGTTGTCGAAGAAGTACGGCGTTCCGGTCTACATGACGGAAAAATGCGGGAACGCCTTGCCGAAGGCGGTCGCGGAAAAGCTCCCCGCCGAAAACATCCGCTGCATCATCCCCGGGCAGGAATTCTTTCTCGGCGGCTTGCGGGTCCTTCCGTTCCCCACCTATCACGACACGGTCGAACCCATCGGCTTCTGTTTTTGGGAGGGTGCGAACAAGTTCACCTATCTGACCGACTGCGGACACACCGATAAGCGCCTGACCGACCTTTGCGCAGACAGTGACCTGCTGTTCATCGAATGCAATCACGATGTCGACATGGTCCTCGCCAGCAACCGTTCCTATGCGCTCAAGCACCGGATCCTTTCCAACAAGGGGCATCTGTCCAACGCCGCGTGCGCGCAGCTGCTCACGGAGCTTTCCCGCAGGAATGTCGGCGGCGCCATCCTCGCGCACCTCTCACAGGAATGCAATACCCCGGACCTTGCGCGGATCACCGTGGAAAGCGCTTTGCGCGTCGCGGGCTCCGATCTGCGGATCGTCGTCGCCAACGCATCCGGACCGACCGGGATCTTCGAAATCGGCGAAGCATGAAAAAAGCGGGCCCTTACCGGGTCCGCTTTTTGCGTTTGACCGTCTCCGAAACGAGTCGCCACAACGGGATGAAATACAGATAGCACGCGAACAGGATGCTTTGCATCGGCGCGCCGGCCGCCGCAAGCGAAACGGTACCCGCAATGGACCAGGGGATCAGCGGCGAGATCACCACCGCGGTGTCTTCCAGTGCAAGCGCCAGCTCCTCCTTGTCCTTCGCGACGCCTTCCGTGAGACGCTCCGTGAGCATGATGGTCAGCGTTTGGTTGCAGGCGACCATTCCCGTAACGGCGGATACCCCCAGCACCGTTGCGAACGAACCGAAACGAGCCGCAAACCTTCGGACGGGACGTTCCAGAAAATCCAGCATCCCGGTTCCGTTGAAGATCCCCGAATAGCAGGATGCCACGCAAACGATGACGCCCGCGCGGAGCATCGACTGCAGACCGCCGCCGTTGACCATCGCCGCCAGCTCCGCCACCTCCGTCCGGTAGCCGCTCCAGCACATGGGCAGCAGCCGCGCGGGCGATACGCCTTGCACGAAAACCGCGACGGGTACGGCGGACAAGGCCCCGATGAGGATCGTCAGCTTCACATCGCAGCGCAGCATGGCGGGAACGAGGATGCACAGCGCCGGCAGCAGGCACACCGGCGAAACGACGAACCCTTTGCGGAAGATCTCCCCCGCCGCCGGCGTGTCTCCCGTGCCCGTCCCCGCTCCGAGCGCGAACCAGACCGCCAACGCCAAAACGAGCGGCACGACGGCGGAGCGGAACATCGCGCGGATGTTTTTGTGCAGGTCCGTCTTCGTCAGCGTGCTCACCAAAAGCGCGCTCGTCGAAACCGGCGAGCACCGGTCGCCGAAATACGCGCCCGCGAGGACCGCACCGCCTGCGGCGGCAAGCGGCACCCCCATTGCCCGGGCCATGCTCATGAGGATCACCCCCATCGACGCGGAGGTGCCGAACGCCGTCCCCAGCAAAAATGAAACGAGTGAACACAGAAGGAACGCCACGGGAAGGAACACCCGCGGCGACACCAGACCCGACGCATAGCTGACGATCGCGGGGATGCAGCCCGACGCGCGCCACATCGCCGTCAGCGCGCCGATGAGCACGAACGCCGCCATGACATTGCCGACGGTCTTCACGCCCTTCCCGCACATTGCGGCCAGCGCAGCGGGACGGTGCCCCTTGATGAGACCGTAACCGAGAAACAGCGCGAGCCCCAAAAACAAGGCGACGATCAGGTCGACGCCCAACACCATACACCCGACGAGGATGCCCGCAAACAACAGCAAAACGACAGCTTCCATTTCCGTTTCCATCCGTTCGATTTCTTTCGCCGAACTATCATAACACATCCCGTTGCAAAAACAATATACGATCTCTTGTCCGAAGCGGCGCGATTGATAACCGCCGGCAAAATATGATAGTATGTTAATATCTGTATTTATACCCGGACGGCGCACAGCGCGGAAAGGACACGACAATGAACGACAGACAACGGGAGCGGAACATGCTGCGGCGCATCGCCGATGCGCTGTTGGTGTTCTTCTCTCTGCAAGCGGCAGACCGCCTGTGGCTGGTGCTGATCCGCGAAGATTTCGGCAATATCGCCAGCAACCTCGTAAAAAACCTGCCGCTTTCCGCATGCTACGCCCTCGTGATGGTGCTCGTTTACGAAATCGCCGGGTTATACGACCTCAAGCGCACGCGCCGGTTCGGCACGGAAGCCTTCCGCATCACCGTTGCGAACCTGTTGAGCGTGCTCATCGTCGCCGCCGCCCTGTTCGTGTTCCGCCTGCAGGACTTTTCACGCGGCGTTCTCGGTCTGTTTTGGCTGCTGAGCACCGCGCTGGTGTTGCTGCGCCGCCTTGTTTCGCGAAAGCTTTTGGCAAACCGCCGCGAAAAGGGCTACAGCCGCAGACATGTACTGCTGTTCGGCACCGGTGAACTCGGTAAACAGTTCCTCCGTTCCGTTTCTTCCAATCCGGAATTCGGCTTTGCCGTCGACGGGTACCTCGGGGAAGAGGGCGCGCTCGAAGGCGTCTCCTGTCTCGGTCCCGAAGATGCGCTTACTTCCATCCTCGAAACCTCCGCGGCAAAAGAGCTTGTCGCCGCGCTCGATATCGGCGCATGCCACAAGTTGCCCGGCATCATTGCCGCCGCAGACGCGGCGGGCGTGAAGCTCACGATCATCCCCTATTACAACAACCTCATCAGCAGTGCGAACACCATCGAGCACATCGGCGAGTCCACGCTCATGAATGTGCGCGCCACCCCGCTCGAAGACCCTCTGAAGTCCGCAGTGAAGCGCGCGATGGACATTGTGCTGTCGCTCATCGCGATCGTATTGACCTCCCCGATCATGCTCGTTGCCGCCATCGGCGTCAGGCTGTCGAGTCCCGGTCCGATCATCTTCCGGCAGGAGCGCGTAGGACTCGACAAAAAGCCCTTTCTGATGTACAAGTTCCGTTCGATGCGCGTCAATGTCGAGGAAGACACCGGCTGGACGACGGACAACGACCCGCGGAAAACGCGTTTCGGCAGCTTTCTCCGGAAAACCAGCATCGACGAGCTGCCGCAGTTCTTCAACGTGCTCAAGGGCGATATGTCCGTCATCGGACCCAGACCGGAGATCCCGCACTTTGTGAACGAGTTCCGCAAGACCATTCCTCTGTACATGGTCAAGCACCGCGTCCGCCCCGGCATCACGGGCTGGGCACAGGTCAAGGGCTACCGCGGCGATACCTCCATCGAGGGGCGCATCCGCTGCGACATTTGGTACATCGAAAACTGGTCGCTGTCGCTGGATATCCGCATCCTGTTCCTGACGGTATTCGGCGGCATGCTCAACAAGGAGAAACTCAAATGAGCGCGCCGCTCGTTGCCGAGATCCTCGGCGATATGAACAGCGGCGGTGTGGAAAGCGTCGTCACGGGCTTGTTGACGGCAATGGATGCCCGCAAACTCCGTTTCCGCGTCTTTCTTCATGAGGGCTCCGCTTTTCCGCAGCGCGAGGCGCTCGAGAAAGCGGGCATCCCCTACACATTCATTCCGAAGTACACGCATGCCGCGGCATATGTGAAGGCGCTGGAAGACGCCTTCCGTGCGGATCCGCCCGCCATCGTCCACAGCCACCTGAGCACGATGGCTTTCCTGTCCCTGTATGCGGCAAAGCGCACCGGCGTCCCCGTGCGCGTTTTGCACAACCACAGCACCGCCCATGCCGGCGAAGGCAAGAAAACGGTTTTGAAAAACCTGCTGCGCCCCGTTGCCCGGCATTTTGCCACGCATTGGTTCGCCTGCGGCGATGCCGCTGCCCGCTGGATGTACGGCGACCGCGCCGTGGATGCGGGCAAGGTCACGGTATTGCCGAACGCAGTCGACGCGGAACGGTTCGCCTTCGATAAAGAAAAGCGCAAAGACTTCCGCGCCGCGCTCGGCATCCCGGACGGGACCTTCGTCGTGGGTCACATCGGGCGCTTCTGCTATCAAAAGAATCACGAGCGTCTGTTGACCGTGTTTTCCGAAGTTCTCAAACAACGTCCGGACAGCGTCCTGCTTCTCATCGGTGAGGGGGAACGCTTCGAAGATATCCGGCGGATGGCGGAAACTCTGCCTTCCGGCGACCGGATCCGTTTCCCCGGCGTGCTGCGGGACACCTCCGCAGCCTATTCCGCGTTCGACGCTTTCGTATTGCCGAGTTGGTATGAGGGTTTGCCCGTCGTGGGCGTCGAGGCACAGTTCAACGGCGTCCCCTGCGTGTTCTCCTCCAACGTCACCGCGGAGATCGCAATGAACGGGAACGCCGTGCGTCTCCCGTTGGATGCGCCGGATGCGCTTTGGGCGGAAAAGATCCTGTCCCTCGGGCGCACCTCTCCCGCGCCCGCGCTTGCCCCGTACGATGTCCGGGTACAAGCCGCAAACCTGAGGGGGTTTTATCTTCACAACATTCCGGAGGATACCCGCTGATGCGCATCCTTTACCTGACCCCGACAAGTATCTTCTCCGGCGGAGAGCGCGTCACGCTCGGCATCGCGCAGGGCATGCGGCAACGCGGGCACGAGGTCGTGTACTGCGGACTCGAAGGTCCCGTCCGCGCCTTCGTCGAAGAGGCGGGCGTGCCGTTTTTCGCTTTGCCCGCCTTCACTCCCGCTGCCGTCAAAAAAGCCGTGCGCGCATACCGTCCGGACCTCATCCACACGATGGATTACCGCGCTTCGCTGTACGCCTCGTTCACGGGGGTGCCCTTCATCGCACACCTGCACAACAACCCGCCGTGGCTTTCGGGGCTCGGTCCCAACGTCTGGGCGATGTTACTGTTCGGGCATCGCGCCGGGCATATTTTCACGGTTTCGGACAGCGTCATGAACGAATACCGCTTCGGCAACCTGTTCCGGCCGAAAACCACCGTGCTCGGAAACACGGTGGACGCAAGCGCCATCCTCGGAGGTGCGGCGTGCCCCGGCGGAGTCCCGGAAGCCTACCGCGGTCTTGCGCCCGACCTGCTGTTTTTCGGCAGGCTCACCGAGCAAAAGGATCCTCTGCGCTTTCTCGAACTCGTTGCTGCCGTAAAAAGGCAAGTCCCCGGGGTCACCGCCGCCATGCTCGGCGAAGGTGAAATGCGCCCCGAGACCGAAGCGAAGATCTCGGAGCTCGGACTCGGTGCTTCGGTCACGATGACGGGGTTCCTCAAAAACCCGTATCCCATCGTCCGCAACGCCAAGCTCCTCGTCATGCCCTCGAAATGGGAAGGCTTCGGGCTGACCTGTGTCGAAAGCCTCACGCTCGGCTTACCCTGCCTCGTTTCCCCGGTGGGCGGTCTGCAGGAACTCGTCACGCCGGACTGCGGCAAGGTCTGCGCGACCGATGCGGAATTCGTCGGCGAAGCGGTCCGCCTGCTGACCGATGAGACTTACCGCGCCGAACGCTCCGCTGCCGCAAAGCAGCGGGCGGAATGCTACACCGACATCACTGCCATGCTCGACACGATCGAATCGGTCTGCCGCCGGGTACCGGAACCCGGAACGGATCAAGACCGGAGAAACGGATAAACACCATGAAACACACCGTACACGTCGCATTCATTACCGACAACAACTTCGTCATGCAGACCGCGACCGCGATCCGCAGCCTTGTGGACGCGAAATCGCCGGATACCGAATACGATATCCGCGTCGTGACCGCCGATTGCTCGGAAGAGTCCTCCGCGGTCCTTTCCGCGATCGAAGGGGTCACGGTCGTCAGGGCTTCCCTCGACGCCTACCGCGATATCCGCCAGCTCGCGCACATCCCGATCGCCTGCCTGCTGAAGTTCGACCTATGCGAACTGTTGCCGGATTGCGACAAGCTGCTTTACCTCGACGGAGACATCCTCGTCCGGGAAGATCTTTCCCCCTTGTACGAAACCGATCTGGAAGGGCACATCCTCGGCGCGGTCGCCCAGCATGTGCTCATCGGCACGGACGACCGCAAGTTTTCCGCGGGAGTTCTGCTGTTCGACGCAAAGCGCATGCGCGACGAAAAGGTGCGCGACAAACTCGTCGAAACGCGCCGCGCCCTCGGCGAGCAGCGCTCGATGGACCAGCAGAGCTTCAACCTGCTCTATGGCGGGAATTATCTGGAGCTTCCTCCCCGGTACAACTGCTGCCCGATGCAGCTGCGCGACGCCGCCGCCAAGGGGATGGACCGCGTGAACGCCTATTACGGCACCGCGTACGCCTCCGTCGACGATATGCTCAACGACGGCGCGATCGTCCACTTTGCGACCGGACAAAAGCCCTGGCTGTACGAAAACATCGATTACGCCTGGGAATGGTACGCTTCCTACGCGCGTACCGCGTTCGGCGGCACGAAGCTCACCCGCAAGCACTATACCGTCTGGATCTCGCGGTTCAACGGGTTGAAGCAAGCGAAGAAGACCGGCGGTTGGAAAGGCGTGTGCACCTTTCTGATGAACGCCTTCCGCAAAAAGGTCCTGCACCGGGAAATCAAGAACGATTGGGGTTGATGCGACGGTCCGAAGACCGCCGACATCGCCCGTCAGAGCATACCGACCACCGCCGCATCTCCGGCGGACACGACCATAAGGAGACCATCGCATGCAGTTCCGACCGCTCCCTGCGGGTGACAACGCCAATAAGAACAAAAAACTGCTCTCCCTTCTCGGCGAGGGCGGCTTTTCCGTTTGCAAAACCTGTTTCGGACTCATCCGCCACCCGCATGAAAAAGGCGCGCAGCTCGGCAGACTTTCCGCGCTCGACGGTATTGCGAAAAACGCCCCGGACGGCTTGCCCTTCGACCGTGCGGAATGGAAAAAACGTTTCCGCCGCCTGCTGCTGACCACGAACGGTCCGCGCGCCGCGACCCTGATGGAAAGCTTTTACGAAGACCGCTTGGTCCCCGTGAAGCGTGCGGACGGCGCCGTTCCGGATGCACCCGCCGCCGGCTTGGACCCGAACACGCCCATCGTGCTGTTCGCCGTCAAAAACGACCTTGTCCGCGTCAAAGAGCTTTTCGGTCATTACCGGAAGCTCGGCGTGCAACGCTTCGCAGTCATCGACAACGGCTCGGACGACGGTACGCTCGAATTTCTTTCGGAGCAGCCCGATGCGGATGTTTACCGTACGGACGCCCGCTTCAGCTCCATCCGCAAAGCGGGCTGGCTGAACCGCCTTGCCGCGTTTTACGGCACGGAACGCTGGTACCTGTGGCTGGATGCGGATGAGCTCTTCACCTATGCCGGTGCTGAGACCCGTTCTCTGACGGAACTGACCCATGCGCTCGAGCGCCGCGGCGAGACCAAGCTGCGCAGCTTCATGCTCGACATGTATCCCGAGGGCGTTCTGCTCGACGCCGAACGCCGCGATGCGGATTTCCTCACCGACTGTGTCTGGTTCGACCCCGACTCCGAAGACTACATGCTCCGCCCCGAGATCATGCGGATGAGCGGCGGGATGCGGCAGCGCGTTTTCGGTTTGGAGGAAGGCACGCTGTCGAAGGTGACCCTGCTGCACTTCGGCAACGGACGGATGCTGACGGGCGCGCACACCATCGCCCCGCAGGCGGAAGATTATTCCGGCGACTTCATGGGCGTACTGATGCACTACAAGTTTCTGCCGGGAGACCTCAAAAAATACCGCCGCATCGTCGACGACGGCACCTACACCAACGGCAGCGCGGAATACAAACGCTATCTCAAGGTCTTTTCGGAAAACCCGATGCTCACGGCAAAAAACAACGGCAGCCGCCGGTATACCGGCAGCGCCTCGCTTTCGGACGCCTTTCCCTTTTTGAAGGACCCGTTCGAAGATCGAAAAACGGAGTGACTCCCATGGAACGACACGATCCCGGCCGCAGCCGGAACATCCGCCGCAATTTTGTCAGCGGCGTCATCCAGCGCGCAGTCTCGCTGCTGCTGCCCTTCGTTGTGCGGACGATCATTTTGTACTCGCTGGGAGAGATGTACCTCGGTCTCGGCAGCCTGTTCACCTCCGTACTGCAGGTGCTGAACCTTGCGGAGCTCGGCGTCGGCAGCGCGCTGATCTTCAGCATGTACGAACCGATGGCGCACGACGACAAACCGAAGATCCGCGCGTTGCTCGCGCTGTACCGGAAGCTCTACCGGTATATCGGGCTCGCGATCCTCGTGCTCGGTCTCGCTGCGGTACCGCTGCTGCCGCGCATCGTCAAGGAAACGCTTCCCGACGGGCTGAACCTCTATCTCCTTTACGCCGTATACCTCGCGAACGCCGTCCTCAGCTATTTCTTTTTCGCCTACCGCGAATCGTTGCTGAATGCCTCCCAGCGCGTTTCGACGCTGAACAACATCCAGCTTGCGGTGAACATCCTCATCTGCGGCGCGCAGGTCGCTTTCCTGTTGCTGACGAAGAATTACTACCTGTACTGCATCGTGATCGTCGCCGGAACGATCCTGCGGAACGTTTTCGTTTACTTTGCCACGAAGCGCTTCTTCCCCGATATCGAACCCGAGGGAGAGATCGGCAAAGAACAGATGGCGGACATCAAAAAGCGGACGGCGGGCATGTTTTGCTACCGGCTTTGCTCCGTCACGCGGAACTCGTTCGACACGATCATCCTCACGGCGTTTCTCGGTCTCGTCATCGCGGGGCGCTACAACAACTATTTTCTGATCTACTCCACGCTGACGGGCTTTTTGCAGATCATCTCCGCAAGCGCGACGGCGTCGGTCGGCAATTCCATCGTTCTGGAGTCCCAACAAAAGAACCACGATGACTTCGAGCAGCTGATCCTGTTGACGCTCTGGATCGCCGGCGCCTGCATGGGTTGCCTGATGCTGCTGTACCAGCCCTTCATGACGCTGTGGGCGGGCCCGGACAAGCTGTTGTCCGAGGGCACCATGATCTGGATCAGCTTTTACTTCTTCGTCAACATGCTCGGCATCACCTGCGCCACGTACCGATCGGCCGCGGGTATCTGGTGGGAAGACCGCTTCCGCCCCTTCGCGGAAGCGCTCCTGAACCCCATACTGAACATCATCCTGGTCCGCCGGCTCGGCGTTTCGGGCGTTGTGCTGTCTTCCGTCATCTGCCTGCTTTCGATCGGCAACATCTGGGGTTCGCGGATGCTGTTCAAGCTCTACTTCACGGAGTTTTCCCAAAAGAAGTACCTGCTGAAGCTGCTGTTTTACACCTTGGTCACCTGCTTCGGTTGCGGTCTCGCCTACCTGACCGTCCGCCTGTTGGGGGTCGGCAGCCTGCTGTTGCGCATCCCGTTCGCGGTACTCATCCCGAACACCGTGTTCTTCCTTTGTTACCGCACGCTTCCGGAATTCGGCGGTCTTATGAAGCGGCTTCCCGCCTTGCTGCCGAACCGTATCGGGAAACTGCTGCACCTTTCGTAAAGGCGGTATCGGTATGATGGACAATTTTCCCAAAATTTCGGTGATCGTTCCCTGTTACAAGGTCGAACGGTGGCTTCCCGCTTGCGTGGAAAGCCTGCGCAAACAAAGCTACCCGAACCTCGAGCTCATCTTCGTGGACGACGGTTCTCCCGACGCCTGCGGGAGCATCCTCGACGCATACGCGGAAAAAGACGCCCGTATCCGGGTCGTCCACCAGCAAAACCGCGGGCTCTCAGGTGCAAGGAACGCCGGGCTCGACCTCGCATCCGGCGAATTCGTCGCCTTTCTCGATTCCGATGACACCGCCGACCCGGAGATGATTTCCGCGCTGTTCGGGGGGCTTTCCGCCGCCGATGCGGATATCTCCGTCTGCGGTTTCCGTCTCGTATTCGAGGATAGTGCGCCCGCCGTTGCCATGCCGCTGGAAGGAGTCGACGCACCCACCGCCTATTCCCGCCGCGAGGCGCTCTGCCGCCTGATCGCAGGGAAGCCCTACCCGGAATTCGCATGGAACAAGCTGTTCCGCCGTTCCCTTTGGGATGGTATCCGTTTCCCGGAGGGCAGAAATTTCGAAGACATCGCCGTGATGTACCGTGTCTTCTGCCGGGCGTCGCGCGTCGTTGCGATCCCCGGAACATACATCGCTTACCTGCAGCGCAAGAGCAGCATCATCGGCACGCGCAGCTTCAAAAACGAGATGGACGCCATCGCCGCCCATACGGAGCGCTTCCGCGCGCTTGCCCCGTCGGACAAAGCGTTGTCGGATCTGCTGCTGAAAAACTTCGTCCGCCGTCCCTTGCGCCATCTCGCGCTGATCTCGCTTTGGAACCCGCCCGCCGCGCTCCGTGCGGAAGCCGACGGACGCGCCGCTTTGAAGTCATTTCTGACCGCGCAACGTTCCGGCATCCGCCCGCTGTGCGGAGCCGCCGACCGGGCGATCGTTTCCCTGCTGTCCCGCGGAACGATCCCCGCGTATTACGCGGCGGGTGCGATCGCGTTCTGTCTCCGCCTCGCCGAAAAAGCCGGGCTCAAAAAGGAGATCTTCATCACCGATGCCGAACTGTCGGAGGCCGTCCATGCAAACTGAACTCCCCCTCATTTCCGTGATCGTTCCCTGCTACAAGGTCGAACAATGGTTGCCCGCGTGTCTGGATTCCCTGCTTGCCCAGACCTACCGCAACCTCGAGCTCATCTGCGTGGACGACGGTTCCCCCGACCGGAGCGGTGCGATCCTCGATGATTACGCGAAAAAGGATCCGCGCATCCGGGTCATCCACCGGGAAAACGGCGGTCTGTCCGCCGCGCGCAATTCCGGGCTTGCCGTTGCACGCGGCGAATACATCGGTTTTGTCGACAGCGATGACTCCGTCCTCCCGGAGATGTACGAAACGCTTTACCGGCTGCTGCTGCGCTACGATGCGGATATCGCCGACTGTGCCGCGGTATTGGACACGGATACCGGAAAGGAAGACCAGAGCGGGATCGCCCTCTACCGCGGCGGCGAAGCGGTCTTCACCGCATCCGTTCTGGATCAAATCGCCACCCCGGTATGGAGCAAGCTGTTCAAAGCCGCCCTTTGGAAGGAATTGCGCTTCCCCGAAGGAGCCTATTACGAGGATTGCCTGACCCTTCCGGCACTTTGCGAAAACGACCCCGTCCTCGTCCGTACGGAGCGCAAGCTCTACCGCTATAACAGGCAAAGCACCTCCATCATGCGCGGGCGCAAAAACACGCGGCACCTCAGAAGCCGGCTTGCGGTCTTCGATGCGTATCTCGGCTACATGTCCGCTCACCCGTCACTCACCGAGCTTGCGCACTACTATGTATGCTGCTCCGTTCCGTCGCGAAGCGCCCTGGTACTCAAAAGCGACGACGTCCCGCCCGAAGAATTCCGCGCCTACCGGAGCAACCTGCGCGCGTTGTTCCTCGCACACTGGCAAGGCGCAAAGCGCTCGTCCCATTTCCGCAGCGCGCCGAAAAGCAAACGCCTGCTGTGGACCATTTACCGTTTCAGCCCCGCGCTTGCGGCGTTTCTTGCCGCACACTACTCGAAGAAACGCACGAACTGACCCCCGCCGTACAACACCGCTCCGGTTCTCCGGCAAACAAAAGGGAAACGATGCATCCGCACCGTTTCCCTTTTTTGTCGCATTGTGTTTCACTTGTTCTTCTCGTACAGGACCGACAGCGTATTTCCGTACGCTTCCGCGGTGGAATGCACATGAAATCCTTCTTCGAGTGCCGCGAGCTTTTCCGCGGGGATCCTGTACCGGTAGCTGAGGTTCACGAAAACATAATCCGCAGCCGGATCGTTCTCGGTAATCGCGATCGCTTCCTTCCGCTCCTCCGGCAGCAAGCGCTTCGCATAATAGACCCCGTGGATATCCTGCGGGACAAGCGCGGAGATCGTCACGGTTTCCCCGGCGCCGGTCTGTTCCGCAAGCTTTCCGATCAATGGTCCGGCGGATACGTGCCAGTAGTCCAGTTCATATTCGTTTTCCGCGTTGTCTCCGGCAAGCATATTCACATAACCGAACTGGTAGGGATGGTTTTTCACCGTTCCCCACGCAGTGAACAGCACGCACCCCGCAAGCGCCGCAGTCCCCGCGGAATACACCGCGCGCCTTTTGCGGAACCGTTCCGAAAACGCATCGATACCGAGCCCCGCCATCACGACCGCCGGACCGAACACGAAATAGAACTGTCGCCAGCCGTTGTAGACGTGCATCTGCAACGCGACCGCAAGCAACACGGGGAAAAGCCACGCCACGGAAACCATACACGCCGCGACTTCCCGCCTGCCGGAAAGCCCGGTTTTCACAAGCCGGTGCCATGCGACGACCAGTCCCGAAACGACGGGGATCCATACCCAGAGAGGCGTCGTCAAAACGATCTGCACGGGAAGATACCAACGCGGCAGCGGCATCTCCGTGCCCTTTTGGAAAATCCCGCCCGCAAACAGGATCGGATTGTTCCAACGGGAAAAATCGAACGTGTAACGTATGAGATACCCCGCAAACCGGACGGGGTCGCCCCACATCGCCGGGGTGATCGCAACATAGGTCACCGCGCATACGCCGATCGCAAGCCAACCGTTTTTCCAGTCGTTCCTTACCGCGGCTTTCTCGGCTTCCTCCGCTGCGTTGCGGTTCCGATGCCACAGCAACAGCAGATACGCAAGCCCCACGAGCCCGAAAACGACCACGGAAACCAGCCGCGCATTCACGGCAAACGCCGAAGCGATGCCGAAGCCGACCGCGTACCGCCGCTTTTCATCCAATATCCACCGCACACCGAAATACAGCACGACCATGGTCAGCATCAGGCAGACCATGTCCTTGTTGTTGTAATGCATTTCCGCGAACATCCGAGGGCACACGAACAGTATCAGCGCAGCTGCGCCGGCGGGGAGCCTCCGCCCTGTCAAACGGCGGACAGTTCCGTATACGGCAAGCACACCCAGGAAATTCAGGCAATACGTGTAGGTCTGCCACACGAAGGACAGCTCTTTCGTCGGTCTGCTGTCGCGGTACAGCACGTACCCCGCGATCGGGTAATAGCAGGCGATCCCGTGGTCCTTCTCCAAGCTCTCCGAGATGCGGTATTCGCTCTCGTTCTTGTCCGTATACGGCGGGATCCGGTCTTCCATCCCGAGGCGGATCATGACCTCCCGCGTATTCGCGTTCAAAATCGCCTGCTCCTGTTTTTCATCATACGGGATCCCGTAATCGCCCGAGACGAATAGCCCGGACAAAAACAACACGATGAAAAATAGAACGACCGCGATCTTCTGTTTCTTCATTCCGAATTTCCTTTCCGTTCCGTCCGGGACCGGTTCGTCCCGCCCGGAAAAGGGTTCCCAACCCTTTCCGAACCCGGGAAAACAGAAAACGCGGTCTGCATGACCGCGTTTTCCGATAAACCGTATTCGTTGTTCCGGCATGGTCACCCATGTCATCGTACCACGCCGCGGGGATCGCCGCAAGCGTCCCCGTCCGGCTCAGCGTTCCGCTTTGCGGAAACCTCCGAACGCCTCCGCCTCGCGCAGGATACGGCGCAGCACCGAATCGAGCCGGTCCTCCGTTTCCTTGCGGATGTTCTCCGGCACACCGTAATACGCCTCCGCGACCGAACCCGCGATCGCCGCGATGGTGTCGCTGTCACCGCCGATGGAGACCGCCGTCCGCAGGGTGTCTTCGAAATCCGTGCCCTCCAGGAAGCAGATGAGCGCCTCCGGCACGGAGCCCTGACAGGTCTCGTCCATGTGATATCCCGGACGGATCTGTTCCGTCGTTCGGGAAAGATCGTACCCGCAGCGTTCCTCAACGACCGCTTTGATCTCCGCCTTGTCATGCCCCGTCCGCGCAAGGAAGATCGCCACGGCGATCGCCCGCGCGCCCTTGATCCCTTCCGGGTGGTTGTGCGTGACCGCCGTCACGGCGTCCGCAAAGCGTTCGGTCTCCTCAACGGTATCGCAGAACCAACCGACCGGAGAGACGCGCATCGCCGCGCCGTTTCCGAAGCTGTTGTAGGGCTTGGGATCCTTTTGGAACAACCACCGCCCGAACCTTCCGCCGTAACCGGCACCCGGATAACGCCTGCCGAGCTCCTGCATGCGCCGGACCGTTGCCTCCGATGTCTTTTCGGGGTCCCGCCCGCCGTCCATCAGGGCTTTCGCCACCGCAAGCGTCATCACCGAGTCATCGGTGAACTCGCTTCTCCCGGAAAACAGCGGAAAATCTTTTGCTTTGTAATTGTTGGCGTTGAACTCGTACGGACTTCCGACGATATCTCCGGCAATCGCTCCGATCATACGCGTTCTCCTTTCTTATCCGTTCTTCCGGCGGCTTTCGTAATCCGCGCGGACCGCTTCAAGCGGCATCTCTTCCGCACCCATCCTCCGGCACCGCATCTCCGTGATGGTCTCCGACACCGTGTCGTACACCACGCCGGTGCCCTGCCTGTCCGCATGGTACCGCGCCGCACGGCTCGAGCGGATCCCGATATCGCCCGCAGCCTTCACCGCATCGAGATTCGCGCCGAGGAAAAGGAACTCCCAACCGTAGCGTTCCTGCTGGCGCGCCACCATCCGCCGTACATCGCTCACACCGAACCGGTGCGAAGCGTTTTCCATTCCGTCCGTCGTGATGACAAAGATCGTGTGCTCCGGCACATCCTCCGCGCGGGCATACTTGTGAACGTTGCCGATATGGTGCACCGCACCGCCGACCGCATCGAGAAGGGCCGTGGATCCGCGCGGACAATACTGCTTTTCCGTCATGGGTTCGACCTTTTCCAGGGGCACGCGGTCATAAAGCACCTCGCTCTCGTTGTCGAACACCACGCAGGAGACAAGCGCCTCGCCCTCCTGCTTTTTCTGCTTGTCGATCATGGCGTTGAAACCGCCGATCGTATCCTCCGTGAGGCGTGCCATCGAGCCGCTCATATCGAGAATGAAAACCAGTTCCGTCAAACCTTTTTTCATCTGTGTTTCCTCCTGTTGTTGATGTTGATATCTTACCAACAACGGAGGCGCCTTTGGTCGCCCGCGAGGCGACATTTCCGCGTGTGCCGCCCGCCGTTATTTTGCCGAAGACAGCGTTGCCTGCCCGTAGCGGTACAACGCCGTTTCGATCTCGAAAATGTTTGGGTTGCCGCGTTCGAGAAAATAACGCACGATCCCGTCGGACAGACTGGAGTCCGTCAGCACATACCCGGCTGCGGAAAGCAACTCCTGCGTTTCATCGACACCGAGACCGATGCCGATGGCAAGCGCGATCGCCGTGCCCTTGGTGGGGCGGTAGGCATCCCCGCGGGAACGGATCTTCGAAAACAGTTTGCGGTCGAGGTTCGCCGCTTTGTAGACCTGCGCATCGGTCAGCTGCCGCGCATCGATGAAGCGAAACAGCCGTTCCGAAAACGACTCGCGCTTGATCCGCACAATGTCGTCGAGAGAAATCGTGGGCGCCGCACATTCATCGTGCGCTTCGATCGCCCCGACGGGGCAGGAGGGCGCCACCGCTTCTGCGGCGAAGATGCCCTGTTCCAGCTGACGTTCCTGCCGGCGAAGATGCTCTCGGATCTGGTCGTATTCCCCTTCCCGCCGGCTGAACCGGTGAAACCGCGGCGCATCCGAATAGTCGTTGGTTTCGAGATAGCGCTCGATCTCGCCGAACAGCTTCCGGCTGAGTTCCACGGCGCTGCGGTCGAGCACGACGAGATAGATCTCCATCTCGCGCTCGTCTTTTTCCATCAAAAACTCGCGCACCGTGTCCATCGCAACGGACAGCGCTTCCGCTTTCGGATAACCGAATATCCCCGCGGAGATCAGCGGGAACGCGACGGAGGACAGTCCGAGCCGTTCCGCCTCGAGCAGCGCGGAACGGTAAGCGGAGCGCAGCAGTTCCTTTTCCCCGCGGTTCCCGCCCTGCCACATAGGTCCGACGGCATGGATCACGTATTTTTGCGGCAGACCGAACGCGGGCGTCGTGACCGCGCCGCCGACCGCAACCGGGGAGAGCGCATCGCAGGCTGCTTGCATTTCATCCCACCCGGCTTGGCGGAAGATCGCACCGCAGACGCCGCCTCCGCCTTCGAGCATGGCGTTCGCCGCGTTGACGATGGCGTCCGTATTCATTTTTGTCAGGTCGTTTTCCACGATATGAAATGGCATGGCCTTGCCTCCCCGAGCGTATGTGATTCGTTTTACCTTATTATACCATACGCCGTTCCCGCCGCGCGCTTTTGCGGCGTTCGCGCTTCCGTGCTATAATAACCGGCATACCGAAGTTGCAAAAGGAGTTTTATTATGGCAAAGGTATTGCTGTTCAACGGCAGCCCGCACGAGTTCGGCTGCACGTATACCGCCCTGTCGGAAGTGAAAAAGACCCTCGAGCAGGAAGGCGTCCAAGCCGATATCTTCTGGATCGGCAAAGAGGTGCGCGGCTGCGTCGCCTGCTTCCGCTGCGGCGAACTGAAAAAGTGCGTTTTTGAGGATAAGGTCAACGAAGCCCTTGCCCTCGTTCCGGAGTACGACGGCTTCGTCTTCGGCGCACCGGTCTACTACGCGGGTCCCGCAGGCACGATGTGCTGCTTTATGGACCGCCTGTTCATGGCGAGCAAGGGGCGCTTTGCCGGCAAGCTCGGCGCCTCGGTCGTATCCTGCCGCCGCGGCGGTGCTTCGGCTTCCTTCGACCGGCTGAACAAATATTTCGGCATTTCGAACATGACCACCGTCGGCGCCCAGTACTGGAACCAGGTCCACGGTTCGAAGCCCGAGGACGTTCTCAAGGACGAAGAAGGTCTGCAGTCCATGCGCTTCATCGGCAAGAATATGGCTTACCTCATCCGTTGCCGCGAACAGTCCGGCATCCCGTTCCCCGAATTCGAAGCGAAGATCAACACGAGCTTCATCCGATAAACAGCGGACCGTGTAAGGTCCTCCGGATACGGTCTCAACACAAACGCCCCCTGCGCGGACTGCGCAGGGGGCGTTTGCATGCCTTGAGATTTTTATTTCAGGCTGTTCGCGTAGTCGACCGCATAACCGCCGGAAAGACGACCGGAGGTGTAAGCGAAGCCGATCGCCGCACCGCCATAGGTGACGTAAGGCTTCTTCTCGGAGTACATGACGCCGGAAGCTTCACAGCCGCAAGCCCAAAGACCGCCGATGGGGGTCTGACCGTCTGCCTTGAGGACCTGGAAGTTCTCGTTGATATCGAGGCTGCCGTTGGTCGCGAATGCGGCGGAGTAGCCCTTCAGCGCGTAGAACGGACCGTTGCCGGGCTTGACAAGCTTTGCAGCCGCTTTGCCGAACTGTTCGTCCACACCGGAATCGCAGTACCCTGCGTAGTCCGCCATGTTCTTGGTGAAGGTCTCGACATCGACGCCCATGAGCACCGCGAGTTCTTCATAGCTGTCCGCCTTGACGACACGACCGTCCGCAACGAGCTTCTCGAGCACATCGTAGATCTCCGGCACGGGCATGTTGCCGGGCAGAACGCCCTGGTTGCCGGCTGCCAGCGTGGACAGCGTGGAGCTGAAGCCGTTCTTTGCGACAGAGTCGATCTGATCCTGGCTCCAGACCGCCCAGTAGGACGGACCTGCCTGCCACCAGCCGAACAGAGAGCCTTCGGCTTCGAAGCGAGCGCCGTCGACATCGACCCACGGGATATCACTGCACAGCACGAGCGCATTGGGCAACTCGTTCAGCGACCAGGTCTGATCCCAACCGTACCAAAGCACGACACCGTAGCCGGGCTCGTCCTTGGCGAAGGTGTGAACGGGGTAATCGTGGATGACGATGTTGGAAGTCGCAAAGTGGATCATCGGCACAACGGAGATGTTGTAAGTGCCTGCACCGATGGCGAGCGCCGCTTTGAGCATCTTGCCGTCGTTCTCGCTCATGCCGATCATCGTCCACTGCTCATCGCCGAAATGATCGAAGTAGGGGTTCTTGGAAAGGTATTCTTTTTCGAGTTCTTCACTGCCCGCGAAACCGCCGGTGCAGAGGACGACGGACTTGGCGTTGATGATGTACTCCGTGCCATCGTGACCCTTCGCCTTCACGCCGGTCACGGTGTTGGCAGCCTCGTCGTACATGAGCTCATAGCCTTCGGTTTCGAGCATGTAGTTGCCGCCGAGCTTCACATAATCGCTCACGAGACGCTCATAGTACTTGTCGACCATCGTGTTCTGACCTGCGGAAACATCCATACCGTAATCGCGGCCCGCTTCCGCCGTCGCGCGGGAGACGTACTGCTGCTTGCAGCGGTAGGTGTTCGCACCGAAGCCGCTGGTCGGGTTGTTGATAAGGAAGCCGTGATCGTAGTAGAGCCAGTCCATGGTGTCACCGGAATTGTCGAGGAACTTGATGACGACTTCCATCTTCGCGTCGCCCTCGACGTACTCGGTCCACGCCTCGATCAGCGCGTCACGGTCCATATAGTCCTCGCCGTTGTTGTACTGTGCTTTGTACTTGGTGGGGTTGATGGACATCGGTTCGCCGGTGAATGCGCCGGTACCGCCGTAACGACCGGACTTTTCGATGGCGAGCACGCTCACGGGCTGACCGTTCGCCTGCTGTGCTTCCGCCGCAGCGGTCGCCGCGGAAACGCCCGCAGCACCCATGCCGACGACGACGACATCATAGCTCAGCGTCTCGGTCGCTTCGACCTTCGGTTCCGGCTTCAGGAACGCGGAGATCGCCGCAGGTTCGGAACCGCCTGCCGCCAGCGCCTGTTCCAAACAGTCGCGTACACCCGCGAGGACCGCATTGGAAGTCGCGGTCGCACCGGTGATGGCATCCACACCGATAGACTGGTTCTCGAGGATCCGCGGAATGAGATAACGGTTGCACGCGCGGATCATGGCGACGGAATCGAGGTTGCCGTCGAAGCTGACCTTTTTGATCGTGCTTTCATCGACCGTTACGTTCACGGTAATGGGCGAAATCTGCTGGAAGCCGTAAGCCGTGGCGGAGTAATCGCCGGGTGCCAGCTTGACCGTGAGATCGGTACCCGCCGCTTCCGCAAGCGCCGTTTCCAGTGCGGTGAGGATCGCCGTGCTTGTAATGGTCGCGCCGCTCATCGCATCCACAGGAGCGTTCGCCGTGAGGATCATTGCGGGCATGTTCGCGATCGCCTTGCCGCCGATGGCGGGGGTCTCATCCGGACCATTGACTTCCAACGCGGTGATCTTATCCGCATCGACCGTTACGGTCACCGTCACATCGCCGCCGAAACCCTTGGCAACAGCGGTGTAGACACCCGGGTTGTACGCTTCCGCGGCGAATGCCATCGGCATGATACCGAAGAGCATGGAAACCGCAAGGAGCACGCTGATGAACTTCTTCATACTGTTTTCCTCCCTTTTCATTGCAGAACAAAAAGCTCTGCCTATAGATAAAATACTATCGTTTGACAGAGCCTTTGTAAAACGGCGTTTATTTGATTTTCAATACAACTTATTGTTGTGTCTTCTTTGACCAGTTCTCAAGCAGATGTTGGTATAAAGCGTTTTCCGCAGGAGAATGCGCCGTCTCCTTTCTGCGGACAAGGTACAACGCGGTATCGAGAAATTCCGCTTCCAACGGCACCACGGCAAAACGCTCCGGGTTGAACATATCGAGGACCTGACCGGTCGTGAGCATCAACGCGTTTTCCCCTTCGATCTGTTGACCGATGAGATCGAACACGAAATCCTTCACCCCGACAAATACCGGCGGCTCCTTACCCACCAGTCTTCTCAGAATCGAATTGCGGGATGCCGTCTCGTCATCGGCGAGGATCAGACGCCGGCCCGCAAGGTCTTCCGTATACAATATTTCCTTATCCGCAAGCGGGTTGCGCCGGGACATCAACATAAACCAACGGGAACTCCTGAGCGGCGTCAGTTCCAGCCCGGTCGGGTCCTCCGGCATTCCCGTAACGACGAGATCGTACCTGCCGGAGCGCACGCCCTCGAGCAGGGCGCGTGGCGTGTCGTTCTGCCACAGGAGCTTGACACGCGGATACGCGTTCGAAAACGCGGCAAGCACATCATAACGGAGCAGGTGCTCCTTGCTCATCAGCCAGCAGCGGATCCCGAGATTCACGACCCCCGTGACTTCGGAGCCCCGCGCACGGAGATCGTACACAAAGGCGTCCAACTCGGGGAGGACCTTCTGTGCTTTTTCCGCAAGCCTGTCCGCATAGACCGTCGGCTTGACGCCGCGCGGCGTGCGCACGAACAGCTCCACGCCCAGCTCCTGTTCGAGCTTTTGGATCTGCCGCGAGACCGCTTGCTGCGTCACGTTCAACCCTTCCGATGCGTTGCAGATGTTTCTTTCCCGATAGACCCGAAGGAAATACCGCAGCTGTGTCAGTTCCATCGCCGTACCTCACATGCGCACCGTCTCATGCCACGAAAGCAATACGACGATCTTTTCCTTCACGGGCTTTCCCGTCAGCTGTTCCAACGCATCGGCATAAAGTTCGACCTGCGGGCGGTGCTTTTCGGCGTAATCCGCGGGCGCAGTATCCCCCCGCTTGCGGTCCGTCTTGTAATCGATGAGGACCCACCCGTCGTTCTCGAGGAAACAGCAGTCGATCACACCCTGCAGCAGAACGGGTTCCTCGGACTCCGTCTCCATGCACCGGCATGCGGGCAGGCGCCGGGTAAAGCTCCATTCCCGCTTGACAAGAGGGCTGCATCCCATCCGTTGCCACAGGGGCGTACGGGTCAGCCAGACGAGGTCCTCCACGCGGATATCGTCCGTAAGTTCCTCTTCCATCACGCCCATCTCGGTCATCCCCGCAATGTGCGCCGCAACGGCTTCCTCTCCCTCCGCGGTCAGCGGCAGGGTCTTGAGAATGAGATGCACCACCGTACCGCGCAGGCTTGCCTGCTCTTTCGCGCGTTCGGTCATGAAATGCGGCGCTTCGAACCGCAGCGGTTCGGGCACCTTTTCCTTGCGCAATCCGGCGGCGCGGCTGACGCTCTGCTTGCCGGGCAACGCCGAAGCGTCCCCGTAGGGGTAGCGCCACGCAAACCTCCCGATCAGCTCCGCGGCGTGCTCCGCACTTCCTTCGCCCGCCTGCTCCGCCGCGGTTTCCGGAACCGCGGTCCGTGCGATCAGTTCCATGCGATCCTCGGGCTTGTACACAAACAGGTCCGGTGCCGCCGTCACGCCGCACAGCACCCAGTCGAGCGCGTTCGTCGCACGCTGCACCTTTGCCGGGGTGATCGGCAAGCTGTATTTTTCGATCGCCGCCGCGGGGTCCTTCACGGTCCCGACGACGATCACGCGCTTTTTCGCGCGGGTCAGCGCCACATACAGCACGCGCATCTCCTCCGACAGTTCTTCGAGGCGCGTTTTTTCGGTGACCGCCCGGTAGCAAAGCGATTTGCGCTTTTTTCTGCCCGCGGCGTATTTGATGCCGATGCCGAAGGCGTCGTGGATCTGCACGTCCTTCTTTCCCGCATCCGAATTGAACTTATGCGCAGCGTCGAGCAAAAACACCACGGGGAACTCGAGCCCCTTGGATTTGTGCACGGTCATGATCCGCACCACGTCTCCGGCGCCCTCCTGCGCGGCACCGCAGCTGGCGGTGTTTTTCGCGCTGTCCATCGCCGAAAGGAAGCGCCACAAGCCGCTGCCGCCCGCCGCTTCGAACGCCTGTGCCTGGTCGATGAGCGCATCGAGATTGCGGCGGCGCTGCGCGCCTTCGGGCTGTGCGCCGACCATTTCGTAATAATGCGTTTCGTCGATCACCTTCGTAACGAGTTCGGTGACGCCGACGAGCTCCGCCTCGAAGCGCAGTTTCTTGAAATACCGCTCCGCCTGCGCCGATTTTTCCGCCGCGGAACACGCCTCCTCCGGCAAAGTCTCACCGGCTTCGGCGGCTTGCGCCAACGCTGTGAAGGCTTCCCAGAACGGGCACTTTTGCCGGTACAACCGCACCTGCGCGAGTTCGGCATCCGTAAACCCGAACAACGGCGAGCGCAACACAGACACCAACGGGATATCCTGCCGGCGGTTTTCCGCCACGCGCAGCAGGTTCAGCAGCACCACGACCTCGATGGCGTCGAAAAAGCCGCCGCTCGCCTGAACGAATGCGGGCACACCGCAAAGCGCCAGTGTTTCCGCGACCTTCACGGCGTTCGTCGATGCGCGCAGCAAAACCGCGAAATCTCCGTACCGGTACCTTTCGGTTTCCATGAGCTCGCGGATGCGCTTTGCCGCGAACCGCGCCTCGACGCAGGCGTTTTCTTCGTTTTCGACGATCTCCTCGGCTTCCGCCGCTTCGTCCTTCTCTTCCGTTTCCTCCCGGTCGTCTTCTTCGGAGGGCGGCGTATCCGCACCCCACGTGCTGTCCGGATTCCGGTTGATAAGGTACAGTTCCGCACCGCCTTCCCCTTCGCCCTCGGGATTTCCGGGCACCAGCGCAACGGAATCATCGTAATTCATTTCGCCGACCTCTTCGGTCATCACGGCGTGCATCACGGCGTTCACGGCTTTCAGCACCGCGCTGTGACTGCGGAAGTTCTCGTTGAGATCGATCCGCCTGCCCGCATATCCCTCATGCCAGTTGCCCGACAGCTTTTCGAGGAACAGCCCCGGCTCCGCCGCGCGGAAGCGGTAAATGGATTGCTTGACATCGCCGACCAAAAAGAGGTTGTCCTCCCGCCGGATGCAATCGAGCAACGCTTCCTGCAGGGCGTTCGAATCCTGATATTCGTCGACGGCGATATAGCGGAAGCGCTCGCGGTATTCCGCAGCGACCTCCGGGTCTTTGAGCAGCCGGAGCGCAATGTGCTCCGCATCCGAAAATCCGTACTGTTCGGCTTTTGCTTTCGCCTCTCCGAAGAATGCGCGCCAGCGCTCCGTGACATCGCACAGCGCCATCACGACCGCGTTGCTCTCCGCGATCCGTTCCTGTTCTTCTTCCGCCGTGTTCGAAAAGTATTTGCGCGCCTTTTTGACGGCGTCTTTGTAATTCTCCCGCGCGGTCTGTATGGGTTTCTTCTCATCGTCCGGCGTTTTGCCCGGAAATGTCAGCCGGCTGAATCCGATGGCGTTCAGCGTCGCAATGAAAGCGTTCGCGTCCCGTTGGCACAGTACGCTGTCGACATTCGAAATGTCCTCCGTCAACACCGCGAGCACCTTTTCCCAATCGTCCGTTACGAGTTTGCGCGCGTTCTCCAGCTCTTCCTTGCCGGCTTCGAGGCAGAAGCGCGCCGCGGTCACAAGCTGTTCCAACAACCGGTCCGCATAATCCGGCGCGTTCATTTCCGCCTTGATCTTCGCGATCCAGCCCTCGGGATCCGGGCGAACCGCGAGGAATTCATCCAGCGTTTCCACAGACTCCCACACCTTGTTTTCCGCGCGGAACGCGGTCAGCAGCGTCCGGTACGCCGCGTCCTCCGCGGCGCCGAGGTCGTGCAGAAAATCGTCCTTCGTCCGTTCCTTCAAAGCCGCAAGGGCGATCTCGTCCCCGGTCTTCGCCGTCGGCGGGATGCCGATGCGGTGTCCGAACCGCTTGACAACGCGCCCGCAAAAGGAATCGATCGTCGAGATGTAGGCGGAGCCGATGGCGTTCGCCTGCTCCATCAGCCGGGCGCATACGACGGGGTCGGTCTCCTCCGCCACCGCTTTTTTCAGTTCTTTTTCAATGCGTTGCCGCATCTCCTGCGCCGCGGCACGCGTGAACGTCAGGATGAGAAGTTCATCGACGGACGCGCCTTCGCGGATGATCCCCGCGATGCGTTTGGTCAGCACGGTGGTCTTTCCCGCACCCGCCGCAGCCGAAACGATGAGATTGCCGCGCTCTTCGATCGCGCGGCGCTGCGCTTCCGTGGGCTTATACGTTGCCATCGCTCTTCTCCTTTCCTTCCTGTTTCAGCAACATTTCGAAAAATTCGTCCCGCTTGTATTTGTCCAAAACGCGCACCCTGCACGACGGCAGCTTCGCATCGAAGCCGCATACCGCGCGGTGGTCGCAGTAGGTACACGCCTTTTCGATGGGCGCGACGGCGATCTCCCCGCCGAACAAACGCGCGGCGGTTTCCTCGGCGCTCTTTTTCGCATGCGCAAGCATGCGGCGCATTCCGCCCGGTCCGCAGACGGCGCTGTTTTTCGACACCCCGCCGTCCTTGACGTACTTTACGCCGGAAAGCACCGCGGACGCGCCCTGCCCGGGCTTGCTTTCCGCCGCAAGCAGCACCTCCGGATCGTCCGGCGTGATCCCCGTCAACCGCAGTGCATTGTAAATATCGTCTTCGTCCTTCTCTTCCGCAACGGGGTCGGAGAGCACCTTCATGTAGTACATCCCGCCGGGCAATGCATCCGCATCGTTTTGGATGGCGGCAAGCATGTACAGCGGCAGCTGGAGCGTCACGCCCGCGGCAAACTTTCCGTACTCCATCGTACGGCCGAAGGTCTTGTAGTCGACGATACGGAACAACGTTTTTCCGCCGGTCTCGGCGGTATCCACGCGGTCGATGATGCCCTCGAGGCGGATCTTCCCCGTCGGACCGAGATCGAGTTCGATGGGACCGAACAGGCTGTCCGGTCTCGTTCCGAAATGCGCTTCCGCGGCAAGCGGCCGGTAATCTCCGGAACGCAGCTGCAGCACGATGGCCTGCACAGCAGTCTTCACCGTTTCCACCGTCAGAAACAGTGCTGCGTGCATCCGCTCATCCGAAAGCAGCAATCCGTGGTTCGTGCGTTCGAATACTTCCGCGAGGATCTTATCCGCGATCTGAGAAGTCTCCTCCTCGGTCAGGCTTCCGAAATCGACATGGTTGTCGACGCAGTACTTGATGAACATCTCCGCGGCGGAATGGAACATCGTGCCGATGTCGTTGGGGCGCATCTCCGCCTCCTCACGCCGTTGCGCTTTGAGTCCGCTTTCCGCAAACAGGCGGAACGGACAACGGTTGAAACTCTCAAGCCGGCTTGCGCTCATGGGCGCGCCGATCCGGTACAACCGTGCCGCGATCTCCCGCCCGAGCGGATCGGAAGACACGATGCCCGTTGCGATCTTTTCGATCGCCGCGGTGTGCGCAGCATACTCGGAACAAGCCGCGAAATAAGACCTCAGCGCTTCCGTTTCCGCACTGCGTTTGCGCGTGAAGGTACGGGTCTTTCTGTCCCAGTCGATCTCATCGCGCAGTTGTTCCGCAAGCATCCGGAACCCCAACCGCTCCGAAACGGGGTTCGTTTCCCCGCGGTGCAGCCGGGTTTCCAGCCCGGGCATGCTCTCCCGCAACTGCCCGAGGAACCCCGCGGGCAATGCTTCCGACCCGCCGGAGCCGGAGGTCAGGCTGTAACAGAACACGAGCCTTTCCCGCGGAGCGGACACCGCAAGATACACGGCGTACCGGTCCAATGCGGTGCAGAACCCCGTTCCGTCGTTCTCGATATCGATCCCGCAGTCCTTGAGCACGCGCAGCTCATGATCCGAAAGAAGTCCGTCGTCGTGACGGTCTTTCGGCAGCATCCCTTCGTTCGCTCCGATCAGAAACAGCGTTTTCACCTCGTTGCCCGAAAGCACGGTGTGTGCGGCGTCCCCTGCCAGAACGCGGTCCGCGGTATCCGGCACGACGCGGGCCATCTCCATCGAAAGCCCCTCCTCGAACACGGAAAGGAAGTCCTCGCGGGAGACGGGCATATCCCCGAGGATCTCGTACATCATTTCGAGGGTCTCCTTGAGCGCCTTCCAAACGGTACCGTGTTCCTGCGCTTCGCGCGGGCGTTCTTCGGCGAGCAGCCGCTCCGCCTTTGCCTCCAGTGCCGCGGCAAGACCGATCCTGTCGAGGTATGCGGTCATTGCGCACAGCTTTTCGCCTGCGGTTCGGGCATGCAGCCCCTCCCGCAGCTGTTCGAGCGGTCCGATCAATGCGGCGCGCGCTTGCTCCGCCTCGCGGATCCGCTCCTGTTCCGCGGCGAAGCGTTCGTCCGGTTCCCCTTCGCCGCGCCATACGGTCCCGCGTTCGAACGGCCTTTGGAACATCCCGCGGCGGATCCCGTATTTGAGGCAATAGTTTTCCAGCGCCGACGCGCCGTTCTCGTCCACCCCGGCAAACCCGGTCTTCGCAAGCCGCAGAATATCCTGCGTGCGGTAATTGTTCACCACCGCCGTCAGGGCGGCGACTGCCGTATCCGCCGCCGCGAACGAAACGAGCGGACGCTTCTCATCGAGATACAGCGGGATCCCGCGCAGCGAAAAACTGCGATTGAGCAGCGGCGCATAGGAGGCATCCGAAAACAGCACCGCCATCTCGCGGTAACGCATCCCTCCGCGCGCAAGCTCCAGCACGCGGTCCGCCACAAGCTCCGCCTCCCGTGCGCGGTTCGGCAGCGCGTGGATCTCCACGGGCGATACATCGCCCGCAAAGGGCTCTCCGGGCAGACGAAAAACCGAGCCTCCGGCATACGCAAGCGCCGCGGGGCGGTCAAGGGACTCTTCAAATGATTTTTCGGTCACGGAGACGCCGCAATCGGCGGCACAGGAACGGATGCAATCGAGCAGCTGAACGGCAGGAAGGAACAGGGGAAGAGCGATACCGGCGGGGTCCGCCGCAACGGAGACCGTCACACTGCGCGCGGCAAGGAGCACCGCGGAGAACAGCATGCGGAACTGTGCGGATTTGAACGGACCTCCGTCGAGGTCGATGTAAACATCGGCGCCCTTGACGGAAGAGAACGGAATGAGCTTCGCGGCGCGGTTGATGCCGTCGTCCTCGGTCAGATAGCGTTCACCGAGCCAGGCGTTCGTCTTCTCGTACAACAACGCGATATCGGCAAGCTTATCGTGCATCAAAGGGCTGCCCTTGATATCCGCGTTCCGGAGCTCCTCCGGGGCGATCAGCGCGCGCTTGAACTTTTGGAACAAACCCGACAATTCCCCGCAAAAGCCCTTTTTGCCGACGGCGCCCGCATAAACGGTCAGTTCCGCCGCGTTCGCCTCCGCAACGCGCCGTGTCGCCATGGCGATCCCCTGCTCCGACAGATAGGGTCGCTTCCGCCCCGTCTCTTCGAGGATGCGCTCGGTCAGACGCTTCATGGACAGCACTTCGAGACCGATGAACCCGTCCATCATTTCCGCCAAACGGCGTTCGGCACCGAAGGTTGCCTGTTCCGGCACGATGACGATGGTTTCCTTCCCCCCGCGCGCGGAATCCGCCGCCCTGCGGTACAGTTCCTCCCGGCAACCGCTTGCTGCGGGTCCCGTCAGAATCGTGAGCGCGCTCATTCGATCCGCTCCTTGTGTACGGGCACGTATTCGATCCCGCCGCGGACCGCACGCGATTCATACAAAACGAGCGCGTTCGCCGTGAACGCTTCACGGCGCGGGCAGGAGAACCCCTCATCCCCGCTGATATTTCGGCCGAGCGTGATATGGGGCACCAGGCGTGTGCGGTTTCTGGTGAAACCGCGGTCCCACAGCGCGTCCTCGAGCACCTCGTACAGCCGTGCGAGTTCTCCGGTTTCATCCGATACGCCGATGTACCCCGTGCGCCCGGTCCCGGAGGAGAATGTGCCGTAATCCGTCAGGCGCAGCAAAAACGGACGCGCGTCGTGCGCCGCCTCGTGCATAGCCTCCGCCGCCTCGACCAGGTCGTTGCTCTCGCCGATATAGTGCATGGTGATATGATAATTGCCGCCGGGAACAAAACGTCCCGTCGCGCCGTAGGCGCGGAGCTTGCGGTCGGTATCCGCCGCCGCACGCCGGATATCCGGTGGCACGGGGACCGCGATGAATAAGCGCATTCGGTTTCCTTTCCGCGGCGGACACTCCCGGGTCCGCCGCTGCTCGGTGATTTTGTCGTTCTGTGTTGATTATAACACTTCCCGCAGGGCGAAAAAACGCCCCGCAGCCCGTTTTGCGCCGTTGCACTCCTCTGCCGACCGGTTTTCCACTTATCCACAATATCTTGGGGCACTTCATTTTTGCGTTCCACAAGGCGAGAACGCCAAAGAAAAGCGTCCGAAACCGCTGTATTTCGGTGGTTTATGCACCGCAGACCCGTGGGTTATCCACCACAGAATCCACACCGGGGCAAGGAAAAGTTATCCACATTGACCACCGCTTTATCCACATGCCCCCTCGTTTTGGGTGTTTTTCCGGTGGATCGTTGTGGATAACCTTGTGGAAAGCCCGTGGTTATCCCCCGAAAAGATCCCGGATGTTTTCCACCAATGCCGCGCGATCCATCCACCGCGCTTCCACCGCAGTCCGGTGCGGGAAGCGCGCCGGTCAACGGTTTCCGGAAAATCCGGTTCCGAAACATGTATGATTCCGGATGTTTTTCACCTCCGCGTCTTCAAAATGATGTTTTCGGTATCATAATCCTTCCGTTTTCCGTGTATTTCGTTGACTTTGTCTCCTAAAATGCTATAATCGGTATCATCCGAAATATCCATGCCGCCCGGTATGCTTTTGACCGAAAGCATACTTGCGGCGTGTTGAAAGGAGCATGGTCTCATGCGAAAACTCTCCGTCGAAAAACTCTCCGCCATCACCGTGCGCAAGCGCAAACAGGCGGGGCTCACGCAGGCACAGCTTGCCGAAGCCACCGGGATGAACCGCTCGATGATCGGGCGGCTCGAAAAAGGCGAATACTCCCCCTCCACCGAGCAGATCGAAGCGCTCGGCGAGACCCTCGGTTTCGAATATTCCGACCTGATGGAAGACGCGGCACCGAAGCCGGCGGTTCGCCCCGCCCCCGAAAAGCGTTTCAACATCGCCGTTGCGGGCACCGGTTACGTCGGTCTTTCCATCGCAACGCTCCTTGCACAGCACAACCACGTCACCGCGGTGGACATCATCCCCGAAAAGGTGGCGATGATCAACGCCCGCAAGAGCCCCATCTGCGACGAATACATCGAAAAGTATCTTGCGGAAAAGGAACTCGATCTCACCGCGACGCTCGACGCGGAGACCGCCTACCGCGATGCCGACTTCATCGTCATCGCCGCCCCGACGAACTACGACAGCAAGCAGAACTTTTTCGATTGTTCGGCCGTCGAATCGGTGATCGAAACGGTGCTGAAGGTCAACCCGGACGCGGTGATGGTCATCAAGTCGACGATCCCCGTCGGCTTCACCGCCAAAGTCCGCGAGCGTTTCCGCACGGACCGCATCCTCTTCAGCCCCGAATTCCTGCGCGAGTCGAAGGCCCTGTACGACAACCTGTATCCCTCGCGCATCATCGTTTCCTGCGATGCGGCGACCGAAGAAGCCGCGCACACCTTTGCGGCGCTGCTCCGCCGCGGTGCGCTGAAGCAGGAGATCGAGACGCTGTTCATGGGCTCCACCGAAGCGGAAGCCGTGAAACTGTTCGCGAACACCTATCTCGCCCTCCGCGTTTCGTACTTCAACGAACTCGACACCTATGCGGAGTCGAAGGGGCTCGACACCGCCGCGATCATCAACGGCGTTTGTCTCGACCCGCGCATCGGCACCCATTACAACAACCCCTCCTTCGGTTACGGCGGATACTGCCTGCCGAAGGACACCAAGCAGCTGCTCGCGAACTTCCGCGATGTTCCGCAAAACATGATGAGCGCCATCGTGGAATCGAACCGCACCCGCAAGGACTTCATCGCGGACCGCGTTCTCGAGCTTGCGGGCGCTTACGAAGCGAACGACAGCTGGGACGCCGCCAAGGAGCATGAGGTCATCATCGGCGTATACCGCCTGACGATGAAATCGAACTCGGACAACTTCCGTCAAAGCTCCATCCAGGGCGTCATGAAGCGCATCAAAGCGAAGGGCGCGACGCTCGTCATTTACGAGCCGACGCTTCCCGCGGGCAGCACGTTCTTCGGCAGCCGTGTCATCGGCGACCTCGGCGAATTCAAAGCCATCTCCCGGGCGATCATCGCGAACCGTTACGACCCGTGTCTGGACGATGTCCGCGAAAAGGTCTACACCCGCGACATCTTCCGCAGGGACTGAAAGGAGCGGCGATGCAACACATCGATTTGACCGGAAGAACGGTCCTCATCACCGGCGCAGCGGGCTTTATCGGCTCGAACCTCGTGATGGGGCTGTTGCGGACCGTGCGGGATATCCGCATCGTCGGCATCGACGTCATGACCGATTACAACCCCGTGGAAATGAAGCGCTGGCGCCTCGCAGAGATCGCAAAGCTTTCCGCGACCCAAAGCGGTTCGGAATGGATCTTCACCGAAGGCGACATCGCGGACGCCGCGCTCATCGGCAAGATCTTTTCCGAATACCGTCCGTCGGTCGTGGTGAACCTGGCGGCGCAGGCGGGCGTACGCTACAGCATCACCAACCCGGACGCGTACATCCGCTCGAACCTCATCGGCTTCTACAACCTGCTCGAAGCGTGCCGTCACAGTACGGACGACGGTGCAGAGGGCGTCCTCCACTTCGTATACGCCTCTTCGAGCTCCGTTTACGGTTCGAACGCGAAGGTCCCGTATTCGACGGACGACAAGGTGGATTCCCCCGTTTCCCTCTACGCCGCCACGAAAAAGAGCAACGAGCTCATGGCGCACGCGTATGCGAAGCTGTACGATATCCCCATGACGGGTCTGCGCTTTTTCACCGTATACGGTCCCGCCGGCCGCACGGACATGGCCTATTTCGGTTTTACGGACAAGCTGCGCGCCGGAAAAACGATCGAGATCTTCAACTACGGCAACTGCAAGCGCGACTTCACCTATGTGGACGACATCGTCGAAGGCGTCAAGCGCGTGATGCAGGGTGCTCCCGAGCGCAAGACCGGAGCGGACGGTCTGCCCGTGCCGCCGTGCGCGGTGTATAACATCGGCAACAACGACCCGGTGAACCTGTTGGATTTCGTACGCATCCTGCAGGAAGAGCTGGTCCGAGCAGAGGTCCTGCCCGCGGATTACGATTTCGAGGCGCACAAAAAGCTCGTACCGATGCAGCCCGGCGATGTCCCCGTGACCTACGCGGACACGACTCCGCTCGAGCGGGACTTCGGCTTCAAACCCGCAACGCCCCTGCGCACCGGCTTGAGACGGTTCGCGGAATGGTACAAAGCATATTACCGGATCTGATCTGCTTCCCGGGGAAAACCGCAGGAAACGGTTTTCCCCGTCCCTTTTCTCCGTCCCTTCAACACGACTCCCTCATCCGCAACGAATTTTTTGCGCAAAATACAAAAAACTTGTTGACAGACCGGGTCCGCCCGAATATAATGAATACTGTTCGAAACAGCGATCCTCAGTAGCTCAATGGCAGAGCACCCGGCTGTTAACCGGGTTGTTGTAGGTTCGAGTCCTACCTGGGGAGCCAACAAAAAAGGTCCGATTCATTTCGGACCTTTTTTATGGGAAGAAGCGGCCGACGGGCCGAGAACATACAGGGCGCCCGAAAGGGCTCTCGCGGAGAACAACCGGCCGACGGGCCGTGAAAATAGAGGATGCCCGAAAGGGCTTCCAAAGGGAATCAACAGCCGAACGGCTGCGTAACATAGAACGGCGGTTGCAAGACCGCATTCGGGAGATCCCGGTCGCAAGGCCGTTTCACATAGCGGTGCCCGCAAGGGCCCAACAGGAGAATTCTCGGCCGACGGGCCGAACAGATAGAGGGCGGACCGGAAACGGTCCTTGTTTTTTGCCCGAAAAGCCGCGTTCCTTCGAGAACCGCGGCTTTTTTGTGTTCCCTTTCGGCACCTCCGCACACCCGCTTCAGACCCTTTCCACCGGGATGTGCAGCAGCGTGATGAATTTCTTTTTCCCGTTCTCCCCAAGCGGCAGATAGCCGATGATGAACGCCTCCCCCGCAGGCTTCAATCCCGCCGCAGCCATTTTTTCACGGTAAAACGCAGCGGAGCGCGGTTTCGGATGCATCTCATCGTCATGTTCGAACGAAAAACAGGCGCACTGCGCTCGTTCCCTCCGGAATACGGGTGCTTCCAGCGGAAAATGCCCGGCGTACGACGCCTCGACGACCAGACCGATGATATGTTCTTCCATCTGCCGCTCTTCGAGGATGTGCGGGCAAGGCGAATAATTCTTCGTGTACATCGCCTGCTCCATCCATGCATTCAGGAGCCGGGCTCCCTCCTTTCCGTCCAGTAACAATTCCTCGTTTCTGCGGTAATCCAGACAATAGAGCGGTCCCACATCGCGCAGGACCATATCTTCGGGTCCGAGTGAACGCACCAACGCCGAACCTTCCCGCAGTTCGGTCAGCAGTTCCGCGATCTCTCCGTAGCGCCGCGCCTCTTCCCGCACGGCGAGAAGCCGTCGCCCGACCGCCTCTTCGAACCCGGCAACGGGCATCGCGCCGACAAGTTCGCAAACCTCCTCGCGGGAAAATCCCATCAGGCTCAGGCGGCGTACCGCATTCATCCTGTTGACGGCGTCCGCATCGAAGTACCGGTAATTGTTCTTCTCATCCACGGTGCAGGACAAGATCCCGGCATCCGCGTATTCGCGGATCGTCTGTCTGGAAAGCCCGCTCTGCTCCGATATTTTGTTCACCGTATAGCGCATGTCTTCTCCGAATCCGAAATGAATGTTTTTTTATCGTTTTCTCTTGACCCTCAAGCCGTCGGAGGGTTTACAGTTTCATTATAGACGGGTCGAGAGGGCCCAACAAGAAAGAGGAGGAGAAACCATGAAAAAACTGTTGTGTGCAGCCGTAGCGGCAATGCTTCTGACCGGTTCGGTCGCAGCGATGGCCGAAACCCACACGGCAAGCCAGAAGGGCTTCGGCGGCGATGTCACCGTTGCCATCACCGTTGAGAACGGCGCGATCGCGGACGTCACCGTCGAAGGTGCGAACGAGACCGCCGGCATCGGCTCCCGCGCGGTGGAAATGATGCCCGAGCGCATCAAGGAAGCCGGCACCTGGGATGTCGAAGCCGTCTCCGGCGCGACGATCAGTTCCACTGCCATCAAGCTTGCCGCCAAGGAAGCCATGACCGAAGCCGGTCTGATCGAAAAGAAGAACGTCACCGTGAACATGAAAGCCGGCACCTACACGGCAAAGAAGAACGGCTTCGCCCTGTGCGAACCCATCACCGTGACCACGATCCTCAGCCACAACAAGATCATCGACGTCAAGGTCGACACCGTCAACATCTCCGATACGCCGCCGATCGTCAACGCCGTTGTCAAGACCCTCGTTCCGCGGATCCTCGAATCCCAGTCCGTGAAGGTCGACGCGCTCACCGGTGCCACGCTGACCAGCGAAGCCGTGAAAGCCGCCGTGGAAGACTGCATCCTGCAGGCGCTCGCCGCCGCGGAATGCGACCCCGAAGCGGTCTCCGCTTTCTATACCGAGCCCGCGCGCATCGGCGGTGAGGTCGAGCTCAACACGCAGGTCCTCGTCGTCGGTATGGGCGGTTCCGGTGCGATGGCGGCCGTCAGCGCGCAGGAAAGCGGTCTGTCCGTCCTCGCGATCGACAAGGCCTGCCGTTACGGCGGCACCACCGGTCTCACAAGTGAGTGCATGGCGATCAACCCGCCGCGCATCAAGGCCGAGTACAACGAAGGCAAAGACTTCACCGACGCCGACGCCATGAAGGCCGCCTGGATGGCTTACACCGAGGGCGACGCGAAGGAAGAAATGGTCGACAAGATCATCTACGAATCCGGCGAAGCGCTCGACTGGGCGCACTACGAGAACGGCTTCGAGTACGACTACCGGCCGAAGACCGGCTTCACCGCGGCCGACGTTTACGCCGTCAAGTTCCAGTTCCTGCCGAACACCGTCGGCGCGAACAAGGCGTTCATCGAGCGTTACTTCGACGGTGTCATCGCCGACTTCACCGCAGCAGGCGGTCAGTACATGCTCGAGACCGAAGCGTACGCGCTCATCACCGATGAGACCGGAGCCGTCAAGGGCGTGAAGGCGTACAACAAGATCACCGGCACCGAGTACACCATCTATGCCGACGCCGTCGTTCTCGCAACGGGCGGTTTCGCGGGCAACCCCGAGATGGAAGAGAAATACCTCTCCGAAGAGTATTACGAGCTGAAGGGCGACTGGAAGTGCTACGGTCTCCACTCCAATGACGGTAAGATGATCGAAGCCGCACTCGAAGCGGGTGCCGGCACCTTCAACATCGGTA
Source organism: Clostridia bacterium (assembly GCA_030526425.1). Classification (GTDB taxonomy): domain Bacteria; phylum Bacillota; class Clostridia; order Christensenellales; family CAG-138; genus CAG-1024. The sequence continues at coordinate 35,260 of JAUNCT010000021.1, forward strand.
TCGCGCCGATGGTCCACAACGCAGGTACCACGAGCTTCCTCGCCGGCTATCCGACCCACGTGGTCGAAGGTCAGATGGGCGCCCGTACCGGCCGTCCGCTCGTTTGGAGCGAAGGCGACCTGCCGCTCGATATGACCATCTCCGCCAACTCCCTGTCCGTCAACAAGCACGGTGAGCGCTTCACCAACGAGGAGCAGGTCGCCATGCTGAACAGCTGGATCGCCGGTCCGCGCTTCTTCTCCATCTGGTCGAGCACGCAGATCGACGATATCCGCGACAACGGCTTCAAGTTCACGCCGCAGGGTCCCGCGACGATCTACCTCGGCTACCAGGGTGCGATCCCGCAGGGCATCGCGATCCCGAACGCATACGAAGTCCTCGAAGATGCCATCGCACAGGGCATCGCCTATAAGGCGGACACGCTCGAAGAGCTCGCCGTCCTGCTCGGCATCGACCCCGCAACGCTCGTTGCGACCGTCGAGACCTACAACGCGGCTTGTGTTGCCGGCGAAGACAAGGAATTCGGCAAGAAGCCCGAATACCTCGACGCCATCGCGGAAGGTCCGTACTATGCGATGTGCGGTGCGCCGTACTGCTACACCACTGCGGGTGGTCTGGACATCGATGTGAACTACCATGTTCTGAAGGCCGATCACGAGACCAAGATCGACGGTCTCTACGCGATCGGCACCGACTCCATGGGCGTTCTCTACACCGAGAAGAAAGCCTATGTCACCTTCGGCGGCGCAGCCAACGGCTGGGCGCTGACCTCGGGTTACCAGGTCGGCCGCGTTCTCGCGGAAGAACTGGCGAAATAAGCGATCGTTTGCAGGGCCGCCCCTTCGGGGGCGGTCTTTTCCGTTCCCGTCGGTTTGCCCGTTGCCGGTTTCTGTGTTATGATTTTTCCCGAAAAGGAGTGCGTTTATGCAGACGAAAGAAAAGATCCTGACGGTCTCCCGCGGGCTGTTCAACCGCTACGGCTACCGCAACGTGACGATGCGCCGCATTGCGGAAGAAGCCGGCATCAGTCCCGGAAACCTCACCTACTATTTCCCGCACAAAACGGACATCGTCACCGCACTCATGGACCGTTCTTTCGGCGAGACCTATTTCGAAACGCCCATTGCCACGCTCGAAGACCTGTTGGAACAGTTCCGCCGGATGCTCGTGACGATCGAGACGAATGCGTTCTTCTTTTTGGACGACGAGCTCGACTGCAAACCGAACGCGCACAACGCTACGCTCCGCCGGCGCCTTGCGGGCGGCATGACGACGCTGACCGAAACCTGTGTTTTCCGTGCGGATTTCTCGCGGGAAGAACGCGAGACGGTGCTGCAAATGCTGCTGATGACCCACATGACCTGGGTACGGCTCACCCTGCGCGATGGGCAGTCCCTTTCCGTCGACGACATGATCGGAATGCACCGTACGATCCTCGCGCCATACCTGACCGGACAATAAAAAAGAGCCCCGAAGGGCTCTTTTTTATTGGTTTCAC
>JAUNCT010000003.1 GCA_030526425.1 Clostridia bacterium
CGCTATGGACCTTTTTATTCTCCTAAATGCTCATCTTCATTTTACAATGCGCCGAAAAATTTTTTATTTCCCGAAAGTTTGTCATTTTTTGACGAGTTGTTCTCTTCTTTGCAAAGTTTCCTCTGCCCCACAGACAAAAGCCGACAAAAAACGGTCTCCCCTGCTTCGGGGAGACCGTTTTTGCGGTATCGTTCAGCGCTTGTAAGGAATGACGGCCTTTTCGGGATGGAGGCGGAAGTACTCGTTCCATTCCATCTGCTTGCGTTCGCCGTTCTCTTCGTAGATCAGCCAGGCTTTCTTGGCCTTGTCCGCGATGAAGTGATCGGAATACGCGTCGCTGTAGAAGTTGTCGATATCCTTGCAGTCGTACTGCAGCTCGAAGTTGACGAGCTTCGCTTCCGCAACTGCAAACTTTCCGGTGCACTTGCCGGTGACGCGGTCCATCTCGGTCGCAACGAGGTTCTTCAACCCGAGGCGGCGCACGATGGGTTCCATGATGAAGCGCGGCGTACCGGACGCGATGATATCGTCGGGCTTCTTCACGCCGTCGTACCAAGGCATCATGTACTGCTCGACTTCATCCCAATAGGCTTCGAGCAGCTTGTCGAAATCCTCGGTTTCCGCGATGCGCTTGAGCACGGGAGCATACTCCGCCTCGCGGGTCTCGGTCTTGGTCGCCCAGCCGCGACGGAGCTTGAACTCGTTCCATTTGTAGTTCAGCTTGCAGAAGAAATAGCCCTTCTTGCGGAAGATGAACTGGAAGAAACGGTCCTCACTGTCCCCGTAGAACAGGGTTTCATCAAAATCGTAAACGTTCATTCGTTATCCTTTCGGTTCAACCGTTGATATCGCGGATATCCGCAAGGCGGGAACACGCCACAAAGTGTTCGGGACGGACTTCGACGAGCTGCGGAACACCGTTTCTGCAGTTTTCGCATGCATACTGGCAGCGGCTCGCGAAACGGCAGGCGTTCGGCGGGTCGATGGGGCTGGTGATCTCGCCCTTGATGGTGATGCGCTTTCTGCGGTTGCGGAGCGACGGCACGGGGATCGCGGAGAGCAGTGCCTCGGTATAGGGATGCAGCGGGTGCGCGAAGAGTTCTTCCGCGGGTGCCTTTTCGACGATCTGCCCGAGATACATGACGGCGATGTCATCCGAGAAATGGTTGACGACCGACAGATCGTGCGTGATGAACATGTACGTGAGACCGCGTTCCTCCTGCAGCTTTTCGAGCAGATTCAGGATCTGCGCCTGAATGGAGACGTCGAGTGCGGAGACCGGTTCGTCGCAGACGATGAATTTCGGTTCCATCGCCAGCGCGCGGGCGATGCCGATGCGCTGACGGCGTCCGCCGTCGAGTTCGTGCGGGTACGCGTTGACGAGACGTTCCGCAAGACCGACCGTATCCATCAGTTCGAAAACGCGTTCCTCGATCTCGCGCTTGTCCTTGAGGATCTTGTTCAGGATGAGCGGTTCCGCAATGATCTGGTTGACCGACTTGCGGGGATCGAGCGAGGAGTACGGATCCTGGAAGATGATCTGCATGTCCTTGCGCATGGCGCGCATTTCGCGCTTGCCGAGCTTTGCGACATCATTGCCGTCGAACAGCACTTCGCCGCTCGTTGGCTCGATGAGGCGCAGGATGCAGCGACCTGTCGTGGACTTGCCGCAGCCGGATTCACCGACGACGCCGAGCGTTTTGCCGCGACCGATGGTGAAGTTGACATGGTCGACCGCATGCAGCATCCCCTTCGGGGTTTTGAAATATTTGGTGAGATCTTTGACCTCGAGAATGTTGTCTGCCATCAGTCTTCGATCCTCCTTTCGATGTGGAAGTCGGGCTCATCGTAGCGGGAGCAGGAGATCATGTGCGTGTCGCTGACCCAGACTTCACGCTGCTTGGTCTTCCGGCACGCTTCGGTCGCATACGGGCAACGGGGCGCGAAGGCACAGCCTTCCGGCAGGTTCGTCGGATCGGGCATGAGACCCGGAATGGGCTTGAGCTTTGCCGTGCGGTCCTCGATGTTCGGGAGGCTGTTGAACAGCCCCTCCGTGTAGGGATGCATGGTGCGTTCGAAGACATCCTCCAGCGTTCCGTGCTCGATGACGCGGCCCGCATACATGACGGAGACCTCATCGCAGACCTCGGCGACGATGCCGAGATCGTGCGTGATCATGATCATGGACATCTTGTACTTCTTTTTGAGTTCGACCATGATCTCGAGGATCTGCGCCTGGATGGTCACGTCGAGCGCGGTGGTCGGCTCATCGGCGATGAGCAGCTTCGGGTTGCACGCAAGACCGATCGCGATGACGACGCGCTGCTTCATACCGCCGGAGAACTGGTGCGGATACTCGTTCATACGGCTCGCCGGGATGCCGACGACTTCGAGCATCTCCCCCGCGCGCTTCATCGCCTCGGCGCGGGAAATGCCCTCGTGGAGCTGCAGGGTCTCGGCGATCTGCTCACCGACGGTGTAGACCGGGTTGAGCGCGGTCATGGGATCCTGGAAGATCATCGCCGCGTCCTTACCGCGCATCTGCTCGAGCTCGCGGTCGTTCATTTTCAGAACGTTGCGCCCCTCGAGGATGATCTCGCCGTTTTTGATGACTCCCGGCGGATTCGGAACGAGGTTCAGGATCGCACGGGCGGTGGTCGTTTTGCCCGCGCCGGTCTCGCCGACGAGACCGAGCGTGCGCTCACGCTTCAGGTCGATGTTGATTCCGTTGACCGCATGGACGACTTCATCGTCGGTCACGAATTCGACAACGAGATCTTTGATGGAAAGGACCGTGTCGTTGTTTTTGATTTCTTCAGCCATGGTCTTCCCTCCTTATCGTTTGAGTTTCGGATCGATCGCGTCGCGCAGACCGTCGCCGATGAGGTTGAAGGAGATAACGGTCAGCAGGATCGCAAGACCCGGGAACAGGGTCATGTAGGAATAGTCGCGGATGTACTGACGTCCTTCGGACAGCATGGCGCCCCACTCCGGCGCGGGCAGCGGGATGCCGAGACCGAGGAAGCTCAGCGCGGACGCGGAGATGATCGCAGAACCGATGCGCAGCGTCGCCTGAACGATGATGGGCGAAAGGCTGTTCGGCAGGATGTGCGAGCGGATGACCTGCCAGTTCGTCGCACCGATGGCACGGCTCGCCTCGACGTACTCATTGTTGCGGACGGTCAGAACGGAAGCGCGCGCGACCTGCGCAAACGACGGGACCGTACAGAGACCGACGGCGATCATGAGGTTGAGCGCACTCTGACCGAGTGCGGAAACGACCGCGATGGCGAGCAGGATGCTGGGGATCGCCAAGAAGATATCGACGACACGCATGATGATGTTTTCGACGATACCGCCCACATAGCCCGCGATCGCACCGAGCGTAACGCCGACGATGAGCGAAACACAGACTGCGATAAGACCGATGGACAGCGAATAACGGGCACCGTAGAGCACGCGGGCGAAGATATCGCGGCCGAGCTGATCGGTACCGAACCAATGCTGTGCAGACGGGGGCTTCAGACGCTGAGTGATGTGCTGGGCGACAACATCCTTCTGGTAATCGAAAATGAAACCGGAAGCGATCGCCACGCCGACGATCAGAATGACCATGAACAGACCGAGCATCGCACCGGGGTTCTTGCGGAAACGGCGCCAGACCTCCTGCAGCGCGCTGCGGCGCTTGTATTGTTTGCGGGAACGCGTCCCTTGGTTGTTTTCCATGATGGTTCCCTCCTTACTTCGAATACTGCGCCTTGATGCGCGGATCGACGAAGGCGTAGATGATATCGAGCATCAGGTTGATGATGCAGACGACGATCGCCGTGAGAATGATGAAGCCGAGCACGACGGGGATGTCACGCTGGTTGATGCCTTCGACGAGCTGGCGGCCGATGCCGGGCCAGGCGAACACGGTTTCGGTGACGACGCAGCCGCCCATAACGTAAGCGAACTGGACGCCGCCCGCCGTGACGATCGGGATCAGGGCGTTCTTGAAGGCGTGCTTCATGATGGACTCCTTCTTGGAAACGCCTTTCGCGAGCGCCATGAACACGTAGTCGCTGCGGATGGTATCAAGCATCGCCGAGCGGGTCGTACGGGTCATGAAACCGGCGAGGTACGCGCCTTCGGTCAGCGCGGGCAGGATGACGCTCGCAAACCCGTTCATACCACCCGAGGGCAGCCATCCGAGATGGAGCGCGAACGCGAGAACGAGCAGCAGACCGAGCCAGAAGTTCGGCATCGAAACGCCGACGAGCGACAGGATCATACTCGTACTGTCACCCCAGGAATTTTGGTGCGTCGCAGCGTAGATACCGAGCGGGATGGAAATCAGCAACGCGATCACGATGGACGCCACTGCGAGCGCCAGGGTCGCGGGAAGTTTCGAGAAGTAGATTTCTGCAACGGGGCGTTTGGACTGATAGGATACGCCGAGGTCGCCCTTGCAGAGGTTCAGCAGATAGCGTCCGCAACGGACAAGGAAGGGATCGTTGAGATGATACTCTTCGCGCGCGGCGGCGATCTCCTCTTCGGAAGCACGTTCGCTGACGATCTGGTACACGGGATCACCCGGCGCGAGATCCATGGTGAAATAGATGACCAGCGTGATACCGATAATGACCGGGATCAGCATCAGCAAACGCTTCAGGATATAACGATACATAGAACCGGTCCTCCCAAAGTGTTGTAATTCAAGAAAATTCGTAGGGGAAATTTCCCGAATCAGGCTCCCCCGCGAGGAGGGAGCCTGTCAGGTGCTTATGTGTTTGCGGGATCAGTCGACGACCACGTAGCTGTAAGCGTAACGGTGGCAGAAGGACGGATCGAGCGTGAGGTTGCGGATGTTCTTGGTGGCCGCAACGTACAGATCGTTGTAGTACATCGGAACGATGGGCGCCTTTTCGAGGACGTAGCGCTGGATCTCCTTGTACATGGAGAGACGGGTCGCATCGTCCTTTTCGACGAGCGCCTTGTCCATCAGCTCATCGATGTAGGGATCCGCGAAGTGCGAACGGTTGGAACCGCTGCCGGAACGGAGGATCGGACGGACGTTGTTGTCGGGACCCGCGCTGTCGTTCGCCCAGTTGTACATGCTCATCTGATAGTTGCTCTCTTTGAACATGGTCTTCAGGGTCGCGATATCGAGCTCTTCGATGGACGCGTTGATGCCGATGGCAGCCAGCTGCTCCTGGATAACGAGCGCCTGCAGCTTCTTCTCCTCACCGGAGATGGAGATGGTGATGTCGAGACCGTTCTCGTAGCCGGCTTCCTTCAGGAGTGCCTTCGCGCGGTCGATATCCTGCGGATACAGGTCGATCTCCGCATCGCGGCCGTAACCGACGGAGAAGAAGGTGTTGGTCACGGTGCCGCGGCCTTCCACTGCGACGATGACGATGTCGTCCTTGTTGATCGCGCAAGCGACCGCCTGACGGACCTTCTCATTGTCGAAGGGCGCCTTTTCGACGTTCATGGTGATGTACTGCATCTTCTCGGAAGCCATGGTCAGCAGGGTCAGGTTCTGATCCGCTTCGATGTGGTTCAGCTCGATGGGAGCGGGATCGGTGCAGACATCGACTTCACCGGTCTGCAGTGCGATCAGACGGGTGGAAGCTTCGGGCATGATGCGGAAGGTGAAGACCTTGGTCTTCGGCATTTCCGCCCAGTAGTTTTCATTGCGGACGAGCGTGGTGTGATCGCCGTATTCCCATTCGGTCAGGGTGTAAGGACCGGAACCGACGTTGGGACCCCATTCCGCATCGGCATTGACCGCCGCTTCGGAGAGGATGCTCATGGTGGAGTAGCTCAGATAGAACAGGATATCCTGCACGGACTCGGACAGCGTGATCTGCACGGTGTGATCGTCGACCGCAACGGCTTCCTTGATCCACTCGACCTTATCGGAAGTGAAGGAAGATTCACGCGCGCGGTTGATGGTGAACACGACGTCGGAAGCCTTGACTGGATCGCCGTTCTGGAAGGTGGCGCTCTCGTTGAGGTGGAACACCCAATCGACATCGGAGGTCTGCTCCCAGCTCGAAGCGAGGTCTGCGACGAAGCCGCCGTTGACGAGGTCGAGATCGACGAGCGTGCTGTGGGTCATCCAGCGGAGCATGCAGTTCGTGGTGCCGTTGGACTGCTGCGGATCGAGGAGGGTCAGGTCTTCTTCGAGCGCGACGATCACGTTCTCTTTGACCTTTTCCTCTGCGAACGCAACGGAGACGGTGCCGAGCACCATGGCCAGGCACAGGATCAGGGAAACGATTTTCTTCATTGGTTTTCCTCCTATTCTGTTTTCCGGACCGGAGTCCGAAAGAAACACGGTTTTCAGACGCCCATGAAATCGGCGATGTTCGCCGTCTGCCCAAGCACGGGTTCGATCACGGGGGTCTTTGCGGTCATGAGGCAGGTGACGCCGGGGCCGTGTCCCATACGGATGCAATCGGAATGCATCACGACGCCGATCGTCCGGGCGCCCTTGAGGTAGCCGCGACCGAAGCTGTTGTCATGATCTTCGATTAGCACGATATCTCCGAAACGGAGCTTATCGAGCCCGTACTTCACAAGCGCATCTTTGTCCTGCGTCATGATATCGTAATCGCCGTGGTAGCAGCTCGGTTCACCGATGCCGCTGCCCATGAGAAACGGCGGAACGACCGCCGCAACGGGAACTTTCAGAACGCCGTTTTCGGCGGTGATACCCATCTTTTTGTAGAGCTCCGGGTCGAGATTCATCACCGTGACGGAATCTTCGAATCCTTCGAGCACCATGCCCTGCCCGTAGGCGCGGACCTGCACCTTGTCGAGCATGGTCATTTTCTCGAGCGTTTCCCGCGGGAAGTAGCACAGCACATGCTCCACGCCGCCGTGGGTGCCGGTGACGAAGCCCTTCTCCCCCTTCGCATCGCCGGTGATCACCGTTGCGGTGTTGCCGACGCAGACAAGGTTGTTGAGACCGTCGTTCTCTTTGTGGTCGCTGTTCATGATGGTGACGCCCGGTTCGATATGATCGCCCGCCCAGCCGTAGACCGAGTCGCCGACTTTGACGTTGTAAACGATCGCCCCGGTGTTCGGCAGCATGTGCGCGTGACCTTCGCAGTCCAGACGGTAGGGCAATTCCTTCACGGTGGGATGGCGTACCTGTCCCATGACGCTCTGCATCACGAGCGCTTTTTCATTGGCGATCGGAACGTTTTTCATTTTTTCGGAAGCCTCCTTCGGTGCACTTTACGATACTTCTCGCTGTTTTTTCGGAACGGTCGCAAAGCGATGCAACAAATCGTATATGATGTTTGCATTTTAACACGGATTATCACTTTTCGAAAGATTATATATTATCTTATGTGAAAACATTGTCATGTTTTGACAAGTTTTCGCCGTTTTGGCATGCCGATTTGCAATTTTCTTTGATGTTTTTACAAGTTAAAAAGAAAAACGGACCGAAGTCCGTTTTCCGTGATTCTCATTTGTTCTTTTCCGAACCGCAAAGGCTGCGTGCCGCGCAGGAGGTACAGTTCCCGCCGCAGCCGAGGCACTTCCCCTTCTTTTTCCGGCGGCGCATCACAACGCACGCCGCAACGACGAGCCCCGCAACGACCGCAAGGACAACATAATCCGATGCGCTCACAGCAACGACCCCACGGAGTATACGAGGAACGCCACGAGCCACGCAACCGAGCACTGCAGCAGCACGACGCCGAACGCCTGAAGCTTACTGCCGAGTTCACGCCGGATCGTCGCGACGGCGGCGACACAGGGCGTGTACAGCAAGGTGAACACCAGGAAGGAGACCGCGCTGAGCGGCGTGAAGACCGCGGTCAACACGGTGCCGAGCTCCGCCATGGAGCTGCCGAGCAGGATCGCCAGGGTGCTGATGACGGATTCCTTCGCCATGAACCCGGAGATCAGCGATGTGACCATGCGCCAATCTCCGAAGCCGAGCGGGCGGAACAGCGGCGCGAGCAGGCGACCGATCCCGGCGAGGAGACTTGCGGCGGAATCTGTGACGACGTTGAGCCGCGCATCGAAGGTCTGCAGGAACCAAATGACGATGGTCGCAACGAAGATGACCGTGAACGCGCGCTCGATGAAATCCTTCGCCTTATCCCAGAGCAGCAGCGCAACGTTCTTCGCCGACGGGAACCGGTAGTTCGGCAGTTCCATGACGAACGGGACGGGCTTACCGCGGAAGAGCGAATTCTTCAGCAACAGCGCGATGAGGATGCCGACGCCGATGCCGGCAGCATACAGAGCGATCATCGCGATGGCGGCGTACTTCGGGAAGAACGCCGCGCAGAACACCGCATAGATCGGGATCTTGGCGGAACAGCTCATGTACGGCGTGAGCAGGATGGTCATCTTCCGGTCGCGGTCGCTCGAGAGCGTGCGGGTCGCCATGATGGCGGGCGTCGTACAACCGAAGCCGATGAGCATCGGCACGAAGCTGCGCCCGGAAAGCCCGATCTTGCGGAGGAGCTTGTCCATGACGAACGCGACACGCGCCATGTAGCCCGTATCCTCGAGGATCGACAGGAAGAAGAACAGCGTGACGATGATGGGCAGGAAGCCGAGAACGCTGCCGACTCCGGCGAAGATACCGTCGATCACAAGACTTTGCACGACCGGGTTGATGCCATATGCGGCAAGCGCGGCGTCCGCAACGCCGGTGAACCATTCGATGCCGGTGGCAAGCAGATCCGACAGGAAGCTGCCGATGACGTTGAATGTGAGGAAGAACACCAGGAACATGACCGCGAAAAAGCACGGGATCGCCGTGTAGCGCCCGGTCAAAACGCGGTCGATCTTCTCACTGCGCAAACGTTCTTTGGATTCGTGCGGTTTCTTGACCGCTTTGCGGACGACGCTTTCGATGAAGCCGTAGCGCATATCGGCGAGCGCCTCGTTGCGGTCGAAGCCGGACTCCGTTTCCATTTCGGTGACCGCATGCTCGATGAGCTCGTGCTCGTTGGTATCGAGTTCCAACCGCGACGCGATGAGTTCATCGCCCTCGATGAGCTTCGTTGCCGAAAAACGGGACGGCATGCCCGCACGTTCCGCATGATCCTCAACGATATGGGAGACCGCATGGATGCAGCGATGCACAGGACCCACCGGACAGAAGTCGAGCACCTTGGGCAGTTCGCGCTTTTTCGCGATGTCGAGCGCGCGGTTGACCAGTTCGGAAACGCCGCTGCCGTTTTTCGCCGAGATCGGGACGACCGGGATACCGAGCAGCTCGCTCATGAGTTTGACGTTGATGGTGCCGCCGTTCGCGTGCACCTCATCCATCATGTTGAGCGCGAGGACCGTGGGAACACGCAGCTCGAGCAGCTGCAGAGTCAGGTACAGGTTGCGCTCGATGTTCGTGGCGTCGACAATGTTGATGATGCCGTCGGGTTTTCCGTTGAGGATGAAATCGCGCGTGACGATCTCCTCCTGCGTGTAGGTGCGCATCGAATAGATGCCCGGGAGGTCGACGACGGTCACATCCTTCGTTTCGCGGATGGTTCCGGACTTTTGGTCGACCGTGACACCGGGGAAATTGCCCACGTGCTGATTCGAACCGGTAAGGACGTTGAACAGCGTGGTCTTTCCGCAGTTTTGGTTGCCTGCAAGCGCGAAGATCATTTGCTTTCCTCCTCGGTCATGATGGTGATGCAAGCCGCATCCTCTTTGCGGAGCGTCAGCTCATAGCCGCGCAACCGGATCTCGATCGGGTCTCCCATCGGGGCGACCTTGACGAGCGTGACCTTCGTTTTGGGGATGATGCCCATATCGAGCAGGCGCAGGCGCAGGGATCCTTCCCCCGCGACCTTGGTGATGACAGCGGACTTGCCCGTCGTCAGTTCGGATAGTTTCATCTATGTCTCCTTTTGCATGCATCTGCATGCGTTGGTGTGCTTTATCATATGCCGCTTCGGCGACATTTCAGTGTATCCCCAAGAGTTCTTTCGTGTCAACCGCGAAGGTCACCGGCACCGGCTGTTCTTGCGGAACCCGAATAAAGAGATATATAATTCGGGTATCCAACCGAATCCAAATCACCGGAGGTACCCACCATGGAAGAAGTCTTGGCGTTTCTCGACGCTTGCGGAACCTATTACCTTGCAACGAACGACAACGGGCAGCCGCGTGTCCGTCCTTTCGGCACCGCGCTGATCCACGAGGGCAAGCTGCTCATTCAAACGGGAAAATCGAAGCCCTGCTCGAAGCAGATGCACGAAGACCCGCGTGTGGAGATCTGCGCGTTTCTGAACGGCAAATGGCTGCGCCTGACGGCGAAAGCCGAGGAACTCGATTCCGTTGCGGCGCGCAAAGCGATGCTGGACAAGTATCCGCACCTGCGCGGCATGTACGATGAGAACGACGGGAACTGCGAAGTTTTCGCACTGCGCGACTGCACCGCCGCGTTCACCTCGTTCACGGAAGCGCCGCACACCGTTTCCTTCTGATGTGGACACAGCTGCTGATCGTTTGCCCGCTGGTCTTTCTCGGCGGATTTGTCGACGCCATTGCCGGCGGGGGCGGTCTCATCACCTTGCCGGCATATCTGTTGGCGGGGCTTCCTCCGCACAACGCCATCGCCACGAATAAAGTCAGCTCCTCCTGCGGAGGCTTCGTTGCGATGGTCAAGCTCGGACGGGCGGGCTGCATCCCGTTGCGGGAGTGCCTATTCGCAGTGCCCTGCGCGCTGATCGGCTCGGCCGCGGGAGCGAAACTCGCGCTGTCGATTGGCGACGATGTGTTCCGCATGATCCTGCTGGTCGTGTTGCCGCTGACCGCGCTTTACGTGCTTGCGGGCAAGGGCTTGAAGGACGAACCTTCCGGTCCGCCGCTTTCCGACTGCAGGCTGTACGCGTTCACGGCCCTGATCTCCTTACTGCTCGGCGTTTACGACGGTTTCTACGGACCCGGAACGGGAACGTTTCTGCTGTTGCTGTTCACCGGCGTTGCGAAGATGAACGTGCGCAACGCTGCGGGGCTTTCGAAAGCAGTCAATTTTTCGACCAACATCGGCTCCCTCGTGACCTATGCGCTTTCGGGCAAGGCGATCTTCGCTCTGGGTCTGCCCGCGGCGCTGTGCTCGATGCTCGGCGCACGGCTCGGCAGTTCGCTGTTTCTCAAGGACGGCACGCGGATCGTCCGCCCCGTGATGCTCGGCGTGCTCGGCATCTTCTTCGTGAAGACGCTGTATGAGCTTTTGTTTTGAGCGGCTTCGCATACGGTTAGTCTTCGCTAACCTACCATTTGAATTTTAATTAGCACAGGCTAACTTGTCAAGCGACCCGCGCAGCGAAGATTGAAAAAATCCCGGTTTCATGATAAGCTACCCCCAATGACACCCCGAGGAGAAGGAAGCATGCTCGAATCCGGCGAAATGTATTTGGAAACGATCTACGTTCTGGCGCGGACGAAATCCGCCGTGCGCGCGATCGACGTGTGCGAATCGATGGGCTATTCGAAGCCGTCGGTGAGCCGCGCGATGGGGTTGCTGAAAAAGGACGGATGGATCGAAACCGACAAAAACGGCTTCATCACGCTGACCGCGACCGGCTTGGAAAAAGCCGAAAAGATCTATGAGCGGCACACGGTGATCACCAAGGTCCTGATCGGGCTCGGCGTTTCGGAAGAAACCGCCGCCGAGGACGCCTGCCGCATCGAGCACTACCTCAGCGATGAGACCTTCGAAGCCGTAAAGCGGCATTGCAACGCATACAGCAAATGAAAAACGCCTCCGTTTTCCGCCGGGAACGGAGGCGTTTCGCTTTCTCTTCGGTTCAGATGCGCAAAAGCAGCATATAGCATACAGTGCCCACGGCAACGGAGAGGATGGTGTTCTTTTTCCAAAGGTGCATGCCTGAAACGACAGCGACCGCAAGGAGCGTTTTGAGGTTCATCGCAAGACCGTTTGTCGTGAGATCCTTCAGGCAGTAAACGACCAGCGCCGCAATGACCGCGAACGGCAGCAGATCCCCAAGGCGCCGCACGACGGCAGGTACTTCTTTGGAACGCCCGAACAGGACGAAGGGCAACGCGCGCAGACCGAATGTGATGAGCGCCGCGCCCGCGAATACAACGAACAGCGTTTCAACGGACATCGCCGTTTTCCTCCTTTCGTGCGATCGCCACGAGGACGACGGACGCGATCAGCAACGCAGGCAAAATGAAATTGCTTTTGCCGAACAGCAACAGGCACAGCACCGAAGCACCGAGCCCGGTGAGCGCCGCGCGGTGATCCTTCGTATTCCGCCACTGGTCGATGAACACGGTGACGAACAAAGCGGTCATCGTAAAGTCGATGCCGGTGAAATCGAAGGGCACCACGTTGCCGATCACGGCACCGAGCACCGAACCCGCGACCCAGTACAGCTGACAAAGGATCGCCGAGGCAAAGCGGTAATCTTCCAACGAAACGCCTTCCCCCACCGGTGCGGGTGCACAGTACAAGGCGTAGGTCTCATCCGTCAGAGAAAAGATCATATACAGCATGCGCTTGCCCATGCGCTTGAAGTCTTCGATGAAGCTGATGCCGTAAAACACATGCCTGCTGCCGAGCGCGAACGCCGTGATCAAAATCGACGGGATCGCCGCCCCGGCTTTGAGAAAGCCCGCAAGAGCCATTTGAAAGGCGCCGGTGTAAATGAAGATACTCGCCGCTGCCGACCAGCCGGCACCGTACCCGGCATCATGCATCATGATCCCGAACGCCGTGCCGAGGAACACATAGCTGAACATGATCGGCAGGGTATGCAAAAATGCTGTTTTGAATGTTTTCATCGTTATCTCCGTGGATTCATCGGACCCGGCGGGGGTACATTCCTGCCGGGAGGTATATCGAATGCCATGATATCCTCTTTCCGCGCGACGCGCTATCGTTTTTTTCTATTGTGCCCTTCATATGCCGAGGGTCCGATTTCAAAAACTCACGGAAACCGCGGTTTTTCCTTTCCGGCGCTTCGGGATTTGCGAATTGTCATTGACAAATTCTATATTTCGTATATTATATATTCATATCAATAACATATGGCGGAGATACCGAAGCACGTATCCCTCCGCCGAACAAAGGAGAGCACCCCGATGGCAAATTACTATCAACCGGAAATCGAGTGCGCTTCCCGCGAAGAGATCGTCCGGATCCAGAACGAGAAGCTGGTCAAACAAGTCCGCCACGTTTACGATAACGTTCCGTACTACAGACACCTGATGGAAGAAAAAGGCGTAACGCCGGACGATATCCGTTCGATCGACGACATCCACAAGCTGCCGTTTTTGACCAAGGCCGATCTCCGCGAGGCGTATCCTTACGGGCTGTTGGGAACGGACCTCAAAAACTGCGTCCGCATCCAGTCCACCTCGGGTACGACGGGCAAACGCGTCGTTGCTTTCTACACGCAAAAGGACATCGATCTTTGGGAAGACTGCTGTGCGCGCGCCATCGTTGCGGCGGGCGGTACGAATGAAGATGTTTGCCAGGTCTGCTACGGTTACGGTCTGTTCACCGGAGGTCCCGGTCTGAACGGCGGTTCGCACAAGGTCGGCTGCCTGACGCTGCCGATGTCCAGCGGAAACACCGACCGCCAGATCCAGTTCATGATGGACCTCGGTTCGACGATTCTCTGCTGCACGCCTTCTTACGCCGCGTTCATCGCCGAGACGCTTGCCGAAAAGGGATACAAGCCCGAAGACAACAAGCTCAAAGCGGGCATTTTCGGCGCCGAGCCCTGGACCGAGGAGATGCGCCGCGACATCGAAGCGAAGCTCGGCATCAAAGCCTACGACATTTACGGTCTCACCGAGACGACCGGCCCCGGCGTTTCCTTCGAGTGCGAAGAGCAGACCGGTATGCACATCAACGAGGACCACTTCTACGCCGAGATCATCGACCCCGAGACCGGCGAAGTGCTGCCCGAGGGTTCGAAGGGCGAGTTGGTATTCACCTCGCTCGACAAGGAAGGCTTCCCCCTCCTCCGCTACCGCACACGTGATATCTGCGTGCTTTCCCGCAAGAAGTGCAGCTGCGGACGCACCCATGTGAAGATGTCCAAGCCCATGGGACGCAGCGACGACATGCTCATCATCCGCGGCGTCAACGTGTTCCCGAGCCAGATCGAGACCGTGCTGCTGAACGAGGGCTATTCGCCGAACTACCAGATCGTCGTCGACCGTGTGAACAACACGGATACGCTGGATGTCTATGTCGAGCTCACCCCCGACCAGTTCAGCGATATCATTTCCGAGAACCAGAAAAAGGAAAAGGCGCTGGAAGGCGCGATCCGCACGATGCTCGGCATCGGCGCGAAGGTGCACTTGACCGACCCGAAGACCATCGCCCGCAGCGAGGGCAAGGCCGTGCGCGTCATCGACAAGCGCAAACTCGTCTGAGAAAAGGAGGAAACGTATGTCCGTCAAACAACTTTCCGTATTCGTGGAGAACAAGCAGGGCAGCCTCGTCAAAGCCTTGCGCGCCGTTTCCGAAGCCGGCTTGAACATCCGTGCGATGAGCATCGCAGACACACAGGATTTCGGCGTGATCCGCCTCATCGTCGGTGATACCGAAAAGGCCGTTGCGGTACTTTCCGATTCGTGCCTCGTGCGCGCGACCGATGTCGTTGCGGCGAAGATGGACGACAAGGCCGGCGCACTGTGCGGCATCCTTTCCGTGCTGGACGACGCCGCGATCAACGTCGAATACATGTACGCCTTCACCGCCCCCACGGCGACCGGCGCTTACGTGGTGCTGCGCGTTTCGGATGTCGCCGAAGCGGAGAAAGCCCTGACTTCCGGCGGTATCGAAGTACTGGACAAGGAAGCGATCAAGGGGCTGTAAACGAGATGGAAAAAAGCCACCCTGCGGGGTGGCTTTTTTGTTTTTGGGAGTCGGTTATTGGTTGGCGATCGCGATCACGGACGCCATCTCGACGCAACGGTACAAACCGTTGGCAAGCTGTTGCGGCGCGCCGTTGCAGCTTTTGTCGTTTTTGCTCATATCGTCCAGGACACCGCTGATCAAATCGGTATATCTGCCCGAGGTGTTCTTTTCCATCGCGATGATGCTCAGCAGTTCCACCATGCGGTACGCACCGTTCGCCTGTTGCTGCGGCGCACCCGAGCAACGCGCGTTGTTGAAAGACATGTCATCGAGAACGCCCGAGATCAGATCCGAATAGCGGTTCCCGCTGTCGAGTTCATATGCGATGATCGCAAGCAGTTCCACACAGCGGTACAGACCGTTTGCGATCTGCTGCGGAGCACCGTTGCAGCTTGCGTTGTTGGAAGACATATCGTCGAGCACGCCGGTGATCAAATCACCGTATACGCCCGAACTGTCGTTGACCAGTGCGATGACCGCGAGCATTTCCGCGCAACGATAGGCGCCGTTCGCAGTCTGTTGCGGCGCACCCGAACAACGCGCATTGTTCGCATCGCGGTCTTCCAAGATGCCCGTGACAAGTTCGGAGGCTTTGGCGTTCCCGTCCTCCAAGGCGATGACGGCCAGCATTTCCACAAGCCGGTAAACACCGTTTGCCGCCTGTTGCGGCGCGCCCGAACAACGGGCGTTGTTCGACGACATGTCATCGAGAATCGACGAGATGAGATCCGAGTAGCCCGATGCCGCAAACCCGGGCGTTACCGCCGCGAATACCAACAGCAACGCCAATAAAAGACCGACTGCTTTTTTCATATGTTCTCCCCCATTTTGTTATTGCTTTCTCCAAAGAGCGTGAAACTCACATGTCGTTGTCGACTTCTTCGCGTTCCTTATTCGCTTTCATTGCTGCTTCATTAGCAGCTTCTTTATAATCATCTTCCGTGTATTTATGATAGCTGACATAGACAAAATATTGATAATTATAATTTTCTTTGCGGACATAGAAAGAGACAATATCAATTTTCACATTGTAGTTACCGCAATCGACAGCCCACTCGTCGTAGTTGATATAGTCAACAGCACCGTTATCCCAAAATTTATACATGATATCATACCATTCCTTCAGACTCTCAAAAGCCGGTCCCGTGATCGGCTCTACCAAACCACCGGTATTCCCAATTGGATTTCCGTATTTTCTTTTGAGGCTCTCGGTCAATGTTTTGTAAACACTGTTCATTTCATCACTATTATAGCAAACAGCCGGACCAAAACTATAACACACGCTTTCTAATTTATCTTCGTTATCAAAATAGAAACCGCATGAAGCGCCAACATAACCTGCAATTTTACCTTGGAACCAATTTGAATCTGAACTTTCTCTTTTCAAAGTCTTTTCTTTTTGAAATACTACTTCTTTCTTATCACCGAACAGTATTCCATTTCGGAGGGCGAATTCTTCGGCGAATGCCGGGAATGCCATTGCCAGTACCAACAGAACAGCCATCCATTTCAGAACCAATGATTTCATACTTTCTTCCTCTCTTTTTCTTATTGAATATCTGAAACACGAAGCACCGGTGTGTGCCCGTGCATCATTCCCGTTGTTTTGCCAATCGTGATTTTGAAAATTTGCCGAACCGTTTACCGCTCATGCGGTTATGTCGAATTGAATGTTGTTTTGCCGTGTATCTTGAAACCCTTGTTGAATTTCAATATAGCCCGCTTTCGGGCAATTGTCAACATATTGACATTAAAATATTATGATTTCATCATTCTATTGAAAGGGATGCGCGGTATGATCGTTTACGACCGGTTGTGGAAGACGATGCGCGAGAAGGGCGTATCCCAGTACCGCCTGATCCGCGAATACCGCATCAGCACCGGACAGCTCGACCGCTTGCGGAAGAACGCCGACATCAGCACCTATACGCTGGGACGGCTGTGCGAGATCCTCGACTGCGAACTGGAGGATATCGCGGAATTCCGAAAAGACGAAGATGTGCCGACGGTCGGTGATACCGCGATATAACAAAAAGCCACCCTGCGCGGGTGGCTTTTTGTTTTTCCGTTATTCAAAGAACAAGCAACGCATCAAGGACGATGTGTGCAGGATGCGTGAACCGACCGTTCAAGCGAGGAACATGCTCGCGCCGGCGAGTGCGAGGATCAGCAAGGAAAAGTTCAGTACAAGGAAGGTCTTCATGAACTTCCCGGGCTCGGCGCCTTTCGAAGCACAATACAGCTTATAGCCGATGAGGCTCGCCATACTGGCGATGGGCGTACCGAGACCGCCGATATCCGTGCCGAGGATGAGCCCGCGGGCGTTATCCGTGAACGCGGAAAGCAGCAATGCGGCGGGCACGTTGCTGATGACCTGACTCGACAGGGCGGAAACGAGCAGCTCCCGCCCTTTCAGCAGGGAACCGAGGGCATTGCGCACGGATCCCATGCGCGATAAGTTCCCCGAAAACACGAAGAACATCACAAAGGTCAACAGCAGGCAATAGTCGGCGGATCTCAGGATGCCGCGGTCCACAACAAGCGCGGTGAGAACGACCGCCGCAAGCATCACGGGCCAAGGCAGAATGCGGAAAACGACGAGCAGACACACAACGAACAGCACCGCGTATACGAGGGCGGACCTGCCGTCGACAACGGTCTTTTCGATCTGTGGGAGTTCGAGTTTCGTTTTCCGTACGCCGAAGCACAGTACCAAGCAAACGACGAGCGAAACGATCCATACCGGTGCGGTGATGCCGAAAAATTCCCCAAAGCCGAGACCGTACTTCGAGAACAGATACAGGTTCTGCGGGTTGCCGACCGGGGTGAGCATCGAGCCCATATTCGCCGCGATGGTCTGCACGACGACGACCCAAACGATCGCCTGCGGCGCATTCGCCATCGTCAGGACCAGGATCGCAAACGGAACGAACGTGATGAGCGCGACGTCGTTCGTGATAAGCATGCTCGATACGAAGCTCATGAGTACGAGCGCCACGCCGACACTGCGCAACGTGCCGCACTTTTTGAGTGTGAACGATGCCATCGACCGGAAGATACCGGCGCGGTTGAGCCCCTCGACCACGGTCATGAGGCAAAACAGCAACGCAAGCGTTTTGAAATCGATATACGACAGGTAGGTCCTGTCGGGCGCGACGAAGCAGCAGCTGACGAATGCTGCGAGAAACGAAACCGCAAGAACGGGTTCCTTTTTGACAAATGCAAGAACGGACCGCATGACCGTCCCCCTCCTTCTGTTTTTGAAAATCAACGTCGGTCATTATAACACGGTTCGTTGTGTTTGCAATCAAAAAACGCCCCGAAGGGCGTTGGTTCGTTTGGGATCAATCCGCAGGCGCGAGGAGACCCGCTTTGTGTGCTGCGGAGCGCACCATGAAATTGACGGTCTGACTTCTGGCGATCTCGACCTCCGGCGGACAAAGGAAGCTCACGCGGTAGGTCGTGTAGCGCAGCTCGAAGCTCCAGATGCCGCTGAACTGCGCATCCGAGCAACCGGGCAACGCATCGATCTCGGGCAAAAGATCCGTCAGCAGTTTCCCGATGGCGGCGGGATCGTCCTTATACGAGAACGGGATATCGAGATAGGCGCGGTGGACCGTCGGCTCGAAGCGCGTGATCTCGCCGATGAGGCGGTTCGCAAGATACAGCGTACCGTCGTTCGGGATGATGTAAAGCTCGGTGCTCGTGAGCCCGAACCCCATGACCTTGGAACGCATCCCCTTGTATTCGACGATATCGCCGACATGGAAGATCCCTTCGGTCAGGATGCGGATACCCATGATGATATCCTTCAGGTAGTCCTGCATCGCAAGACCGATGACGGCGGACAAAATTCCGATCCCCGCGAAGATACCGCCGAGATCGACGCCGTACAGATCGAGGACCAGACCTGCGACCATCACAACGAACACGGCCTTGATGCCGCGGACGACCACGTTGCCGACTGTGCTTCGCAGGAACGCAGACTGATCGCCCGGGTGGCTCTTGATCCAGTTTGCGTACATGCGTTTGACGAACCGGTTGATGAACACCGCCACGCCGATGATGCCGATGGTCAGCAAAATCCGCGGAAGGTCGATATTCTGCAGGATCGATGAGGTGATCTCGTTTCCCTGCGCATCACTGATGATGTTGTTCATATCAGAATTTCACTTCCCCGAGCTTGTTGTAGACGTGATCGATACCCGCGTTTTTGATCAGACGGGAACAGATCAGGCACGGCAGCGCGTTTTCGATCGGCACGCCGTTTTCGAAGCCCGCAAGGTACAGCGCACCGCCCAGCATATCGCGGCGGCTTGCGGAGATGATGGCGTTTTGCTCGGCATGGACCGCAACGCATTTTTCGTATTGTTCGCCGTGCGGGATGTTGTTGCGCTCGCGCCAGCAGGTACCGACATCGCAGCAGTTGTCCTCTCCGCGGGGCGCGCCGTTGTATCCGGTTGCGACGATCTCGTCGTTTTTGACGATCACCGCGCCATACTGCCTTCTCAGGCAAGTCGAACGCTTCGAGACCTCTTCGGCGATGGAGATATAATAATCGTGCTTCGAGATGCGTTCCATCGGTTTTCTCCTTTCAAAAAGCGGCCGCCCTTCCGGGTAGCCGCACATGTGTCAGACGTTGAAGCGGAACAGCGTCACATCGCCGTCCTGCATGACATACTCCTTGCCCTCGGAACGGACCAGACCCTTTTCCTTGCAGGCGGTCATTGAACCGAGTTCCTTCAGGGTATCGAAGGGGACGATCTCCGCGCGGATAAAGCCGCGCTCGAAATCGGTGTGGATCTTGCCCGCGGCCTGAGGCGCTTTGTCGCCGCGCTTGATCGTCCACGCGCGGACCTCATCGGAGCCCGCGGTCAGGAAGCTGATGAGACCGAGCAGACGGTAGCAAGCCTTGACGAGCTGATCGAGACCGCTTTCCGGAATGCCGAGCTCCGCAAGGAATTCCTTCTTCTCTTCGGGGGTCATCTCGGAGATATCCTCTTCGAGCTTCGCGCAGACGGTGATCGCTTCGGAGCCTTCCGCCTTTGCGCCCTCGTACAGTGCCTTGACATAGGCGTTCGGCTCCTGACCGACATCGTCTTCGGAGACGTTGGCAACGTAAATGACGGGCTTCGAGGTGAGCAGGAACATGTTGCGGATCATCAACTGCTCTTCCTCATCGGCTTCGAGCGTGCGGATGGGCTTGCCCGCCTCGAGATGCGGCTTCATGCGGTTGAGCAGGGCGACCTCCTGCGCGAGCTTCTTGTCGCCGGTACGCAGCAGCTTCGAGGAACGCTCGAGACGCTTTTCGACGGTTTCGAGATCGGCAAAGATCAGCTCGAGACCGATGGTCTCCATATCGCGTGCGGGGTCGACGCTGCCGTCGACATGAACGATGTTCTCATCGTCGAAGCAACGGACGACGTGAACGACGGCGTCCACTTCGCGGATGTGGGAAAGGAACTTGTTGCCGAGACCCTCGCCGCGGCTCGCACCGCGCACGAGACCCGCGATATCCACGAATTCGATCGTGGCGGGGGTGTACTTTTTCGGCTGGTACATATCGCGCAGGACATCGAGACGCTCGTCCGGAACGGCAACGATGCCCACGTTGGGTTCGATGGTGCAAAACGGGTAGTTTGCCGCCTGGGCGCCCGCCTGCGTGATCGCGTTGAAGAGGGTGCTCTTGCCGACGTTCGGCAGACCCACGACACCTAATTTCATAGCATGTATCTCCTTTGTCACCGGGAAACGACCGGCAACCGGCGCCCCGTTTCGATTTCCGTTGCATACGGATGCGCGACGCTTGGGACGTCAATCCATATACGATTGTCATTATAGCAGAAGCAGCCCCCGGACTCAACCGCATTTCTTGCCGCACCTACGCAAAAAGGGCCCCGAAAGTCGTATTACCACCACCGGAGCCATTGCATTCGCCGGATCGGCGCGTTACGCTGTTGCCGAAGTAAACAACCGAAGGATACCCTTATGTTCAGAAAAATCAGCGAACGCATTTGGTATATGGAAGCAGAATATTATTCCGACAGACCCGTTCTCGGTTATATCCGCGGAGACGACTTCGCCTTTGCCGTGGATGCGGGCGCTTCCGAAGCGCATGTCGCGCAGTTTTACCGTGAGCTCGAATGCAACGGGCTGCCGTTGCCCGCGTTCACGGGGATCTCCCATTACCATTGGGATCACAGCTACGGCGCCGCCTTCGTCCACGGCGTCACGTTGGCGTCCGCCCCTTGTCAGCGGATGCTCGAAAAGGAATCGGCATTCGAATGGACGCCCGAGGCGATGGAACGGCGCGTTGCTTCCGGCGATGACATTTCTTTCGGATATCACTCCAAACGCAAGGAGTATCCGGATCTTTCGGACATCGCAGTCGTCCCCGCAGATATTGCGTTGCATGGCAATGCGACCGTCGACCTCGGTGGGGTACATGTCGAGATCGTTTTCTGCGGCGGACCGCACAGCGACGATCACCTGATCTTCTTCATTCCCGAAGAACGTTTTCTGTTCCTTTCCGATGCCACGGGCAAGGAGCTGTTCACACTCCCGTGGGAGTACGATGCCAAGCACCCGGAACGGTTGGAAGATACGATCGCGGGATTGCCTTACAACCAAAGGAAACTCGCGCCTTTCATCGACCTTTTGGACACACTCGCGTTCGACCGCTACCTTCTCGGGCACCGCAACGATGTCCTCACAAAGGACGAACTGATGTCGGACCTGCGTTCGAATTTGAAATCCCGTTAAATACAACTTTGGACTGTGCACCCGTACAGCAAGCATAACTTTCTTCGTTTTGTTTGCTGTTTTTGTTGTCATAGGATATTTATATATGTTCTATAGGGAAATTTATATGCCTCGCAATGAATTCACAAAAGTCGTATTACCTTTGTTGTATGTCTTGCATACCGCATTGCAAGGGAGTAGACTAACGCTCGTGCTTTCCGAAAAGCACCGAACAAAACACGCACCGAAAGGGGTCTGTGAACATGAGTAAAGAAACCATGACGATCGAATACGAAGCCGGTCACGAGGTGAAGCTCTCCGAGCTGAGCGCACGTGAAGTCGAGCTTCTCGAACGTGTCATCGAAATCTGCCGCGAAGCAAAAGAAGCCGGAAACTATCCCTTCGGCTGCCTGCTTGCCGACAAGGACGGCAACATCCTGATGGAGCAGGGCAACTGCGAAAACGAGCACAAGGGTGACTGCACCGGTCACGCCGAAACCGAGCTGATGCGCCGCGCTTCCCAGGTATACAGCAAGGAAGAAATGTGGGAGCTGACCATGTACAACTGCGGCGAGCCCTGCGCGATGTGCGCCGGCGCCATGTACTGGGGCAACCTCGGCCGCCTCGTTTACATCGGCCGCGAATCCACCCTGAAGGAGTACACCGGAGACGACCTCCGCAACCCCACCCTCGCACTCCCCTGCCGCGCAGTCTTTGCCTGCGGACAGAAACCCGGAATGCAGCTCGTCGGACCGGTCCCCGAGCTGGAGGATAAGCTCATGGAGCTGCACAAGGGCTTCTGGCATCCCTCCGATCCGAGCCTCGCAAAATAAGTCGTTGCACGGCGGCACGCCGCCGATCATTCCAATGAAAATATTATTTTGAAGGAGAAAAGCAATGAAAAAACTGATCACCCTCGCACTGGCGCTCGTCATGGCGCTGAACGTCCTCGCCTTCGGTTCGATGGCGGAAGAAAAGCAGATGCGCGTCGCATGCATCCTGTCCGGTCCCATCAGCGATATGAGCTGGAACTACACCGCACATCAGGGCATGCTGAAGATCGAAGCCATGGGCGCCGAGATCGCGTACCAGGAGAACGTCGAGAATTCCGCGCTTCCGGATTGCATCAACACCTACGCCAGCGACGGTTTCGATATGATCATTCTGAGCACCAACTCCTACGAAGAGGCTTCCCTGCCGATCGTTCAGGATTATCCCGAGACCCAGTTCATCATCATCAACGGTCAGACCACCGCGGGCAACGTGACCAGCTACGCCGTTGCGGATGAAGATCAGGGCTTTATGCAGGGCTTCATCGCCGCGACCCTTTCCAAGACCGGCAAGGTCGGCTTCCTCGGTTCGATGGAGATCACTCCCATCCTGAACGGCAGCATCGGCTTCGAGCAGGGTGCGAAATTCGCGAACGAGAACGTTGAAGTGAACTCCGTCATGCTCGGCACCTTCACCGATGTCGCAGCTGCGAAGGAAACCACCACTGCCATGATCGCGAACGGCGTCGATGCCGTTGCCCCGATGTGCGATGCGGCGGCTCTCGGTGTCGTCGAAGCTGCAGAAGCGGGCAACATCGTTGCAGTCGCTTCCGGCGAAGGTCAGGAGACCATCGCTCCCCACGCAGTCCCCGTCGCGGTCATCAAGGACACCTCGATCCTCTACGCCAAGGTCTACGAAGACTTCCTCGCGGGCAAGCTGACCGGCGACACCGGCGTTCTGAAGCTCGGTGCTGCAGACGGCATCGTCTTCCTCTCCGATTGGTATGAGGCGGGCAACGCTCTTTCCGACGAAGTCAAGGCGCAGATCGTCGCAGCCTACGAAAAGCTCGTTTCCGGCGAAGTTGCCGTGAAGCTCGGCTGATTTCCGATCAACACGGAGCACAGCAAACTTCGGTCTCGCTGTGCTCCTTTTTTGCATAGTACGGAAACTTCCGTTTCCGGTCGCTCGTTTTCTTGCTTCTTCTTGTTTTCTTACTTCTTTATTTACGATTGTCCGCGTATGAACGCGGCTAGGAGGTACCGCAGTGCACACAAAAGCACCCGGCCGTCTGCAACGGCTTTTTGACACGATCTACTTTCCCATCGCTTCGATCCTCGCATCATTCCTTGTTGCGGGCGTTGCGTTCAAGCTGCTCGGTTTCGATCCCGCCGTTGCGTTCGGCGGTCTTCTTTCCGGCTCCGTCGGCTCACTGAACGCATGGGGCGAGACCCTCAACAAAGCGACGCCCGTGATCCTGACGGGTCTCAGCTACGCCATCGCCCAGCGTTGCGGCGTGATCAACCTCGGTGCGGAAGGTCAGGTCTATATCGGCGCACTTTGCGCCGTGCTTGTGGGCACCGAACTTTCCCTCCCCGCGGCGCTGCATATCCCCGTCGTATTGGCGGCGGCGTTCCTCGGCGCCGCTTTGTTCGGCACTTTGCCGGCCATTATGAAAAACCGTTTCGGCTCAAGTGAGCTCATTACCACGATCATGTTCAACTACGTTGCGCTGTATTTCGTGCACTACATGATCGCGGGACCGATCAAAGACATGAACAGCGGCAGTAACTTTGCCCAGTCGAAGCAGATGCTGCAAACGGCACAGCTTCCCCGGTTGAACGCGATGTTTCCCGGCGTGACCTTGCCGAACCGTCTGCACGCGGGTCTGATCGTTGCGGTCCTGGCGCTGATTTTTTACAGTTTCTTCCTTTTCCGCACCACGCGCGGCTATGAGATGCGCGTGATCGGTCTGAACCGCTCCGCAGGCGAATGTGCCGGCATGAACATCCGCACGAACACTTTGCTTTCGATGTTCCTCGCGGGCGGGTTCGCCGGGCTCGGCGGCGCATGCGAGCTGATGGGCGTCCAGCGCCGCATCATGGAGAACGCGTTCAACGGCTTCGGCTTCGACGGCGTTGCGGTCGCATTGCTCGGCGGCAACAGTTCGGGCGGCATCGCGCTATCGGGTATTTTGTTCGGCGCACTGAAGAGCGGCGCGACGAAGATGCAGATGAAGAGCGGCGTCCCCACCGCGACGGTCTACATGCTGCAGGGACTGATCATCCTGTTCGTTGTCGGCAAGCGCCTGTTCGACTACCACCGCATCACAGAGCGCAGAAAAACGCACCACGGAAAGGAGAACGATTGAGATGGAAGGTTTTCTCTCCTCTGCCATCCGCATGGCGACCCCGCTTCTGATCGCTGGACTCGGTCTTGTGTTCAGCGCAAGCGCCGGCATCGTCAACATCGGCACCGAAGGCTTCATGCTGCTCGGCGCACTGATGGGCTGTGCCGGTTCCTATTGGACGGGTTCCGCATTCTTGGGTGCGCTGATCGCTATGGTTTCGACGATGCTGTTCTCGGCAGTCTTCGCCTTTTTCGTACTGAATATGCGTGCCGACCAGACGGTCGTCGGCGCGGCGATCAACATTTTCGCCAGCGGTCTGACCATTACGCTGAACCGCATCATTTTCAAGGGCGTCCCCGTTCTCGCGGCGTATGACCCGGTCGACATTCCGCTCCTTTCGGAGATACCGGTGATCGGCGTGCTGTTCCGCCAGTCCGTCGTGTGCTATCTGGCATTCCTCGCCGTGCCGCTCGCATGGTATGTGATGAAGAAAACGCACATCGGTCTCGAAGTGCGTTCCGTCGGCGAAAACCCGCGCGCAAGCGATACGCTCGGCATCGACGTCAACGGTACGCGTTGGTGGACGATCCTCCTGTCCGGTCTGTTCTCCGGGCTCGCAGGCTCCTACATGTCGCTCGGACAACTGAGCTTCTTCACCGAGGGCATGGTTTCGGGCAAAGGCTTCATGGCGCTTGCCGTCGTGGTTTTGGGTTGCTACTCGCCCCTCGGTGTGCTCGGCGCATCGCTGGTCTTCGGCGCGGGTATGGCGCTGCAGTTCCGCCTGCAGGCTGCGAACACCGGCATTCCCTATCAGATCATCACGATGCTCCCCTACCTGATCACCCTGCTTGCGGTGTGCGGCTTTGTCCGCGGGTCCCGTTCCCCCGCCGCATCCGGCGTCCCCTACACGAAAGAATAAGGAGCGCGCAATGGCTTATCTCGAATTCAAAAACATTACCAAAGTATTCGGCAGCGTCGTTGCCAACAGCGATGTGAGCTTCACCGTGGAGAAGGGGCACATCCACGCCCTGCTCGGCGAGAACGGCGCGGGCAAAAGCACCCTGATGAATATCCTGTACGGGCTTTCCTCCCCGACGAACGGCGAGATCTTCCTCGACGGCAAAAAGCTGCGGATCAAAAGCCCCGGACAGGCGATCGCCGCGGGCATCGGCATGGTACACCAGCACTTCATGCTCGTCCCGACGCTTTCGGTCATCGAAAACGTGATGCTCGGCTACAAGGAGTTCGGCAAATTCAGTCTGAACCTCAAGCAGGCCGTCCGCCGCTTCACGGGACTCGCCGAGAAATACGGCATGCCGCTCGACCCCTACGAGATCGTCGGAAACCTCTCGATCGGTCAGCAGCAGCGCCTCGAGATCCTCAAGGCCCTGTTCCGCAATTCGCGCTTGCTGATCCTCGATGAACCGACCGCCGTTTTGACCCCGCAGGAAACGAACAAGCTGTTCGAGCTGCTCCACAAACTCACCGAAAACGGTCTGACGATCATCTTCATCACGCACAAACTCGGTGAGGTCATGGACATCTGCGACCGTTGCACGGTCCTGCGCAACGGCCGCGTCGCCGCGAACCTCTCCATCAGCGAGATCTCCGGGCACGAAGAACTCGCCGCGCTGATGGTCGGCAAGCACATCGACCTCGTAACGCACAAGCGGGAAGCCGCACCCGGAGACCCCGTCCTCATGGTCAACGGTCTCCGCTATACCGACAAGCAGGGCGTTGCGCGCCTCAAAGACATCGACCTTTCGGTGCGTGCCGGTGAGATCGTCGGCGTCGCGGGCGTGGACGGCAACGGACAGAGCGAGCTGGTCAAGTGCATTCTCGGTCTTTTGAAGCCGGATGCGGGTTCCGTCACGGTCGACGGTTCGGATGTGACCGGAAAGCGCCCCAAGGAAGTCCTCGGGCACGGCGTTGCGCACATCCCCGAAGACCGCTACAAAATGGCGATGGTCAAAGAGCTGACCATCAGCGAGAACATGATCCTCATGAGTTACGACAAGGCGCCGTTCTCGAAACACGGCGTTCTCGACCGGAAAACGATCGACGGCTACAGCGAGGAGATCTGCAAGCAGTACGAAGTCAAAACGCCTTCCGTAAAGGAACTTGCGGGAAGACTCTCCGGCGGAAACCAGCAGAAGTTCGTCGTCGGACGTGAGCTCGACCGGAAGGCCAAGCTCATTATCGCAGTGTACCCCGACCGCGGTCTCGACATCGGCACCACCAAGTACATCCAGTCCCGTTTGGTGGAAGAACGCGACCGCGGCGCGGCCGTACTGCTGCTCTCCACCGAGCTCGACGAGATCATGGAACTGAGCGACACGATCCTCGTGCTGCACGACGGACACATCATGGCACAGATCCCGCAGAAGGAAGCGAAGCGCGAAACCATCGGTCTGTTGATGGCGGGCGTCCGCAACGATGAAGGAAAAGGAGAAAACGAATGATCGACGAAAGAACGAAACGCCTGATCGCAACCATGCCGAAGGGCGAAAACCACATCCACATCGAAGGTTCCATCCCCGCAAGAACCGCGCTGAAGCTTGCGAAACGCAACGGCGTTGCCCTACCCTTTTCCACGGAAGCGGGAATGAAAGAGTTCATTGCACGGAATGTCGTGGATCTCAACTCCTTCATGAAGAGTGACCGGCTCATCAATTCCGTTTGCCTCACCGAGGAAGACTATTACGATGTCGTTTACGATCTCGGCGAAGACGCCAGGAACCAAAACATCGTTTACCAGGAACTGCACCTCGACTACCCGCTGAACGAGGAGCGCGGCATCCCGATGGATGTCGTTATGAAGGGATACGGGCAGGGACGCCAAGCCGTGAAACGCGATTTCGGCGTCGACCTTGTGTTCATCGCGGGGATCGACCGCAGTCTGCCGCCCGAGCAATGCACGGCTTTCGTGCGGAACCTCGAACCGTACCTCGGCATGATCGACGGTGTGGGCATGGATTGCGAAGAGAAGGGCTACCCCTGCATCCTGCACAAGGACGCCTACGAGCTGGCGGGGCGGATGGGTTTGTTCAAAACCGCACACGCCGGCGAAGACGACGGCTGTCAAAACATTTGGGATGCGCTCGAGGTGCTCGGCTGCAGCCGCATCGACCACGGTGTGCGCGCCATCGACGACCCCGTTCTCGTAAGGGAGCTTGCGGACCGGAAGACCCTGCTTGCGATGTGCACCCGTTCGAACACGATGACCCGCCTTTTCCCCACTCCCGCGGACCACTCCATCAAGCCGTTGATGGCGCAGGGCGTCATCTGCTCCGTGAGTTCCGACGACCCGCCGTATGTCGGCGACCTTCTGTGGGAGTACGAGGGGCTCGTCACGAACCTCGGCTTCGGCGAGGACGAGCTGATCCGCGTCGGGCGCAACGCTTTGGAATACTCCATCAAGGGGCAGCACCATCTCGCCGCTTTCGACGCATGGGCGAAAGCATGGAAGGACGGAACGGTATGCTGACGGAACGCATGCAGCGGCTGATCCGCGAAATGCCGAAGGGCGAAAACCACATCCACATCGAAGGCTCCATCCCCGCGAGGACCGCGCTGAAGCTCGCGAAGCGCAACAACATCGCGATGCCGTTCAACGATGAGGATTCGATGATCCGCTACATCCGTTCGCATTGCGGAAGCCTCGATGAGTTCATGGCGTGCGACCGGCTGGTGAATTCCGTGTGCCAAACCGAGGAAGATTATTACGACGTCGTTTACGACCTCGGCGAGGATGCGAAAAAGCAAAACATCGTTTACCAGGAGCTGCACCTCGATTATCCCCTGAACGAAGAACGCGGCATCCCGATGGATGTCGTCATGAAAGGCTATGAGCAGGGGCGGCAAGCCGTGAAGCGCGACTTCGGCGTCGACCTTGTGTTCATCGCGGGGATCGACCGCAGCCAAAGCCCCGAAAAAAGCACGGAGTTCGTGAAAAACCTCGAACCGTACCTCGGCATGATCGACGCCGTCGGCATGGATTGCGAAGAGCTCGGTTATCCCTGCATCCTGCACAAAGAAGCGTATGAGATCGCCGGGAAGATGGGGCTTTTCCGCACCGCGCACGCGGGCGAAGAGGGCGACTGCCGGAACATTTGGGACGCCTTGGATGTGCTCGGTTGCCAACGCATCGACCACGGCGTCCGCGCCGTCGACGACCCAGTTCTCGTGCGGGAGCTTGCCGACCGGAAGACCCTGCTCGCGATGTGCACGCGTTCGAACGTACGCCTGTTCCCCACCCCCGCGGACCATTCCATCAAGCCGCTGATGGCGCAGGGCGTCGTCTGCTCCGTGAGTTCTGACGACCCGCCGTATGTCGGCGACCTTCTTTGGGAATACGAAGGTCTGGTCACCGACCTCGGCTTCGGTGAGGACGAACTGATCCGCGTTGCGCGCAACGCCTTGGAATACTCCATCAAGGGGCAGCATCATCTTGCGTTGTTCGATGCATTTGTGCGAAAATGGAAGGACAACGATCTGAAATAACGGAGGTTAGAGAACGTGCACGCAGATGAAACCGAACGTTCCCTGAGAGACCGTGTCCGCCGGCAGATGCTCGACCTGATGCGCCACATGGACTACGGCTATTCCACAAAACTGCTGTCGGAAACGCAGCTTGCCGCGAAATTCGAAGTGAGCCGCACGACGATCCGCACAGTACTTGCGGAACTCGAGACCGAGGGCAAGGTCATCCGCCGCCACGGAAGCGGCACCTATGTGAACCCGCTCGCACTGACCGTGGAAACCACCCTGCATCCGCGCGTGAACATGTACGATCTGATCTGTCAGAACGGATATACCCCGGTAATCAAGATGCTCGATGTCCGCGAGCGCCCCGCCAACGAGCTCGGCGCGAAGCTGAACCTGTTCGAGTTCGACCGCATCACCGAAGTCGCCAGCTGCTTCTACGGCAACGACAGCGACACGCCGCTGATGTACTGCCTCGACTACGTGGACGCGCACCGCTTTTCCGGAATGGACTGGATGGAGCACGAGAACTTCGCAGGGTCCATCTACGATTACATCCGCCATGCGGTCGGCGTCAACATCGTGTGGGATATCATCAACGTACGCGGCGCGCACAGCGAGCAGCTGCCCGCATTGAAAGAATTCTTCCGCGTGCCGGACGGTGAGATCAAACCGCTCGTCAAGCTCGAGATCACCAACTTCGACAACCTGAACCAACCCTCCCTGCTGGGCAACATCTACATCGACTCCGATCTGATCCGCCTGAACATCGTCCGCGATCTGACCAAGATGTGACCGCAGTCCTGCACGTCGCGTTCTACCCGAATGAAAGGATAACGAATCATGAAAGAACGTATCGAAACCTTCAAACGGCGTCTTGAAGCAGCCGCCGGCAAGCGCAAGGCCGACCTGTTGCTGATGAACGTCCGCCTCGTGGATGTTTATACCGAAGAGATCCGTCCGGCATCGATCGCCGTTTACGACGGACGCATCGTTGCGATCGATCCCGCACCGGGCACGGAGGCCGAGCGTGTCATCGACGGCGGCGGCATGTACGCCGTTCCGGGCTTCATGGACGCGCACGTCCACGTGGAAACGACCCTGCTCACGCCCGAAGCGCTGGCCGAGGTCATCGTTCCGTGGGGCACGACGACCCTGATGGTCGATGCGATGGAGATCGCCAACGTTGCCGGTGAAGAGGGTCTGCTCGCCATGGTCGAAGGCGCGGAAAAGCTCCCCTTCCGCATGTTTCTCGAGATCCCTTCCCGCGTGCCGACGGCACCGGGGCTCGAAACGACCGGCGGAGTACTCGGTCCGAAAGAGGTGCGCAGCCTGCTTGAGCGCAACGAAAGCGTGAGCCTCGGCGAACTCGACCCTTCGAAGGTGCTCGACCTGAAGGACGAATATCTCGAAAAGATCCTGACCGCCCTCGACAACGGCAAGATCTGCAACGGGCACGCCATCGGTCTCGGACCGCTCGAGCTGAACATGTACGCCTCCGCACACCTGACGGACGATCATGAGTGCGTCACCTTCGAAGAACTGCGCGACCGTCTGCGTACCGGCATTTCCGTGTTCATCCGCGAGGGCAGCAGTGAACGCAACGCGAAGCGCCTCCTTGCGGGAGTCGCGGAGCACCGGTTGCCGACCGAAAACCTGATGTTCTGCACCGACGACAAGCACGTGCAGGACATTGCGGCCGAGGGACACATCGGTTACAACGTGAAGCTTGCTGTCGAAGCGGGCATCGACCCCGTGAAGGCGATCCGCATGGCGACGCTGAACACCGCGAAGCACTTCCGCATGGAGGAGCACCTCGGTTCCCTGACCCCGGGACGCCTTGCGGACATTCTGCTGTTGCCCGACCTCAAAGAGATGCGCCCCGCAATGGTCATCAAGGACGGTATGGTCGTCGCGGAAAACGGGCGCGCCGTACCCGTCCCCGCAAAGGACTACCCCGCCCGGCTGTTCGACACGGTGCATGTTTCCGAAACGATTTCGGAGGAGAGCTTTACCGTGACCTCCGAAGGCAAGCGCGCTCGATGCCGCGTGATCGACCTGATTCCCGATCAGATCATCAACAACGCCGCGGAAGCGTGGTTCGATGTTTGCGGCGGCAAGATCGCCGCGGATCCCGCGCGGGACCTTCTCAAGCTTTCCGTCGTGGAGCGTTACGGCAAGAACGGGCGCGTATCCACCGCCTTCGTGCGCGGATTCCGTCTGGAGCGCGGCGCGCTCGCGGCAAGCGTTTCTCACGATCATCACAACATCGTGGTCGTCGGCACGAACGAACGCGACATGCTGCTCGCGGTCCGGGAACTGCAGCGTCTGCACGGCGGTTTTGCCGCAGCGGCGGACGGCGAGATCAAAGCCTCGGTCGCATTGCCTCTGGCGGGTCTCATGAGCCCGGAACCCGCCGCGACCGTGATGGCGCAGATGGAGACCGCGAACGCGGCGGTCCGTGCGCTCGGATGCCCGATGTCCGCACCGTTCATGACGCTGTCCTTCATTTCCCTGCCGACCGTGCCCGAGCTCGGTCTGACGGACGTCGGTCTGATCGACGTGCTTGCGCACACGACCTGCCCGCTCGTTCTCGAAACAGAAGAATAAAGTACGGAAAAGCGCCCGCCGCACGGAATGTGCGGCGGGCGCTTTGTTTGTTTGCGCTCTTTATGCCACGGGCGGAACGATGCTCCAACAGTGTTCGCTCCCCCACAGCTTCCCGAATCCTTTGAAGAGCATGTTCACGGCTTCGGAGGACGCATAGATGCGCCCGTTGTACAGGACGATCTCTTCGCCGAACGGCGGCAAACGGAACACCGCCTCACGGCGGAGGCTATACAGAGGCACTTCGTTCCCCATGACGGCGAAGGTCCGCTCTTCGGGAACGAGCGAGTTCTTCACCACTTCGCTCAGTTTGAAGGCAAAGGAAGTCGACAGATACAACGATTCCCCGTCGAAGCACGCCCCCTGCACGTAATCCGGAAGCGCAATGGCAACGAAGGGCGTTTCACTGAGACCGAGCGGCGCTTCGGGATCGATTTTGAAGCCGAGCATCAGTGCTTTCGTTTCACCCGCCTTGGTTTGCAGCGTGTGATTCGCGCGCAGTGCATAGCCCTTGATCCACGGCATGGTGAATTCACCGACGTAGACCGCTTCGTTATCCCTTGCGATCCAGGAAACGCGGGCGCCGTCTTCCGGTCCCGTCTTGGTCGAAAACGTACCGATGCAACGCACCGTTTCCCCGTCTTCCGCAGCAAGGATCTCCTGCTTGTCGAACACGTACATGCAATCGGCAGAGCTGCCCGCAAGGTAAATGAAACGGTCGGTGACGGCGATGCCGCCCGCGTGCGTCGTGCAGGGGGTACCGTCCTCATTCAGCAGAGCGATCCTCTTGACCGGGTTTCCGGACTTCGCATCGACAAGGTACACCGGGTCGGCGGTACCGTCGCGCATATAGCCCGAAAAAAAGAACAGCCCGCTCTCTTCATCGTAATCGAGCGCCTGCTGATCGAAGGCGCGGTCGTCCGCACCGGGCATGGGAAACTCCGCGATCGCGGAAGCGTAAAACGGGCGCAGCGCGACGGCATGCCATACCCCGACCGCCGCCACAAGCAACACAATGGCGGCGAGCAGGAACGACACGGCTTTCGCGAGCGCCCTCAAAATCTTTTTCATCGATGGGTCCGATTCCTTTCCGACCGGGTTCGCCGGAACCGGTACCGCATTCAGGCTTCCCGATGCTTCGGAAGCGTTACGGTCACGATGGTCCCCTTTCCCGGTTCGGAATCCATTTTAACACATCCACCGTGGTATTGCACCGCGTGTTTGACGATGGACAGCCCAAGCCCGGTACCGCCCGAAGCCTTCGAATGGCTTTTGTCGACGCGGTAGAACCGTTCGAATACCTTGTCTCTGTGCTCGCGCGGGATCCCTTCGCCGGTGTCGGCAACGCGCACGGTCACTTGCTTTTCATCCTCCGCCACAACGACATCGACAGTGCCTTCCGGGCGGTTGTAACGGATTGCGTTGTCCATGAGGTTGTAGACGATCTCATACAGCAGGCGGCGCACACCGCAAAGCCGTCCTTCAGCGCCCGAAACCGACATGCGGACCCTTTTTTTCTCTGCGGCATCCGCAAGGGTCTCCCTCGCCTCTTCGGCAAGCGTCATCAGATCCGTTTCCTCCGTGGGCAGTTCCGTACCCTCATCGAGACCCGAAAGCTCGATGATATCGCGGATGAGCTGCAGGAGGCGCTGCGCCTCGAACCGGATGTGCCCGACAAAGCGCGGCATATCCTCTTGTTTGACCAGCCCGTTCTCGATGAGTTCCGCCGAGCCGATGATGGATTGCAGCGGCGTTTTGAGTTCATGCGAAACGTTCGCGGTGAATTCCCTGCGGTCGCGTTCGGCGTTCACGCGGTCGGTGACATCCATGCCGAGAACGACCATTCCGCCGCCCTGTTCCGCAACGGTCCGCGTAAGCGTGAACAACCAGGTGCGTCCCCCGCGTTCCAAGCGGCATTCCGCATGCCCTTCCGCATGTGCGGCGGACAGTGCATCGCGCAGTTCCTTACCGTGTTCAAGCGACAGGACATCCGTTCCCGCAAGGACCTCCGTCCCGAACAGAGCGGAAGCTGCCGGATTGCAGCTGAGGACCCGTCCGCGGTCATCGAGCAGCAGCAGAACTTCCTGCATGCCCGAGGTGACCCGCTCGAATTCGGAGCGCATCCGGTCGAGGTTCTCGCGTTTGCTTTCGAGCTCCAGCTGCTGCCGGTGGATGCGCCCGAGCAAGGGCGACAATTCGGGGTAGGTGTCGTTCGAAAGCGGGTTTTCGAGATCGAGCGCATTGAGCGGTTCCGTGACGCGTTTTGCCATGCGGTTCGCAAGCACGACGGCGAGCACCGCTGCAAGTACGGTCATCAGAACGATCGGGCGGAGCATGCCGAGCAACAGGGCGAACACGGTCGCGCGTTCGGTGGAGATGCGCAGAACGCTCCCGTCCGACAAGCGCAGGGCTTCATACAGCGTTGCTTCGGTGAGCGTTGCAGATTTGCGGTGGCTCGCGCCCGAACCGGAGTTCATCGCTTCGCGGATCTCATCACGCGAGGCGTGGTTTTCCATGGTCGCGGGGTCTGCGTGGGAATCATACAGCACCGTACCGGTGGGATCGACCCAGGTCAGGCGGAAGCGTTTCGGCTTGAGCCCGGAAAGGTAGTCGACGCCCTGTGATTCCGTCGCCGCGGCGGCCAGGGTGAGTTCGTCCTTCAGCTGCGTCTCCTCAAGCGTCGTGAAATACGGAAACAACGCGCCGACGATCACCGCCGTCGTTGCGATGAGCACGGCGATGGTCAGGCACAGGATCGACTTGAATATTTTTGCTGTCATACGGGATTCTCCCAACGGTACCCGACGTTGCGGATGGTTTCGATCCGCGCGCCGTAGTCGCCGAGCTTTTGGCGGAGCGTGCGGATATGCGAATCGAGCGTGCGGGAATCGCCCATGAAGTCGGATTTCCACACCATATCGAACAAACGGTCTCTGGTATACACCATGCCGGGACGCGACAAAAACACGGTCAGCAGTTCGAACTCCTTGTAGGTGAGCACGATCCGCGTACCGTCTGCGGTCACGGTCCTTTCTTCGGTGTTGACGACAAGCCCCCCGGAGGTCAGCAAATGCGGTGCCTCCTTCGGGGCGGAACGGCGGAGCACCGCTTTCACGCGGGATACCATTTCCATCACGCTGAACGGCTTGACGATGTAATCGTCCGCGCCGAGGTCGAGCCCGCGGATGCGGTCGTACTCCTGCCCCTTGGCCGTGGCGAGGATCACCGGGACTTCGGCGGTACGCGCGGAGGCTTTGAGCTTTTGCAGCAGCGAGATGCCGTCCATCCCGGGCAGCATGACGTCGAGCACCACGAGTTCGGGAAGTTCTTCTGCGAGCGCATCCCAAAAAACCGCTCCATCCTCGAACCCGCGGGTCTCAAAACCGGCACTGTTCAGTGCATAGCACTCGATATCGCGGATCCCCGCGTCATCCTCAACGACCCAGATCATCGTTTTTCCTCCTCATGTGTACCCGTCACGGAATAGATCACCCACTCCGCAAGGTTCACGGCATGGTCGCCGATGCGCTCGAGATATTTCGAAATCATCAGCAGGTCGAGTGCGAAGCCCCCTTCTTCGGGGTCGCGGGCGATCAATCGGATTATATCATTTTTCGCGGCGATGAAACAATCGTCGACCGCATCATCCGCGGCAATGACCGCTTTTGCGCGCACGATATCCCGTTCAACGAAAGCCGCCACGCCGGATTTGACCATTTCGGTCGTCCGACGTGCCATTTCTCCGATCGTTTCCGGGATAAAATCCGTCCGTCCGTTCAAAAACGTCACGATCTCGGCGATGTCTTCCGCCTGGTCGCCGATCCGCTCCATATCCGTGATCATTTTCAAAGCGGAGGAGATCATGCGGAGATCCCGTGCCACAGGCTGGCGGTGCAGCAGCAGCTTCACGCAGCGCCCTTCGATATCCCTCTCCATCCTGTCGACCGCGGCGCCGTTTTCGCGCACCTTGGCGGCGAGCTCCGTATCGCCTTTGAGCAGCGCATCCGTTGCGGAAGCGATGGCTTCTTCACAGAGCGCGCCCATCTCGATCAGTTCGCGGTTCAGTTCGAACAGCTGTTCATCCAATCGGTTCATATCTTTTCTCTCCTTTTTCTCGGTCCGACTCAACCGAAGCGTCCGGTGATGTAATCCTCGGTGCGCTTGTCCTTCGGCATGGAGAACAGGTCGTCCGTCTTGCCGAACTCCACCAGCTCTCCGAGCAAGAAGAACGCGGTGCAATCGGAAACGCGAACCGCCTGCTGCATATTGTGCGTGACCATGACGATGGTGTATTTTTCCTTCAGTTCGAGCACGAGTTCCTCGATGCGCGAGGTCGAGATCGGGTCGAGCGCGGAGGTCGGCTCATCCATCAAAAGGACATCCGGCTCCACGGCAAGCGCGCGTGCGATGCAGAGGCGCTGTTGCTGACCGCCCGACAAACCGAGCGCGTTTTTCTTGAGCCTGTCTTTGACTTCATCCCAGATGGCGGCGCCCTTGAGCGCGTTCTCCACGATCTCGTCGAGGCGGACGCGGTTGGTGATGCCGTGTGTCCGCGGACCGTAAGCAACGTTGTCGTAAATACTCATCGGGAAGGGGTTCGGCTTTTGGAACACCATTCCGATCTGCCGGCGCAGTTCGTTGACGTCCGTTTCCGGTGCGTAAATGTTTTGCCCGCGGAAGGTGACCTCACCCTCGATGCGTACGCCGGGAACGAGGTCGTTCATCCGGTCGAGCGTTTTCAGAAACGTCGATTTTCCGCACCCGGAAGGACCGATGAACGCGGTAATGCTCCGCTCCGGGATGCCGATGGAAACGGAATGCAACGCCTGCGTCTTTCCGTACCAGAGATCCAGATCGCGTGCTGTGATGATATCAGCCATTGGTGCTCCTCTCTTTCAATACCGCTTCGAACGCAAGACCGTACCAGTGTCCGGGTTGCCGTACCGCGGTCTCGCGGATGCTTCTGTCGCAGAATTCCGCTGCGCTTTCCAGCGCCGTTTTTCCGTCCTTCCCCGAGAGCAGTTCCCCGAGAAACGCCGAGCCGAAAACATCGCCCGCGCCGTGCAGGGACAGGTCGGCCATGGGTCGCATGACCGAAACGGTCTCGTTACCGATGCGCGCAAGGTAACCGATCTCCCCGTTCCGTTCGATGCTCGTGATCACGGCGTTCTTACCGGGGAGTGCGGTCAGCAGTTCCTCATCGGACGCCGTAACCGGAAGCCCCGTCAAAAGCGCGGCTTCGGTGCGATTCGGCGTGATCCAATCCGCGAGGGCGCAAAGCTCCCGCATCGCCGCGACCTGCGCATCACCGAAGCAGGCGTACAGTTTGCCGTTGTCGCCGAGCACGGGATCGACGAGAACGACCGTCCCTTCATTGCGGAAGGACTTGATGAAATCCTCCGCGAGGCACACCTGCCCGACCGAGCAGCACCACCCCGTGGAGATCGCATCGAACGCCACACCGCATTGTTTCCAGTGTTCGGAAAAGCTGCGCATCTCATCGGTCATGTCCTTGACGACGAAGCCTTCGAAACCGCCCGTGTGCGTCGAGAGGATCGCCGTCGGCAGAGGGACAGTCTCCACACCGTAACTTGAAAGCACCGGCATGGCGACGCTCAGCGAGCATTTGCCGAAGCAGGAAAGATCGTTGATCAGGGCAGCCCGTTTCAGACCGCATGGGTTGACGTTTTTCATGATTGACTCCTTTTGCGGAAATATTTGCCTGCAAGCCCGGCGAGCGCGTTGACCGCGAGCGTCAACAGCATAAGGATCGCGGCGATGGCAAACGCCACGCCGAACTCCCCTTGTTCTTTTGCGTAAACATACAAGGCGACCGTAAGCGTCGCGCCCGGGGAGGCGAGCCCGTCGATCACGCCGTTGAGCGCGTGCGCAAAGCCCGCCGTGAACAGCAACGCCGCAGATTCGCCGAGGATGCGCCCCACGGAAAGGATGCAGCCCGTGACCACGCCGTCGATGCAACCGGGCAACACGACCGTGCGGACAACGCGCCACTTGCCCGCGCCGAGACCGAACGCACCTTCGCGGTACGATTGCGGCACCGTCTTCAGGCTTTCCTGTGTGGTCCGCATGACGGTCGGCAGGTTCATGATCGCAAGGGTCAGAACGCCCGCCATGAGACAGGTGCCCATGCGGTTCGAGAACAGCAGCATGCCCGCGAGACCGTAGATGACCGATGGGATGCCGGACAGGGTCTCCGCCGCGTATTCGATAACATACACGAGGCGTTTGTTCGTTGCATACTCGGTGAGATACACCGCCGCGCCGACGCCGAGCGGGAGCACGACGAGGAGCGTTGCGAACACGACATACAGCGTGTTCAGCAGATCCGGCAGGA
Source organism: Clostridia bacterium (assembly GCA_030526425.1). Taxonomy (GTDB): domain Bacteria; phylum Bacillota; class Clostridia; order Christensenellales; family CAG-138; genus CAG-1024. The sequence goes on from JAUNCT010000003.1 coordinate 38,179, forward strand.
TGCCGATCGTCCCGCGGAGATAGCTCGGCTTCGTGGACAGGAGCTGCCATGTGATATTCGGAATACCCCGAATGATCACGTAGAGCATGATCGCAAGCGCAAGACCCGCGGTCAGGAACGCCGCGCAGCGCAGCAAAACCTTCACCGATGTCTCGTAACGCTTCCGTCTGTGTTTGACTGTTTGAGCATTCATCGGTCAATCGTTCCCCCGTTTCAGAAAGAAATTGAGCGTGGCGTTGATGAGCAGGATGAACAAAAACAGCACGAGTGCGATGGAAAACAGTGCCTGTTGCTGCAGCCCGCTCGAATAAGACATTTCACTCGAGACCGCCGTGGTGAGGAACCGTACGCTGTCGAACAGCGAATGCGGCATGTTCGGCACGTTGCCCGCGACCATCATGACCGCCATCGCCTCGCCGATCGCCCGACCGACGCCGAGCACGACGGAGGCGGCGATGCCGCTTTTCGCAGCGGGAACGGAAACGCGGAACCAAGTCTCCGCCGGGGTCGCCCCCAGTGCGAGGGAAGCATCCTCATACTCTTTGGGGACGGCATCGAGCGCGGTGACCGACATTTTGATCACCGAAGGCAGGATCATTACCGCCAACACGACGATCGCCGCCAAAAGACCCGAACCGTCCGGGATGCCGAACGTCTTCCGGATCGCAGGGACGAGAACGAGCATGCCGACCAGTCCGTACACGACGGACGGGATACCCGCCAAGAGACCGACCGCGGACTGCATCGTGCGCTTGACCCGCGGCGACGCCATTTTGGAAAGATACACCGCCGTCAGAAACCCGACCGGGACACCGAGGACGAGCGCGCCGCAGGTGCCGTAGATACTCGTCAGCAGGAACGGCAGGATCCCGTACTTCGGTTCCGCCGCGGTCGACGCCCACTCTTTTCCGAACAGGAAATCCACAAGACCGATCTGACGGATCGCCGGGATACCGGACGCCACGAGATAAGCGGTGATCAACAGAACGCAACCGACGGTGACCAGCCCCATCAGGAGGAACACGCCCGCAACGATGCGTTCGGTCATACGGCTTTTTTTCATAGGTCTCACCTTTCGCTCCATACGAGGAAAGCGGCGGACCGCACGCGGCCGCCGCCGAAGTGTTGTTTGTTATTTCGCGGGAACGACGCCTGCGGCAGCGATCACCGGGGCGGCGGCTTCGGAAGTGACGAAGTCGAAGAAGCGTTGTGCGACTTCACTGAGTTCCTTGCCTTCTGCGGTTACGAGCACAAAGGGGCGCTGTACGAGATAGCTGCCGTCCTTGATGGCTTCATCGGTGGGTGCGACGCCGCCGACGGTCAGGGCTTTGACGGTCGCCTTGACGCTCGCCGCGGATGCGTAGCCGATGGCGTTCGGGTTCTGCGAGACTGCGGTGATGACATCGCCCGTGCTCGTGAGTTCCTGACGGTATTTGCAGGCATCCTTCGTGCCGGTGATGGATTCGAAGCCGTCGCGCGTGCCGGAACCCGCCTCACGACCGATGAGAACGATCGCCGCATCGTTGCCGCCGACAGCGGACCAGTTCTCGATCTCGCCCGTGTAGATCTTCGCGATCTGTTCGACGCTGAGGTCCGCAACGGGGTTTTCGGGATGGACGACGATCGCGATGCCGTCGTAGGCGAGGACGGTCTCCTTGAGACCCGAGGCTTTCTCTTCCTCTTTCAGGGCGCGGGAGGAAAGACCGATGTCGCAGCGGCCTTCCCGCGCGGCGGTGATGCCGGAGCCGGAGCCGGTGGGATTGTAGGTGAAGCCGAGACCGGTCTCCTCTTCGAACGCTTCACCGAGCGCGCCGATGACCTTTTCCATGCTGGTCGAACCGTCGGTGGAAACAGAGCCGCCCTTCGCGCCCAGCGCAAAGGTGAACGGAACGGTGAGCGCGACTGCGGCAACGGACAGGATGACTTTCTTGAAATTCATGATTTTTCTCCTCTTTTTGTTGTTTGCTTTTTTCGACAGTTGTGATTCTACGACCCGGATGTGAAAACAAAAGCCCGACGTATGTGAAATGCGCGTCAAATCCAAAAGAAAAAACCGCCCTTGCGGACGGTCTGTCGTTGGTGCTTCGGTTTTTTATGATATGGCGGTGTCTTCCCCGCCGTTTTTCCGCATGAGCGATGCGATGGCAATGACGAGTGCGACGGCATCGGCAACGGCGGACGGGATATCGGTGATGCAGCATTCGTAAACGATCCACAGCACGAGGTTCAGAATGATGTTCGCCTTGATGGCGCGCTCTTTCTTCGCAAAGTACATGCCGAGCGTATACAGCACGTTCGCCACGACGACGATCCAGCCGACTGCACCGCGGTTGTTGAGCGCCGCGCCGAGCACCGCCATCCATACCGCAAGCAACAGCATCAGGGGTTTTGTCAGCTTGTCCTTTGCGGCAAGCCAATTGCGCGCCGCGCAGGCGATGAGCGTGACGATGCCCGCGTAGGAGTCGAAGAACACGGAAGCCAGTGCCAAAAGCAGGCACTGAAAGACCTGGTTCATGTAGATGCCGTAACTGTCTTTGACCCAGCTTGCGCGCGCCGTGAAAAACGCCGCCGCCAACGATATGCAGTTTCCGAGGATCACACCCGTCGTCATCCGAAGCTTCTCTTCCTTTCCCGCTTTCAAAAATGCGCCCGTTCATTATAACGGGTTTCCCACCGCGGCGCAATGCGCTTGCGGGTGCAACGTTCCTGCGGTAAAATGAAGCCACAACACCGAGGAGGACGGAACCATGGCGGAATGCGCACATTGCAACGAATGCTTTGACAAGGAAGACCTCATTTGCCTGCCGGACGGCGACCGCGTTTGCGAAGATTGTTTCGACGCCGCTTTCGAAGAAACGCGCGGCGACATGGAATACACCGGACCCGACCCGGAGGAGATCTTCTCGGGAGCACCCGTCGACCCCGGGAAGCTTGCGGAATGGTTCGACTTCGAAGGAACGAGCACCGCGGACGGCATGACCGCCGAGATCTTCGCCTTCCACGGGAGCGTGTTGTTCGACGATGCGGACGCCATGGAAGCGCTCGGCGCGGATGAAAGCTTCGTCGAAGACTTTTTGATGTACTTCGGGCTCGATTTCGAAGTGGCTCTGTACGTGCACGAGGACCGCATCCTCTTTGCGAGCGTCGGCCTCGATGAAGAATCGCCCGACCCCACCGTGCGTTGCTCCGCCCGCGGATACGATCTTTCGGTCCCCGCCGCCGGATACGAGCTGGCATGCAATTTGATCTCCGCTGTGATCGCCGAAGAATGACAGGTGCAAAAGAGCCGCAAAATGGCTCTTTTTTTCATTATCGGACCGTTCTGTGCAGCGATGCCCCGAGAGAGCGATAGGATAATATATAAATATATTTTCTTATCGAATCCCATTGAAAGAGATATATCACACATGGTAATATATGGTGTCGGTTCATGAGACCGATAATATTTTGTTTGGGAGAAAGAAGAACATGAAGAAGTTTCTGACTCTGCTTCTCGTCTTCGCGCTGTGCCTCTCCACCGTGGCATTTGCGGAGACCGCAGAAGGCACTTCCGCAGGCTTCGGCGGCGAAGTGAAGGTCGTTCTCGACGTGGTCGACGGCAAGATCGTTTCGGCTGCGGTGACGGGCGATGCGGAGACCCCCGCCATCGGCGGTGCGGCGCTGGAAAAGCTCGTTGCACAGCTGACGGAAACCGGCAGTGCCGACATCGACGGCGTTGCGGGCGCGACCATCACCTCGAACGCGGTAAAGGAAGCTGCCAAGGCTGCGCTGAACGGCGGCGCGACCGCGGAAGCGAAGCTTGCGGACGGCACCTACAGCGCGGAAGCCTACGGCTTTGAAATGGCCGTGAGCAACAAGCTGACCGCGACCGTTGAGAACGGCAAGATCGTTGCGATCGCTTTCGGTGAAGGCAGCGGCGACACCCCGCCGATGCGCGACACCGTTGCGGCGAAGCTGTTCCCCCGCATCATCGAGACCCAGTCCGTCGGTGTGGATTCCATCTGCGGCGCGACCGTGACCTCCGGTGCGGTGAAGACCGCGGTCGCCGACTGCATCGCGCAGGCGCTTGCCGCTGCGGGTTGCGAGGCTGACGCCATCGCGGCGTTCAAGACCGTGCCCGAGAAGAAGGGCGGCAGCGAAGAGCTGACCACGCAGGTCCTCGTCATCGGCATGGGCGGTTCCGGTACGTACACCGCGCTCCGTGCGGCGGAATGCGGCGCTCAGGTCCTGGCGATCGAAAAGCAGGGTCGTTACGGCGGAACCACCGCGCTGACCAGCGAGATCGAATCCATCAACCCCCCGCGCATCAAGGAGATCTACAACAACAACGAAGATTTCTGCGACGCGGATGCGATGTACAAGGCATGGCTCGAGTACGTTGAAGGCGACGCACGCGTGAACGTCGTCGACATGTACTTTGAACAGTGCGGTCCCGCGCTGGATTGGCTGGCGCTCGACCACGGCGCGCAGTTCGACATGAAACCGCAGGCAGGCTTCACCCCCACCGACGTTTACAAGGTCAAGTTCCAGTGGCTGCCGAACTTCGATGAGCGCAACCCCATGGCGCCCACCTACGGCTACAACAAGGCCGAGATCGCGACCTACTTCGACCGTCTCGTCAATGACTACACCGCATTCGGCGGACAGTACATGCTCGAGACCGAAGCGTACGACCTGATCGTCGAAGACGGCAAGATCGTCGGCGCGAAGGCCAAGAACCTCGTCGACGGCACCGAATACACCATCCGCGCGGATGCGGTCGTCATCGCGACCGGCGGTTTCCTCGGCAACCCCGAGATGACCGAAAAGTACCTCTCCAACGAGTACTATCCGATGAAGGGCACCTGGAAGATCTACGGTTCCGCCCGCAACGACGGCAAGATGCTGCAGGCTGCGATCGATCACGGCGCGGCGACCTACAACATCGGCATGCCGCCGGAAGTCCACATGTCCGGTACGGTCGACTTCCTGCCCGCGCATGAGTACGGCTACCCGATCAACTACGCCGAGGGCACCCTCGACTTCAACACCGGCCTCGAGTGCCGCTGGACCGTTGCGGACCTGCCGCTCATCATGGGCGTTTCCGCCGACTCCCTCGCGGTCACCGTGGAAGGCAAGCGCTTCACTTCCGAAACCGGTATCGCCATGCTCGACCCGTGGATCGCGGGCCCGAACTACTGGTCCATCTGGTCCGCCGAGCAGATCGACGGCATCGTCAGCACCGGTCTGAAGACCGATGTCATCGGACCCGCTGTCGGCTTCCTCGGTCACCGCGGTTCCATCCCCTCCGGCGTTGCGCTGCCCGAAGCTTATGAAGTCCTCGGTCACGCGATGGATCGCGGCTACGTCTTCAAGGCGGACACCGTGGAAGAGCTCGCGAAGCTCATCAACGTCGATGCGGCTGCCCTCGCAAAGACCGTTGCGGATTACAACGGTTACTGTGAGACTGGCGTCGACGCCGAGTTCGGCAAGGACGCGGCGCTGCTCACCCGCATCGGTGAGGGTCCGTTCTACGCCATCAAGATGGCGAGCTACAGCTACAACACCTGCGCGGGTCTCGACATCAACGAGAAGCTCGAGGTGCTTGACACCAACGGCAACGTGATGCCCGGTCTCTACTGCGTCGGTTCCGACTCCGCTGGCGTGCTCTTCACCGAGAAGAAGCCCTACGTCACCTTCGGCGGCGCGAACAACGGCTGGGCGCTGACCAGCGCTTACGTTGCGGGCGAGATCATCGCCAACGCGGTCAACGCGAAGTAACATTCGTCTTTCGGACCGTCTCTCTCCGGAGGGACGGTCTTTTCAAGGCAAACCCAAAACCAGAAAGGGAAACGACAATGAAAAAGGTACTTTCTTTCGTTCTTGCGGCGATGATGCTGTTCGGCATCTCCTTCACCGCAATGGCAGAGGACAAGCTCGCGGACGGTGAATACACCACCGTGTGCCACGGCTTCTACGGCGATTTCGACCTGAAGATGACCGTGAAGGACGGCGCGATCGCCGGCTTCGATTACAGCGCGAACATCGAGACCCCCGAGCTCGGCGGCAAAGCCCTCGAACTCATGAGCGCGGACATGGTCGCCAACAACACATGCGGCGTGGATTCCGTTTCCGGCGCGACCGTGACCTCCGCGATGTTCCGCGTTGCGGTGGCGGGTCTTCTGAAAGAGATCGGCGCGCCCGCCGAAATGAGCGCGCAGGTCGTGAAGCCCGCGGTCACCGATGAGACCCTGAAGACCGATGTTCTCGTCATCGGTTCCGGTGCGGCGGGTCTTGCTGCGGCTTCCGGTGCTGCGGAGAGCGGTGCAAAGGTCGTTCTGCTCGAGAAGCAGGACATCCTCGGCGGTTCCTTCGTGACCAGCGCGGGCATCGTTTATGCCGCGATGGACGAGGCGGATGTCGAGCCCATGGTCGCTTACTACCAGATGCGCGCCAACGGCAAGGCGAACGAGGACCTGCTCCGCTTCTTTGCGGAGAACTCCCGTGCGACCATCGCATGGCTCGAAGGTCTCGGCACGCAGTGGGGCATGGTCGTCCCCGCGGGTCTGACCGGCGAACCCCGCGCACACTTCGCGATGGATGAGAACGGACGCATGATGGCGGGCGCCGTCATGAGCAACAAGATCGTCAAGCACCTCGAAGACCTCGGCGTGACGATTTTGACCGGAACCCCCGCGACCGAGCTGATCGCCGATGCGAACGGCGCAGTCGTCGGTGCGAAGGCGGTTTCCGACACGAAGAACTACACCATCGAAGCGGGCGCGGTCATCCTCGCGACCGGCGGCTTCGACGCTTCCTCCGAGATGAAGTCGCAGTGGTCCCCCTCTGCGACCGAAGACTTCCCGCTTTCTTCCAAGGGCAACACCGGCGACGGTATCAACATGGGTATCGCAGTCGGCGCGGCGACGGATTTCAAGGGCGGTATGATCGGCTTTGACTTCGTCGACGGTTCCCTGCCCGAGAGCGGTTACAACGCCGTTGCGATGTACTGCAACAGCTACGTGCAGCCCGACGGCACCTTCGTGAGCGACGTGATCGACTACCCGGTGACCTACCGTGCGATCAAGGACCTCGGCGTGGAGCACTTCTACGGTCTGTACGATGCGAAGGGCGCGGACACCGTTGCGGCTTCCCTCGCGCGCGGTTACGCCTGGAAGGGCGAGACCGTGGAAGAGCTGGCGGCTGCGACCGGCATGGACGCCGCGAAGCTCGCGGATGCGATCGCTCGGGGCACGGGTCTTGAGAGCGCGCCGTACTTCGCCGTGATGGTCAAGCCCTGCACCATCGGTTCGATGGGCGGTCTCGTGATCGACACCGACGCGCAGGTCATCTCCGTTGCAGGTGCGCCCATCGCGGGTCTGTACGCTTCCGGCGAAGTCGCGAACGGTCAGTTCTACGACATCGATTACCCCGCTTCCGGCAGCTCCAACTGCATCAGCATGACCTTCGGTCTCGAAGCGGGCCGCAACGCAGCTGCTTACGCTGCAAAATAAGATTTCCGCATAGGAAACGAAAAGAAGCATCTCCAACCGGGGATGCTTCTTTTTCGTTGTTGCGAAGTGCCGTTCGGCACCTGCGGATTCAGATGTTGTTTTGTTGCCCGAGGACCGCGAGAACGCGCTCGTAATCCTCCCGGGTGTTGCAATTGAGGAACGCCGTTTCATCATGCCACGGAAAAAACGCGACGGTGTGCGTTTTCCACAGCCCGCGAACGGAATACCGTTTTTCGTTCAATAAGCGCTCAGCGATCGAAAATACGCGTCTTTCGTACACCCCGATGAGCGGTTCGTACTTTTCTCCGTGTGCAGCGATGGTGATGTCGTTGCCCGACGACCTGTGATGCGCGAGCATTGCGGAAAGCAACGTTTCCGGAACGAGCGGCGTATCCGCACCGAGCACGAAGACCGTTTCTTTGCGAGCCCGCTTCAGCCCCGCGTGGATACCCGCCAGCGGACCCGCACCCGGGTAGATATCCCCAACGCTCACCGTACCCGAGATTTTGAGATTGCCACCCGCAAGAAGGATCTCCCCGACGCCGAGCGCGCGCAGTTTTCGCACCGCATGTTCCGCCATGGTGCGGTCACCGAGGGGCAAGCGCAGTTTGTCAGTGCCCATGCGCGTGCTGCGCCCGCCGGTGAGCACGACCGCGGAGACCTCACAGCCCGAGCAAACGCAGCACATTGTCGGTGAGGGCGGTGAGATCGTGCGCCGCCGTTTCCTTCAAAGCCTCGGGCGTTTTGCATGCGGAAAGCGCGCTGAACATCGCCGTGACGCCGAGATCGTAAAGCGCTTCGGCACCGGGTTCGACCGAGCCGCACAGCGCGATGCAGGGAACGCCCGCCGCCTTGGCGCGCTTTGCGACGCCCGCGGGTGCTTTACCGCGGACGGACTGCCCGTCGAGCCGACCTTCGCCCGTAATGACGACATCGGTATTGAACAGCAGCTCATCGAAATGCGCGGCGTCGAGCAACAATTCGATGCCCGGCAACAGCGTGCCCTTCAAAAAAGCGAGCACGGCGGCACCCGCCCCGCCCGCGGCACCCGCGCCCTTGGCGGAAGCGCCTGTGAAGCCGAGATCGCGCCCGAGCACCTGCGCGAATTTGCGGATGCCCTTTTCGAGTTCTTCGGCAGTCTCCCCCACCGCGCCCTTTTGCGGACCGAACACGGCGGTCGCCCCTTCGGGACCCCAGAGGGGGTTGTCGACATCGCACGCGGCGGTGACGGACAGACCGAAGGGCGTTTCCGGCGGGGTGATGCGCGCGACCTTGCCGAGGTTCAGTGCGAGAGGCGCGAGCTCCGCCCCGTCTTCACCGAAAAAGCGCCAGCCGAGGGCGTGCGCCATGCCGATGCCGCAATCGTTCGTGGCACTGCCGCCGAGCCCGAGCAGGATGCGCTTCGCACCCGCGCGTTTCATGGCAAGCAGCAGTTCGCCCACGCCGCGGCTCGTCGCATGCAGCGGGTCCTTTTCGCCTTTGACGAGCGAAAGCCCCGCGGCGGCGGAGAATTCCGCTACGCCCGTGCCGTCGGACATGATGCCGTACATCGCCTCGACAAAGCCGCCTTCGGGACCCGTGACCATGACGCGCTCCTCCCTGCCGCCGAGGATGCGCAAAAACGCATCCGTCATGCCCTCGCCCCCGTCTGCCATGGGCAGAGCGCGGATCTCCGCCTCGGGCAGACGGCGGATGATCGCCGCGCTGAGGATGTCGCACACCTCATCCGCACGGAGGGTGCCCTTGAACTTATCGGGCGCCAACAAAAACCTTCTGAACATCGTTCGTACTCTTTCCGCGGGCACCGGAACGGCACCCGTTTTCAAACACAATATTTTAAAAAGTATAGCGGAACGGAGGGAATGAGTCAAGGAAGGGAACGCCCGGCACTCGAAACAAGGCGTACTCCTTCCGTCTCGCCTGCGGCGAGCCACCTCCCTCAAGAGGGAGGCTTCGAAGTTGTAACGTTGCTTGCATGCGATGAAATACATTCGTTGCTTCGGTTTGGAAACGACAGCACGACCGACGCAAAACCCGGAGGTCGCGTGACCTCCGGGTTCGTTTTCTTCGATGCTGTTATTCGGTTTCGATGCCGTAGACGTCGGCGACCTTGCGTTTGAGATATTCGGTGTAGTACTTAGGGTCGAACTTGCCGCAGGCTTGTTCAAAGAGCTCGCCGGGCTTTTTGAGGCAGCCGTATTTGTGGATGTGTTCGGTGAGCCATGCGCGGACATCGGAAAGGTCTCCCTTCCCGACTTTTTCGTACACGTCGCCGAGGTCGCGCTCCATCACGGCGAGCATCTGCGCGCCGTAGGCACTGCCGAGGGCGTAGCTCGGGAAGTAACCGATGGAGCCGCCCGACCAGTGGGTGTCCTGCAGGCAGCCGTGCGCATCGTCCGGCACGTCGACGCCGAGGTATTCCTTATAGAGGGCGTTCCAGCGGGCGGGAACATCTTTGACTTGGAGCGTGCCCGCGATGAGCTGCTTTTCGATTTCATAACGCACCATGACGTGCAAAGCGTAGGTGACCTCGTCCGCTTCCACGCGGATCAGCGAGGGCTCGACTCGGTTGACGGCGCGGTAAAAATCCTCTGCGGTGACGCCCGCCGTCTGTTCGGGAAAGATTCCGGCGAATTTTTCGAACAGCACCTGCGTGAAGGCGCGGGATCTGCCGATGATGTTCTCGTAAAAGCGGCTTTGGCTTTCGTGCACCGCCATGGAAACGCCGCCCGACAGGAGCGTGTGGTTGTACGCATCGTCGATGTCGAGCTCGTAGATGGCGTGACCGCCCTCGTGAATGACGGAGAACATCGAGCTTTCGGGCGCGTGCTCGTAGTAGTGCGTGGTGATGCGCACATCCCGGTTGGTGAAGTTGTTCGTGAAGGGGTGCTCCGTTTCGCCGATGGTGCAGAAATTCCGGTCGATGCCCATGAGCTCCATGACCGCATCGGAAAAGGCGCGCTGCTTTTCGATGGGATAGGACTTGCGGAGGAAGGCATCGTCCGGTTGCGGACACCGGGCGACCTTGCGGATGAGCGGCACGAGGGTCGCGCGGAGTTCGGCGAAGAACGCGTCGAGCGTGGCGGTGTCCATCCCCTCCTCGTACTCGTTGAGCAGGGCGTCGTAGGGCGCCTTGTCGGGGGCGTAGTAGCCCGCGAACTTGCGGTTGAAGGCGACGATCTGTTCGAGGTACGAAGCAAACAAAGCGTAGTCGTTCGTCGTTTTCGCCTTTTTCCACACGGCGGAGGCGTTGTTCGTGAGGGTGACGTAGGCGGTATACTCGTTTTCGGGGATGCGCGAGATCTGCTCCGCCTCCTTCTTCAACAGCTCGGCCTTGCGGCGCAGGACCGTTTCGTTTTGGGGCGCGACCGCGAGGATGTCGTTTGCCAGCTGCAAGGTCGCGGGGTCGGCGATGAGCGCATACTCCATGCCGCTCAAAACGCCCATGGTATGCCCGCGCCCTTCGGCACTGCCCTCGGGCGCGACGGTCTCCCCGTCCTGCATCAAGACGCCCATCGCGTGGCGGTAGGCGCAGAGCTTATCTTCCAACGCGGAAAGGCGTTCGGCAAGGCTTGCCGTGTCGGCGGGCGTCGGGAGCTCTTCCCACTTGCGGATGCCGCCGATTTCCGCGAAGGCGCGGTAATTGTCCGAGTCTTCCACGGGCGCATAGACCGCGAATTCGATCGTTTCGAAGTGCTTGCGGAACGGAGCGAGCGCATCCTCAAAAGCTTTGGCTACGACCTTCGGCGGGTTCATGAACGCACCGCAACCGAAGGCGCCGAGGATCAGGACATCCGCACCGTTCGCCGCGGCGATGGCAAGGACCCTGCGGATGCGCTTTGCCATCTGTGCGCGGAATTCCGCTTCGTCCGGAACGGTAAACAGCTGTTGGGGTTCGCGCAGGTCGGGCGCGGCGCAGGTGATGACATCGACCGCATATCGCTCGCGATCCTGCAAGAAAGGACCGTCGAAGGTGTCTTCGCGCAGAACGCACACGCCGGGCGTGAAGATGCAATCGTCGTTGTTCATGCGGTCGACGAGACATTCGTCGATCTTCCGCTTGTGTTCGGAATAAAACGACGCGGCGGAATCATCCGTCAGGCACGGATACAGGGTGCTGACCCGGCAGAGGCTTTCCTCCTGCGCGCGGGCGCCCCATGTCACACCTCCGCCCGGCGTGACGAACGAGGCGAAATTCAGCACGGCGACCTTGCGCTTGCCGTTGGCGTATTTCTTCGCGGCGGCAAGGGTACGGTCCTTCGATAGGATCAGGGCGCAGGGTTCGGAACGCTTCGGTTCGGGAACGGGGACCTCTTCTTCGGCGAAGATCACCCGCTGTGCCTTGACCGAAGCCCCGATGGTGCAGATGAGCGCGGGCTCGGTTTTGCAGGCGTGCATCGTTCTTTGAAAAATTTCGACCAATTCGCTTCTGTTCATGCCGTTCTCCTCATTTCCGACCGTTTTCCATAAAACCGAGGATCGCATCCGCGGTGGTTTGCCATTGTTCCCGGTGGGACATGGCCGCTTCGTTGTCGCCCGCTTGCGCGCCGTAGTCGCCGAAGCCCGCATGGTTCGCTCCCCGGAGCACGACCTCTTCGAAGCCTTTCGGCAGATTTGCCCGATACTTATCATAGCTTTGGCGGTTCAAGACGCCATCGCGGTCACCGACTACAGACAGCACGGGCAACCCGGAATCCCCGAGGTCCGCAGTGGAATACGCCGCAAGCAGTACAAGCCCCGCAAAGCGCCCGGGCTCCTTTGCGGCACAGGACGCCGCCATTGCGCCGCCGAGGGAGTGCCCGCCGAGATACCAACGTGTGACACCCGGAACGCTGCCGACGGTGTCGGTCGCGGCGTTGCTGCGGAACACGGCGAAGTTCGCGGGCATCTTCGTCACGACGCAGGTGACGCCCGCGCTTGCGAGATGCGCCATGAGCGGTGCATACGCGCGCTCATCCACCCGACCGCCCTGATAGAACACGAAGCCCGTGCCGTTCGGTTCCTTGGGGGTGAACACGATGTTCCGTTTCGTTTCGGTGACCGTGTACGCTTCCTTTGCGGCAAGCGCCGAGACCGCCGACTCGCCCGCACGCGCATAGCCCGCGGCGTAAACGCCGAAAGCCCCCGTGCCGAGGATGCAAAGCGCAAGAAGCACAAACAACGCCGTGCGCAATATCTTTTTCGTTTTCATGACACTTCCTCCATGGGATCCCTGTTTTTCTATCTTACCACACGGGGCACGCGAATGCGAATCCGTGGTATACTTGGCACAAACACCGATTTTCGGGAGGTACACCGATGAGAATACATCAGCTCGAGACCCCTGCGGCGATCGTCGACCTCGACGCGCTCGACCGCAACCTCAAAACCATGCAGGAAATGCTCGGACCCAAGGGACCGAAGCTTCGCCCGCATTACAAAAGCTTCAAATGCACGGCGATCGCGCATTACCTCGCGGCGCGCGGCGTCGACCGCTTTTTGACGGCAAAGCTTTCCGAAGCCGAAGACCTGATCGCGTCCGGCTTCGAGGATGTGCTCATCGGCAACCAAGTGACGGACCCGCAAAAGATCGCGCGGCTCGCTTACCTTGCCGGTTGCTGCAAGCTGACGGTCTGCGTGGACGACGCCGCGAACATCGCAGCGCTCGAAGCCGCATGCGCCCTTGCGGAAACGACGCTGCACTGTCTGGTGGAATTCGACATCGGCATGGACCGTTGCGGCGTACATACCGAGGAGGAATTCATCGCGCTTGCGAAGCAGCTCGACGCCGCGCCGCACCTCGTTTTCGAGGGTATCCAAGCCTATGCGGGAAACCTTGCGCATGAGTTCGACAAGGAGAAACGTGCCGCCGGTTCTTTTGCCGTGGAAGAGAAGGTGCGGCACCTGAAGGCGACGGCGGAAGCTTCGGGTCTGACCGTGCCCACCGTGAGCGGTGTGAGTACGGGCACGGTCGCCTTCCATACGTGTGAGACCGTTTACACCGAGGTGCAGGCAGGCTCGTTCCTGTTCGGCGACCGCAGCTACCGCGACGTCGGAACGGCGTTCAGACAGAGCCTTTATCTTCTGACATCGGTGATTTCAACGCGCCCCGGTACCGCCGTGTTCGATTGCGGCGTGAAAAGCCTCGGCATGGACCAGCGCGCGCCGTATTTTGCGGAGTACCCCGATCAAGCCGTGGAATTCAGCGAGGAGCACAGCGCACTGTACTTCGCGCACGACCTTTGCGTGGGCGACCGCCGCCGCATCGTGCCCGGACACTGCTGCACGACGGTGAACCTTTGGGACAAGCTGTACCTGTGCCGCGGCGGGAAGGTGGTCGCCTGCGTGCCCGTGACGGGGCGCGGCAAGGCGCAATAAGCACTCCCCCCAAAAAAAACGAAAAGAAAGAGACCGGAAACCCGAGAGGTTTCCGGTCTTGTTTGTTATGCGCGCCAAATGAGCATGTAGATAAAGATGAGGCAGATCGCCCCGCACAGCATCAGGAACGCAAAGGAGATGTTCGAGGTGAGGCGCGTCGTGACATCGCGCACGGTATGCATGGTGCGGTAGAACAGATGCGCATAGCGGTGCTTGCCGTGCTGCTCCTTGCCGAGGCGCCACGCGAAGGTATCGACCTCGAGACCGAGGCGGTACGGAAGCGAATCGCGCACAGTGTCCTGCTCATACCAGCGGGACGGCTTGTAGAAGACCTTGCCGACGAGAAGGATCAGCGCGTCCGGCAGGTCGCAGGCGATCCTTCCGAGGATGCCCGAAACGCGGAGCGTGCCCTTTGCAAGCGGCGTCGTGATGCGGTTTTCGCCGAAGAGCGCGGCGAACGCGCCGCCGACACCGGGCAGGACCTTCGTCAGCAGCGGACGATACACGAGTTCCTCGAGGTCGAGCTTTTTCGGCCAGCGGTCGACATACGCGCCGTTCTTCATGAGGACCTTGCGGATGAACAGGAAGTAGAGCGCGGCGCCGATGGCAACGGAAATCGCTGCACCCTTGAGGTTCGCAAGCGACAGATAGTGCACCGCGTGCTCGAGGTGACCCGCGTGGAAGAAATCGGTACCGAGGTCGGCGATGCCGTTCATGGTGGTGTTCGCCGTCAAACCGAGCACCGGCAGGAGCACCGCGGGAACGGCGAGCGCAATGAAGCTTGCGGGGGTCATATACCGCTTGTTCTCATCGAACGCCTGCTGACGCTTGGGGTCGGCGTTCTTTTCGACGAAGAGGCAGACGTAGAGCTTCGTCATGTAGGCGAGCGTCATGCCGCCCGAAATGAGGAACAGCCACTCGACGACGGACAGTGCGGGACCGTAATGCGGCACGCCCTCGACGATCGCTTCATGCAGGAGCGTTTTGGAAACGTAGCCGTTCAGGAGCGGGATGCCGCCGATGCCGAGATAGCCCATGAGGAAGGCGAAGTTCAGCACCGGCTTTTTGCGCCCGAAGCCGCGGATCTCGTTGAGGTCGAGCTTGTGGAGGTTCATGTACACGACGCCCGCGCATTCGAACAGCACCAGCTTGAACATGGAATGGTTGACCATGTGCAGGAGCGTACCGCGCGCGGCGAGGGCGTTCTCCTCCCCGAGCAGCCCCATCATGCCGATGCCGACGAGGATGAAGCCGATCTGCGACATCGAAGAGCACGCGAGCGTGCGCTTGAGGTCGATGCTGAACAGGGCGAGCACCGCGCCGAGCACCATGGTCACGGTGCCGAGCGTGAGGATCAGCGTGCCCCATGCGGGGTCGTGACGGAAGATGTTGCAGGAGATCGCGAGGATGCCCCAGATACCGGACTTGGTCAAAACGCCCGACAGCAGTGCGGACGCGGGCGCCGGCGCAACGGGATGCGCTTTCGGCAGCCAGATGTGGAGCGGGAACATGCCCGCCTTGGCGCCGAAGCCGAAGAGGATGCACCCGCCCGCGATGTAGAGGGTCTTCTTATCCGGGCAGGCGGCGGCAAGCTCGTACAGCTTCGAGATCTCGGTCGTGCCGAGCTTGAAGGAAACGAGGAACAGACCCATCAGCGCCACGAGACCGCCGATGACCGCGACGGCGAGGTATGTGAGCGCCGCCTTGGTCGCGCCCGGCGTTTCTTCCTGCATGACCCAGGTGAAGGACGTGAAGGACATGATCTCGAAGAACACGAACGCCGTATAGAGATCCGCGCCGAGGAAAACGCCCATCGTCGCGCCGAGGGTCATGAGGTTGAAGAAGTAATAGCGGTTTTGGTTGTGATGGTGGCGGAAGTACTGCGGCGAAAGCAGCAGGGTCATTGCCCACATGAGGGCGATGACCGCGATGTACACCTTGCGGAAACCGTCGAGCTCGAGTTTGAGCCCCGCCATGAGCGGCAGGGTCAGTGCGTGATCCGGCTGCAGTACGGTGAACACCGCGACGCCGAGCGTCAAAAGCCCTGTGCCGATGGCGACGCGGTCGCGCAGCGCTTCGTTTTTGCGCCCCACCGCGAACGCGATGAGCGCCATGACCATCGGGAAGAAAACGAGAATCGTCAAATCCATGCGGTCTCCCTCCTTACATTCCGGCGGCGATCGCCGCGGCGGCGTTCACGATGGGCTGTGCGAAGATGCCCGTGAGCAGCACGCCGACGGACAGAAGAACCATCGGAACGGTCATTTTGAAACCGACCTCATGCACCGACCCGAGCCCTTCCGCGATGTCGTCCTTTGCGGGGAACCAAACGCGGCAGACGACCGTGAACATGTACATGGCGGTCAGCAACGCGGCAAACAGCAGTACGGCTGCGCCGGCATACGCGAGGCGGCTGCCGGAATCCGCGGCGGCGGTCAGCAGGTGCCATTTACTGACGAAGCCCGAGAACGGCGGGATACCCGTCAGCGCCAGTGCGGACACCGTGAAGCAGGCGAAGGTCACGGGCATCCTTCTGCCGATACCGCCCATGTCCTTGAGGTATTCCCTGCCCGTGCCGTGCAGGAGCGCGCCCGCGCAGAAGAACGCGAGGATCTTGATCTCGGCATGGAACGCCATGTGGAGGAGACCCGCGGTGAGACCCGCTTCGGTCATCATCAGCACGCCGAAGAGGATGTAGGACAGGTTCGCCACCGTCGAATACGCGAGGCGGCGCTTCCAGTGATGCTCCTTCAGGGCTTTCGACGCACCGTAGAAGATGGTGAAGATCGCGATGCACATGGCAACGCGCTGTGCCCAGGAGTGCTTGATAAGCTCCGTACCGTAGGCAAAGTAGGTCAGACGGACGATCGCGAACACACCCGATTTGACGACCGCCACGGCATGCAGCAGCGCGGTGACCGGTGTGGGCGCGACGCTCGCTTTCGGCAGCCAGCGGTGGAGCGGGAAGATCGCCGCCTTGACGCCGAAGCCGACGAAACCGAACAGCCAGAACAGCAGCATGATGTTGCGGGAGCCGTAGTCGCCGCCCGCGAGCACGCCGCCGAAGGTGTAGCCCGCGCCGTTGCCCTTGCCGATGATGAACATGAGCGACAGGAACGCGAACGCGGCACCGCCGAGGCAGTATGCGAGATAGCTGCGGACCGCACGGGTCGCCTTACGCGTCATGGGCTGCATGACGAGCGGCACCGTAACGAGGGTGAGCAGCTCGTAGAAACAGTACATCGTGAACAGGTCCGCGCTCATCGCAACGCCGAGCGTGATGCCGTAGCACATCGTGAAGAACGCGAAGAACGACGGGAGCCGCTCCTCATGGGACATATACTCGGCGGCGTACAGCACCGTCACGGGCCACAGCGTGGCGACGATGCCGGCAAAGAACCTGCCGAGCGCATCGAACCGCAGGCGGAACGCGAGAGCCTTCGTCATGTGCAGGAGGGTCAGTTCCGATTTTCCGCAGGTGAGGATGAGCCCCCAAACGAGCGCACTCGTCGCAACGGTGACCAAGCCGACCCACGCCATGAGGACCTTTTTCGGCCGGTTGCGGAAAAAGAACACGGACGCGCCGCCGAGGATCGGCAGCAGCACCGCGAGGATAAGAAACTTTTCGTCCATGGTCCGCGCCTCAGAACATGGATGCGGCGACCGATGCGAGCCAACCGACGATCGGCTGCGAAACGATGCCCATCACCAGCGTGCCCGCGGAAAGCAGCACAACGGGGAGCCACATGGTCTTACCGCCTTCATCGTTGCGGGCAGGTGCCTTAAAGCCCTCCCCGGGGAAGAAGCCGTTGATCGTCACGGGGAGAAGGTAGCCCGCGGTGAGGAGCGCGGAAACGAGCAGCACGACCGGCGCGAGCCAGGTGAACACACCCATCCCGGAGTTGAGCGCGCCCATCGCAAGGTACCACTTCGAAACGAAGCCGGACGCCGGCGGGATGCCGATGAGCGCCAGCGAAGCGATCGTGAACGCCCACAGGGTCACGGGCATGGATTTGCCGTAACCGCGGTATTCGTCGACGTTGTGCTTGCCGGTGTTGTGGATGAACGAACCCGCGACGAGGAACAAACAGACCTTGATGCAGGCATGGAACAGCACGTGCAGAAGACCGCCCGTGACGGATTCCGGCGTGAGGAACAGCAGACCCGTCATCACGTAGGAGATCTGGCTGACGGAGGAATACGCAAGGCGCTTTTTGAACACCTTTTCGCGGTACGCCATCATCGAGCCCATGAACACAGTGAGCAGCGCCAGCGCGAGCCACGCCTTGTGCACCCAGGTGCCGAACAGGAACCCGGTACCGAAGGAGAAGAACACGAGGCGGATGACCGCCAGAACGCCCGCCTTGGCGATGATGCCCGACAGGACCGCGGAAGCCGGCGCGGGCGCGACGGGGTGCGCGGTGGGCAGCCAGCCGTGCAGCGGATAAAGACCCGCTTTCGCGCCGAAACCGATGACGCCGAGGAACGCCGCAACGAGCAGGAGCGTTTCATGCCCCGCGAGCTTTGCCGCATCGAGGTTGCCGCCGGCGTTGAATTCGAGCGTCGTCGCATAGCGGTTGAGGAAGAAGATGCAGCCGAGCGCGAGGAAGGCGCCCGCGACCGAGTAGAACAGATACTTCATCGCGGCACGCACCGACTCCTTCGAGCGGTCGTGCAGAACGAGCGGCATCGACAGCAGGGTGATCATTTCGAAGAAGAAGTACATGGTGATGAGGTTGCGCGAGAAGTCCATGCCCATGAGCGCCGCCTCACTCAACAGGAAGAAGACGAAGAAGCGCCCCTCCCCTTCCTCATGCTCGAGATACTTGAACGCGTAGATGCCGGTGGGCAGGAAACCGAACGCCGCGATCGCCATGAACACCTTGGACACGCCGTCCATCCGGAGGGCGACGGTGAGCGTTTCCGTCATGGAAAACAGCACCGCTTCCGCAGCGGGCACGGTCAGCATGTACAGGGCGAGCAGCGCTTCGAGAACGAGCGCCGCACCCGCGACGAGGTGGATCTTTTTCCGGTCTTCCCCAAGGAACGGCAGTACCGCCGCGGCAAGCACCGGGACCAGGATCATCAAAATCATCATAGGTTCAACCTACCTTTCCGAAGATCTCCAACCCCCGCTCGAGCAGACCGATGAGGGGCGAAGCGAAGATGCCCGCCGTGAGATTCAGCACGACGGAAGCGACCGCGGAGACCGCGAACGAACTCTGATCGCGGAACTCCGGCGCGGGAAGAAACTCTTTCTTGGGAACGTTGTACAGACGGATGACCGTACGCGCGAAGTAGAAGGTATTCAGCAGCGTCGACAGTGCGAGCACGATGAGCGGCAGGACCATCTTATGCTGCGTTTCGAGTGCGGCAAGCGCAAGCATGTACTTGCTCATGAACACCATCGTCAGCGGGATGCCGATCATGCTGAACGCGCCGATGGTGAAGGTGACGCCCGCAAGCTTCGCGGCGTGCGCGGCACCGTGCAGGTCGCGGAAGCGCTTACTCCCGCCCGCGGCGTCGACAAGGCGCGAAGCGGACAGGAACAGCGCGGGCTTCGTGACAGCGTGCGCGAGGATGTGGAACAGCGCGGCGGTGACGCCCATGGCGGGCGAGATGCCGATGCCGAGGTAGATATAACCGATCTGCGCAGAAGACGAATGCGCGAGCATGCGGTAGATGTCGTTTTCGCGGATGGCGCCGATGGAGCCCATGATGATGCCGCACATACCGAACACATACAGCACGTTCTGCACGCCCGAGGCGTAGAAGACTTCCGCACCGAAGACCGAGAAGATGACCTTCAGCAGGAAGAAGATGTAGCCCTTACTGACGAGACCCGAGAGGATACCCGAGGAGCAGGGCGTCGCATAGCCGTAGGTATCCGGCATCCAGTAATGGAACGGGAACATACCGCTCTTGATCGCAAGACCGACGGTGATGAGGCAGATCGAGGTCGACAGCGGCACGCGGTATTCCCCGCTTTCGGCGAGGACCGCGATGGCGGACTTCATATCCGGCATGAGCAGGTGCCCCGTGATGTTGTAGAGGAACACCACACCGAGCAGGAACAGACCCGAACCGATGAGGCTGAAGATCATATAGCGGATCGCCGCGAGGGTGGTCCTGCCGACGTTGCGGATCATGAGGATGCCACAGGACGCGAGCGTGCAGATCTCGATGAAAACGTAACCCGTGAAGATATCGTTCGAGTAGCACAGCACGACGAGCGCCGCCTGGATGAGGTTCACCATCACGAAGTAAAGGTTGCGCTTGTCCTTTTCGATATCCTCGATGATGTGCTTGCGCCCGCCGATGAGCGTGAGGCACATGATCACCGAGAACGCCGCCGAGAACAGCGGCTCGAGAATGCCCATTTGGATCTCGTTGCCCCACGGCCGCGGGAAGTGACCCATCATGTAGGTGACGGTCTTGCCGTTTTGGATGCCCATGACCAGCACGCAGATGTTCGCCGCGGCGAGCAGCCATGCGAGAGTCATCGAAAGGTGATGCGCCACACGGCTCTTCACGACCGAGCACGCGACGGAACAGATGAGGCACGCAACGATCATGAACAGCGGAAGGTTGACGAAAAAGCTCATTCCTCCGCCTCCTTCTTCGCATCGTCCCGGTCGAGCTTCGCCTTCATGTAGATCTCATCGAGATCGAGCGTATGGTAGCGCGCATACAGGCGCACCGTCAGCGCAAGCATGACCGCCGTGACCGACACGGAAACGACGATGCCCGTGAGCACGAGACCCGCAGGCAGGGGGTTCACGTAATTGCCCGCTTCGGTCACCCCATCGACGATGATGGGCGCCGTACGCCCGTTGATGAAGCCGATGCTCGTGAGCATGAGGCAGGTCGCCGTATCCATGATGTTGAGACCGATGATCTTTTTGAACAGGTTCCGGTGCAGCAGGAGCGTGGAAAAGCCCACCGCGAACAGAACGACCGCAACGCACTGGATGCGGTTCGACCACAGTGTTTCGAGCATTCAGATGCGCCCCCTTGTAAACACGGAATAGAAGCCGTACATCGTGCACGCGACGACGATGCCGACGGCGATGTTGAGCGGCAGGATGAGACCCGCCGAGAAGATCATGCCGGGTGTACCCGGAACGAAGATCGACTCGAGATGGTTCGCGCCGCAGAAGAACGAGTAGCACTTGGCGAGGCTGTAGAAGCACAGCGACGCGAGAACAATCCTGCGGTAGACCTTGAAGTTGAGGATCTTGTCGAGCTCATCGAAGCCGAACGCGATGGCGTACAGGATGAGACCGCCGCCGATGACCGCGCCGCCGGAAAAGCCGCCGCCCGGTCCGAGGTGACCGTTGAGGATGACGTAGATACCGTAGACGATGACGAGCGGGACCATGATGCGCACGGTGCTGTGCAGCAGCGGGTCCTTCTGCATGATGTTGCGCTCGAGCTTCGTTTCAACGGGACTCACCGCGCCGCCGAGCGACATCAGAAGGATCGTGACCGCAGTCGCCGCGGTGAACAGAACGTGGGATTCACCGAGCGTATCGAACGCTCGGTAGTCGAGGATGACGCCCGCAACGACATTGACCGCGCCCGTTTCCTCCATGCCCTGTTCGACATAGCGCTGCATGACTTCGTTGTGCGCCGGCGCATCCGCCGCGCCGAACGCGGGAAGCTTCGCGACGGTGAGCAGCAGAAAGCCGATGAGCACGGTGCAAAGCACCGCCGCCGCAACGGGGTAGAACCTCGTGAAGATGCGGATCTCCCCTTCTTCGATGCCCTCGACGGGCTTTTCTTTCCAGGCGTGCTCCGTCGCTTCCTTCGGCATCGGGTCGCCCGCGACGGCTTCGGTCAAAGCCTCCGTCATGTCGAAAGCGCCCGCGTCCCAGGTGCGGAGCCATTGCTTAAAGGTTGTTTTTTTCTTCATCTTCGGCCTTCTTCCGGATATCCCGCAGCTTTTTGAGTGTGACGAACAGCAGCACGCTCGAAACGCCGGCGCCGACCGCCGCCTCCGTGATGGCAAGGTCGGGAGCCTGCAACAGCACCCAAACGATGGACATGATGACGCTGTACGCCATGTAGATGACGAGGCTCACGAGCAGGTTCTTGGTGAGGCAGGTGGTGATGCCGCACACGACCAGAAGCCCGAGCAGAAACAGTTCAATGAGATCCATTTTCCTTCTCCTCCCCCGTTTGGATGTGTTCGGATACGGTTTCGTCGGTGTCGATCTCCATGCGCCCGACGATATGCGATGCGACGGGGCTCGAGACCCAAAGCACGAACAGAACTGCAATGAGTTTCGGCACGAACGACCAGCTGTGCACGAGCACCATGAGCCCCACGAGGATGCACGCCATCGACACCGTATCGAGGATGGCCGCGCAGTGCATGCGGTTCATAACGAACTTGAAGCGGTACACGCCGAGCATGGAGATCGCCGCGGAAACGATGCCCAGCAGGAACAGGACGGCTGTAATGAGATAACGCACGGTTTCAGACATCTTCTTCCTCCCCTTCCTTATGGGATGCGATGCTGACCTTTGCGAGCACGACCACCGCGAGGAAGCTGATCATGCAGTAGATCAGGCAGACATCGAGCAGCCAGCTCTGGTCGAGCAGCACCGCGAGCACCGCGATCGCCGCGGTGGACAGCGAACCCAGCATGTTGATGCCGAGGATGCGGTCCGCCATGCGGGGACCGCGCACCGCGCGGAGGAACGCGAACACGAGGAACACGACGAGGCATACGAGTACCCCGGCGAGCAAAATACGGAAACGGTCCATGTTACGCCTCCAATCTGCGGATCCAGCGGAGGAACGTCGCGTCCTCCGAGGTGTCGAGCATCGAGCGGTCGAGACAGTGCACGGTGAACGCATCGCCCTCGACCTTGACGGTGATCGTGCCCGGCGTGAGGGTGATGGAATTCGCGAGCAGGAACCGGCCGATATCGGTCTTGAGTCCCGCTTCGAAGGTCACGAGCGTCGGGGCGAGGCGGTACTTCGGAAACAGGATGTCGCGAAGCACCACGAACGCGGCTTTGAAGATCTCCCACACGAGCACGCCGGCGTACGCGAGGAACAGCGGCGTCTTTTTGAGGACCCTGCCCTCGGTCTTGGGCGTGTAGCCGAACAGCTTGTATTCGAGCGCCGCCAGCGCCGCAACGATGGGCACGCCGAGCAGCAGGGTCTCCACGGTGACCTTGCCGCAAAGGAGCAGCCAAAAGACATACATCAGGATATACAACGGATGAACCTCCTTTATCCCGTTAGTTTCACAACCTTGAATTATAGCACAGCGTTACGCAAGTGATTCAAGAGAAACCGAATGAATCAATAGTTTTTATCGATATTCTCCCACTGTCCGCCCATGTGCGGAAAAAAGGGGACCGAAACAAAAGAAAAACCCTTTCCCGCAGGTGTTCGGGAAAGGGTCGGATCAGGCCTCCGCATGTTCGGGGCGGATGGCGCTGACATCGTAAGGCGTCGTCTGATAGACGTAATAGTTCAGCCAGTTCTGGTAGATGAGGTTCGCGTGGCTGCGCCAAGTGACGATGGGTTCCTTCGTATCGTCGTCGTTCGGGAAATAGTTTTCGGGCACGTGGATGGGCAGACCCGCGTTCTTGTCGCGCTCGTACTCGCGGCGGAGGGTATCCGCATCGTACTCGGAATGCCCGGTGATGAACACGCGGCGACCGCCTTCGGTGGAAACGGCGTACACGCCCGCCTTGTCGCTCGATGCGAGGATCTTGAGACCGGGCACCTTTTCGATATCCTCGCGAAGGACCGTCGTATGGCGGGAATGCGGGACCATGAATTCCTCGTCGAAGCCGCGCATCAGCATGGAGGTGCGGCGCTCGACCTTGTGGCGGAAGACGCCGAACAGCTTCTCGTCGAGGTCGTACTTCGGGATACCGTAATGGTAGTACAGACCCGCCTGCGCGCCCCAACAGATGTGGAAGGTGCTGAACACGTGCGTTTTGGACCATTCCATCACGCGGCAGAGTTCTTCCCAGTATTCGACCTGTTCGAAGGGCATCTGCTCGACGGGAGCGCCCGTAATGATGAGACCGTCGAAATACTGGTCTTCGATCTCATCGAAGGTCTTGTAAAAGCGCAGCAGGTGCTCTTCCGAGGTGTTCTTGCTGTTGTGGCTTTTGGTGTGGATGAGCTCGAGCTCGACCTGAAGCGGCGTGTTGCCGAGCAGGCGCGCGAGTTGCGTTTCGGTGACGATCTTCGTCGGCATGAGGTTCATGAGCACGATGCGCAGCGGACGGATGTCCTGCGTGACGGCGCGCTTTTCGGTCATGACGAAGATGTTTTCTTCCGTCAGCGTTTTCGCTGCGGGCAATGAATCGGGGATCTTGATCGGCATCGCTTACTCTCCGAGCGCCTGCGAGATATCGCGGATGAGGTCTTCCGCGTCCTCGAGACCACAGGACAGACGCACGAGGTCTTCGGAAATACCGCAGGCAACGAGCTCTTCGGCATTCATCTGGCGGTGCGTCGTGCTGGCGGGGTGCAGACAGCAGGAGCGCGCATCCGCAACGTGCGTTTCGATGGCGCAGATCCGGAGCCCCTCCATGAATTTTTCCGCCGCGGCTCTGCCGCCCTTGACGCCGAAGCTGATGACGCCGCAGGTGCCGTTCGGCATATACTTTTGCGCGCGGTCATAATACTTGTCTCCTTCGAGCCCGGGGTACTGCACCCACGCGACGCGCGGATCGTTCTTGAGGAAGTTCGCGACCGCCAATGCGTTCTCGCAGTGGCGCTTCACCCGGACATGCAGACTTTCGAGACCGAGGTTGAGATAGAACGCGCTCTGCGGCGACTGGACGGAGCCGAGGTCGCGCATGAGCTGAACGGTCGCCTTGGTGATGTAGGCGCCCGCAAGACCGAAGCGTTCGGTATAGGTGACGCCGTGGTAGCTTTCATCGGGTTGGGTGAGCCCCGGGAACTTGTCCGCGTGGGCGTTCCAGTCGAACTTGCCGGAGTCGACGATCGCGCCGCCGATCGCCGCGCCGTGACCGTCCATGTATTTGGTGGTGGAATGGGTCACGATATCCGCACCGAAATCGATCGGGCGGCAGTTGATGGGCGTGGCAAAGGTGTTGTCGACGATGAGCGGGACGCCGTGCGCATGCGCCGCCTTCGCGAACTTTTCGATATCGAGCACGGTGAGCGCGGGGTTCGCGATGGTTTCGCCGAAGACCGCCTTGGTATTCGGGCGGAACGCGGCGTTGAGTTCTTCCTCGGTGCAGTCGGGCGAAACGAAGGTGAAGTCGATGCCCATGCGCTTCATCGTGACGGCAAAGAGATTGTAGCTGCCGCCGTAGATCGAGGCGCTCGAAACGACATGGTCGCCGCAGGACGCGATGTTGAACACCGCATAGAAGGTCGCCGCCTGACCGGAGCCCGTGAGCATCGCCGCGGTGCCGCCTTCCAGCTCGGCGATCTTCGCCGCGACGCGGTCGTTCGTGGGATTCTGCAGGCGCGAGTAAAAATACCCTTCCGCTTCGAGATCGAAGAGCTTGCCCATCTCGCCGCTCGACGCGTATTTGAAGGTGGTGCTTTGGACGATCGGGATCTGGCGAGGTTCGCCGTTTCCGGGCGTGTAGCCGCCCTGCACGCAAACGGTGCCTTTGCTGTATTCGTTCATAAGATACCTCTTTCGGTTTGGATTCTCATTCGGCGCCGGAGCGCATTTTGTATATTATAACACAGATATCGGAAACGCGGTATGCCCGCACGGTTCCGGATTCACGGCTTGAGCGCATTGCCGCCGAGAACCATGCGCAATTCATGCAACGCCGCGACAAACGCAAGAATGCAGGCACAAAGACCATACGCGGTTTTCAAAGCCCCGGGAAGCCCCGAAAGCAGGACCGGCGGCGCCGCGAACAGGACTGCGCCGCAAAGTTTGTTGCAAAGGGAGTGCACCGAAACCACGCGGCGGTCGCGGATGAGACCGATAACGAGCGACAAGATTTTGACGGCGGCAACAGCCGCGATGCAGACCCGGCACCAATGGGGGATTTCGACCGCCGTTGCCGTTTTGCACAGTGCAACGGCAACGAAAACACAATCCGCGACGGTATCGAACCGCGCGCCGGAGGGCGACGCCTTCCCCGTTTTCCGCGCGACCGTTCCGTCGAGCGCATCGCTCAGCCCACCCAAAAGGTACAACACAAAAAAGCCCGGGGAACGCGCAGGCAGAAAGAGCATCGGGAATGCACAGAGGATGCGCACCGCGGTCACAAGGTCCGCCGGGGACGGATGCCGCAGCCGTTCAAACACGCCCGTTCTCCGGTGCATAGGTCCAGCCGTGTTCGCCGTGATAGATCATAAGCCGCGTCATCCCGCCGTCGACGCAGATATTTTCGCCCGTGATGAACCCCGCCTTTTCGGAGCAGAGGAACAGCACGAGGTCGGCAATATCGCGCGGGGTGCCGACGCGCCCGGTGGGCTGCTGTGCGGCATCGGGTCCCGAAAATCCTTCCCCCTCGGTATCGATCCAACCCGGGGAAACGGAATTGACCCGCACCTTTCCTTGCAAGCTCACGGCGAGCGCGTGCGTCAATGCGGCAATGCCGCCCTTTGCCGCGGTGTAGCTTTCGGTCTGCGGCTGGCTCATACGGTCGCGCGACGAGGAGATGTTCACGACGGAGCCCCCTTGGCGGAAGCCGTTTTGGAACAGCTTCGTCAGATAGAACGGCGCCGCGACGCCGACGCGCAGCGCGTTTTCGAACTGTTCGTAGGTGCAGGTGCCGAGCCCGTGCATCGCGGGTTTGGCGTTGTTGACGAGAATATCGACATGCCCGTGCTTTGCGAGCACCGTTTCGGCGAACGCTTCGAGATCGGCGGGGTTTGCAACATCGCCGACGAAGCCGCCGGGCAGGATATCGATCGTTTCGACGCACGCGCCTTCCGCGCGAAACGCATCCGCGATGCATTTGCCGATGCCCCGCGCGCCGCCGGTGACCACGACGACCTTATCCCGAAATTCCATATGTCCTCCCTTTCACGCCATATGCAAAGACGGCGTTGATGTGCTGTGTGATTGCGGGCATGCGGACCCGCGGTATTTCATTTATACCGCAAAGCGGACCGTTCCCGCAATGGCGGACACAGCGCGAATCGGCAAAAAAACGGATATTCCGGCAAAAAAAGAAGACATGCCCGTTTTCTTCCGAAAACGTTCATGTCTTCCCGTCATTCTTCTGTCAACCGGACACCGGTACCGGCCGATACCTGCCTTGATTCACAGCACACCGTACCGACGGAATCCTCCAGGACCGGACCTTTTCGTTTCCCGTCACCGATGCCCCGGATGCGATCGCCTTACTCCAGATACATGGAACGGAGCTGAGCGATCTCGGCTTCCGTGACGCCGAGTGCTCCGGTGATGTACCCGTACACGGAACCGTAATTCTCATTCATATAGCGGATCATGTTTTCCATCGCGTACACGGGAACACCGATCATATCGGCGATCCGCTCCACCGTCTCCGCATTATCCGTCAGCTTCTTGCACTCTTCCTGCATATAGCCGATCTTCTTCGCGAGGAATGTATTGGTCAGGGCGAAATCCTCGATGATGATCTCTTCATCGACACCCATGGCAGACAGGAACAGTACCGATGCGATGCCCGTTCTGTCTTTGCCGTAGGAGCAGTGATACAGGATCGCTCTTCCTTCTTCATTCTCCAGCAGCTCACGGAAGAATTTTGCGAAGCCCGCTTTGCCCGCATCCGTGTTGACGATATTGACGTACATGTTCTCGAGGTTATAGCTGCCGCTCTCGATCACGCCGACCAGCGTCTTCACATAATCCTCGTTGTTTGCAGCGGTAATGTTTTTGGATTTTTCTTTCAGTTCCTCATCCATGACCGGCACGTGGATCGCTTTTACACCGTCGATCGCGGGATCCGGTGCCATGTCGATGACATCCTGCTCTCTGAAATCGACGATCACACCGAGATGATAGGTCTCTTTCAGCTTCAGGATGTCCGCATCCGTTGCCTTTGCGAGTTCACCGGTGCGGAGTACCAAACCTTGTTTTACCGTTTTCCCGTCAGCTGCGGGATAACCGCCCAACTGCCGGCAGTTCTCAACGCCCTCCAACCCGATCGACTGTTTTTCCGCCGTTACTTCATACTTTGCCTCGGTCGCAAGCGCGCTTGCACCGAAAACCATTGAAGAAACCAAAACAATTGAGAGCAAACCTTTTCCGATTCCCGAGATCCTGTGTTTCATAACCGTTTCCCCCTCCGTTCAAATGCGATGCTTCCATTTGAACGGACTCTCCTTTCATGTTTTCCGGATTTGCGGATGCACGGAAGCATCCGCCCTTTATAAATTATTTTATTGCTTTTCTCGAAAATGTCAATTTTTATATTTCTTCTTCCGGACGACCCGCATTTCGCGGAAGCAGACGACGCATGAAAGAAAAAACCTCCCCGGCATGGTTCCGGGAAGGTTTTCATACGGTTTTATCCGCAGTAAGACTTGCCGACCTCGAGCGCCTTCATGTTGAGGTCGAACATATCCGCCTTGCGGGCGGGGATGACCTTCTTGAGACCCTTCTCGAGGGAAGCCCATTCGATGCACTCCGTTTCGGCAACGAGCTTGCCGAGCAGGATCATGTTCGCCAGCGCGGGCGCGCCCATTTCCTGAGCGAGGCGCGTTGCGGGTACGTAAAAGACCTTGACGTCGTCACGCGCGACCTTCTTGTCGATGAGGGTCGAGTCGACGAAGATCATGCCGCCGGTCACGACGTCGTTCTCGAACTTCTCGAGGGACGGAAGGTTCATGACCATGAGCACGTTGGGCTTCATGACGATGGGCGAACCGACGGGCGAATCCGACAGGATGACATGGCAGTTCGCCGTGCCGCCGCGCATTTCGGGACCGTAGCTGGGCAGCCAGCTGAGCTCGCGTCCTTCGGTCAGACCCGCGTATGCGAGGACCTTACCGGAGAAAAGCAGACCCTGACCGCCGAAACCGGCGATGATGCTTTCGAACTCTCTCATTTGCCTGCCTCCTTATCGCGGAACACACCCAGCGGGTACTGCGGGATCATCGCTTCGTCGATCCATTCGAGCGCCTTCTGCGGCGTCATGCCCCAGTTGGTCGGGCAGCTCGAGAGGACCTCGATGAAGCTGAAGCCTTTGCCTTCGACCTGATTGCGGAACGCCTTTTCGATCGCCTTCTTCGCCGCGCGGACGTTTTTGACGTTGTTGACGGCAACGCGCTCGATGTACTGCGGCGCATCCAGCGTCGCGAGGAGCTCCGAAATGCGGATCGGGTAGCCCTGCGTTTCGGGGTTGCGGCCGTAGGGCGAGGTCTGCGTGACCTGACCGACCAGAGAGGTCGGCGCCATCTGACCGCCGGTCATGCCGTAGATCGCGTTGTTGATGAAAATGACGGTGATGTTCTCACCGCGGCATGCGGTGGAAACGGTTTCACACAGACCGATGGAAGCAAGGTCGCCGTCGCCCTGATAGGAGAAAACGATGTTCTCGGGCAGGGAACGCTTGACGCCCGTCGCGACCGCCGGCGCACGGCCGTGCGCGGCTTCGATCATGTCGCAGGCAAAGTAATCGTAAGCGAGGACGGAGCAGCCGACCGGCGCGACGCCGATGGTACGGCCCTCGATACCGAGCGCATCGATCGCCTCGGCAACGAGACGGTGCACGATGCCGTGCGTGCAGCCCGGGCAGTAGTGACGCGCCACATCGAGCAGCGCATGCGGTTTATCCATAACGACAGCCATCGTTAAGCCTCCTTCTCCGCCGCGTTCTTGATGGCGGCGAGCACTTCATCCGGCGAGGGGATCATGCCGCCCACGCGGAAGCACAGATCGACGGGCTTCTTGCAGCGGATCGCAAGCTCCACGTCTTCCTTCATCTGACCCATGTTGAGTTCGACGCAGAGGAAGGACTTCACCTTCTCGGCAGCGGCCGCGAGCGGCTTCTTCGGGAAGGGCCACAGTGTGATCGGGCGGATCATACCCACCTTGATGCCCTGCTTGCGCGCCTCGACGATCGCGTTTCTGGAAACGCGCGCCGTGATGCCGCAGGAGACGATGCAGATGTCCGCATCCTCCATCATGAACTCTTCCCACATGGGTTCTTCCTCTTCGATCTTCGCATAGCGTTCGAAGCGCTCGATGTTGGTGCGCTCGAGCTCTGCGGGCGAGAGGTACAGGGAGTTCGCGATGTTGTGCTTGCGCTGCATCTTCGTGCCGGTGGTCGCCCATTCGGGGGCTTCGCCGTTGAGGTCGACCGGGTCGGGCAGAGCGACGGGCTCCATCATCTGACCCATGGTACCGTCTGCGAGCAGCATTGCGGGCATGCGGTATTTCTCGGCAAGGGCGAACGCCTTTGCGGTGAGGTCTGCCATTTCCTGCACGGAAGCGGGCGCCAGAACGAGGACGTGGAAGTCACCGTGACCGGGACCGCGGGTCGCGAAGTAGTAATCCGCCTGGGAGGGCTGGATACCGCCGAGACCGGGACCACCGCGCTGCACATTGAGGATGAGCGCCGGAAGATCCGCGCCCGCGAGGTAGCTGATGCCTTCGGCCTTGAGCGCGATTCCGGGGCTCGAGGAGCTGGTCATGACGCGCTTGCCGGTGGACGCGACGCCGTAGACCATGTTGATCGCGGCGATCTCGCTTTCCGCCTGAAGGAAAGTGCCGCCGATCTTCGGCATCTTTTTGGACATGTAAGCCGCGACTTCGGTCTGCGGCGTGATCGGGTAGCCGAAGTAGTGCCGGCAGCCTGCGAGGATCGCGGCTTCGGCAATGGCTTCGTTGCCCTTCATCAACACTTTTTCCTGCATAAGTTCCTCCTTACTTTTCAACGCGGATCACGCAGTCCGGGCACATGATCGCACAGGAAGCGCAGCCGATGCACTTCTCGGGTTCGGCGATCTCGACCGGCGGGTGACCCTTCCGGTTCAGTCGGGTGTTCGAGAGCCGGAGCAGGTCCTTCGGGCACGCGTTCACACACAGACCGCAGCCCTTGCAATATTCTTCACGGAATGTCAGTTTTGCCATTGGGTACCTCCGTCCAAATGATAATATAGCTTCCGGATCCGGATCGGGAAGAGGTTTTCGACCTCTTGGAGCGCCGGAGCCAGGTCTTCCCTGACCGTCGTCATTTTGACCGGGAGACCGGTCAGCTGCGCGATCTCGTTTGCGTAGCCGAGGCTTTGGCGCACGATCTCCGGCGTCGTTTCCGGACCGAGATTCGTGTTGTTCACGATACCCGTGAACGGCAAGCCGCAGGCGAGCTCCATCTCGCGCATGACTTCGATGGTGTCGGCCGCGTTCCGCGTGAGCGGGCGGGCCTTGTTGATCACGAGGAGCATCTCGTAATCGTTCTCTTCTCGGATGGCGGGGACGTATCTGCCGAGCGCGAGTGCGCCGCGGTCGTCGCCGCCGATGTCGAGCACGCCGTACTCGTCGCGTTCTTCGACGAGCGTGTAGATCTCCTTCGGCATTGCCGGGAGGTCGACGTTCGAATTCGCGAACGGCGAACAGATGAGCCCGATGCCCTCTTTCGCCAGGTCCTCCTCCGCATCCTTGGTGCGGAAGTAGGGGTTCACGATGTCGCAGTCGGCGATCGTGACCTTCTTCCCCGTTTCCTTCAGAAAGCGGGCCCAGTTGAGAGCGATATTGGTTTTGCCGCTGCCGTAGTGACCGGCAAACAGCGTGAGTCGTTTGATTTCCATTGCTTACAGTTGGCTCCGGATGATTTTGCCGCTGGTGGTCTTGGGGAGTTGATCCTTGAAGACCACGATGCGCGGATATTTATACGGCGCGGTGTGCGACTTGACGTATTCCTGGATCTCCTTTTTGAGTTCCTCGGTGCCCTCTTTGCCGGGCACGAGCACGATGGACGCCTTGACGATCTGCCCGCGGATCTCATCCGGCGCGGCGGAAACGCCGCACTCGAGCACGTAGGGCAGTTCCATGATCGTGGATTCGATCTCGAACGGTCCGATGCGGTAGCCGGAGGACTTGATGACGTCGTCCGCGCGACCCACGTACCAGTAGAAGCCGTCCTCATCGCGCCACGCGAGGTCGCCCGTGTGGTACCAGCCATCGCGCCAGGTCTCGGCGGTCTTTTCGGCATCGCCGTAGTATTCGTAAGCGAGACCGCAGGGCATGCCTTCGGAAATATCGATGCAGATCTCGCCCGTGGCACCGGTGCCGACAGCGTTGCCCTCGGGGTCGAGCAACGCGACCTTGTAGAGCGGCACGGGGCGCCCCATCGAGCCGATCTTATGCGTATCGCCGATGAGGTTCGCGATGATGACCGTCGATTCGGACTGACCGAAGCCCTCCATGATGCGGAGCCCCGTCGCCTTCTCGAACTGACGGAAGACCTCGGGGTTCAGCGCTTCGCCCGCGATGGAGGCGTGCTTGACGCTGCTCAGGTCGTACTTGGTCAGGTCCTGCTTGATGAGCATGCGGTACATCGTCGGCGGCGCGCAGAAGGTCGTGATGCCGTATTGTTTGAACAACGGCAGGATCTTCGCGGCATCGAAGCGCTCGAAATCGTAAACGAACACCGCCGCCTCGGCGAGCCACTGCCCGTAAAGTTTGCCCCAGCAGGCTTTCGCCCAGCCGGTATCGGAAATGGTGAGGTGCAGCCCTTTCGGGTCGACACGGTGCCAGTATTTCGCGGTGATGTAGTGCCCGAGCGGATACTTGTAGCTGTGCGCGGCGATCTTCGGGTAGCCGGAGGTGCCGCTGGTGAAGAAGGAAAGCATCGGTTCCGCACCGCAGGGCGCGTCCGCCTCGCGGACGAAGCGGCGGCTGAAACGGACGAACTCGGTGTCGAAATCGTGCCAGCCTTCGCGCGTGCCGCCGCAGACGATCTTGATGAGGCTCATCTTCGCCTGCTGTTCGGCGAGCTCGTTCTCGGTGAGGATCGGCTCGTCCTCCGCGCAGATGACCGCCTTGACGTTCGCCGCGCGGAAGCGGTACTCGAGATCGTGCGCCTTGAGCTGCTGGCTCGCGGGGATCGCCACCGCGCCGAGCTTGTGGAGACCGAGCATCGAGAACCAGAACTGGTAATGCCGCTTGAGGATGAGCATGACCCGGTCGCCGCGTTGGATGCCGAGCGAGGCAAAGTAGTTCGCCGCCTGACTCGAGGCTTCCTTCATATCCTTGAAGGTGAAGCGGCGCTCGGTGCCGTCCTCTGCGATGTGCAGCATCGCGAGCTTGTCGGGCTTCTGCCTGCCGAGCTCGTCGACGATGTCGAAGGCGAAGTTGAACTTGTCCTCGTCCTTGAAGCGGATGGCGGTGCAGAGACCGTTCTCGTTCTCTTCGGTTTCGATGAACTTCGCCGCGATGCCCATGCGGGTCTCGGGGCGGTAGGTGCCTTCGTCCGTTTCGGGCGCGGTGCCGGTGAGCAGATTCTGCTCCTCCTGCGGGCGGAGAACGATGGCGTAAAAGATACAATCCTGCCCGTCGACGGCGACCATGCCGTGCGGGATGGAGCTGTCGTAATAAATACAATCGCCCTCGTGCAGGATCTCGGTATGTTCGCCGACCTGCACCTTCATGGTGCCCTTGACGATGAGGTCGCACTCCTGACCGATGTGGCTGGTGAGCTCGATATCGGCGTGGGCGGCGGCTTCGCTGTATTTGTTTTCGACGTAGAGCGGATCGGCGATGCGGTTGCGGAAGCCGGACGCCATGTTGTAGTAGATCATCTCATGCGCCTGCTCGATCTTCTGCCCCTGCCCCGCACGGGTCAGGGTGTAAGAACGCAGCGTCGGGCTCTGACCTTCGATGAGGTCGGTGACGTCGACGCCGAACGCCAGCGCGCAGCGGTACAGGAAAGCGAAGTTCAGGTCGCTTTCGCCGTTTTCGCAGCGGAGATACTCTTCCTCGGTGGTGCCGGTCTTTTGGGCGAGTTCCGAAACCGAAAGGTTCGAAATGATGCGGAGCTCTTTGATGCGCCCCGCCATTTCGCGGATCTTGTAATCGAGACCGGTAAGTTGTTTCTGCTGTGCCATTCTCTTCAAATCTCCTTTTCGGGAACGAAAAAAGCCCGTCCCCAAGAATATGATCCTTTGAGACGGACTGTTCATCCGCGGTACCACTCAAATTGCGCAGGTCTCACGGCCTTGCGCCCCTTTTCGGGTCCTATCAGACCCTCAGCACTGTCGCAGCTTTCTCGGGAGGGTTCTACGGCGTTTCCGCTTTCTTCCCTCCGGCTCGGGAGTGACAGACCGAACACTTGCATTGCCGCCTTTCACCAAACTGCGGCTCTCTTGGAATGCAACGGTGTGCGCGGACCTCTCCTTCGGCGCCTCGTTGAAAGAATCATATATGATATAAGAGGAGTTGTCAATAGTTTCGGCACGCGTTCGCGGTAACGAAACGCCGCACGGGCTTCCCCGCAAAACGCGGGGCGTGCCCGGAACGGCAAATCATCAAAGTTTGTTGCGCATGATCTTGCCGGAGATGGTCTTCGGCAGCTCGTCCTTGAATTCGACGATACGCGGGTATTTGTAGGGAGCGGTGTGCTCCTTGACGTAATCCTGGATCTCCTTTTTGAGTTCGTCGGTGCCTTCCTTGCCGGGAACGAGTACGATCGAAGCCTTGACGACCTGACCGCGGACCTCGTCGGGCGCAGCGGAAACGCCGCACTCGAGAACATACGGAAGTTCCATGATGGTGGATTCGATCTCGAAGGGCCCGATGCGGTAGCCGGAAGACTTGATGACGTCGTCCGCACGACCGACATACCAGAAGAATCCGTCTTCATCGCGCCATGCAAGGTCGCCGGTGTGGTACCAGCCGTCGTGCCAAACGGCATCGGTGCGCTCCTTGTCGCCGTAGTAACCGAGGAACAGACCGCAGCGGTGCGGGTTCGGCGCGGTGGAGATGACGATCTCACCGGTGACACCGTCTGCCGCGACGTTGCCGTCCGCATCGTGGATCTCGATGCCGTAGCCGGGGACCGGACGACCCATGGAACCGGGCTTGAGCATGCCGCCGACGAGGTTCGCGATGCCGAGGGTCATCTCGGTCTGACCGAAGCCTTCGGCGATCTTGAGACCGGTCGCCTCCTCGAAGCGGTTGAAGACCTCGGGGTTGAGCGCTTCGCCCGCGGTGGTGGCGTGAACGATGGAGCTGAGATCGTAGCCGGAAAGATCCTGCTTGATCAGCATGCGGTACATGGTGGGCGGCGCGCAGAAGGTCGTGATGTTGAACTTCTTGAACATCGGGAGGATCTTCTCGGCGTCGAAACGGTCGAAGTCATAGGTGAACACGGGCGCTTCGCAGAGCCACTGTCCGTACAGCTTGCCCCAGAGCGCTTTGCCCCAGCCGGTTTCGGAGATGGTGAAGTGCAGACCGCCGCGGCGCGCGAGGTGCCAGTACTTCGCGGTGACGAAGTGACCGAGCGCGTAGGTGTGGGAGTGCACGGCGAGCTTCGGGTAGCCGGTGGTGCCGGAGGTGAAGAACGCGAGCACGGGTTCTTCGCCGCAGGGCGCATGCTCCTTGCGGACGTAGCGGCGGCTGAACAGCGGGTACTCCTCGCTGTAGTTGTGCCAGCCTTCGCGGGTGCCGTGTGCCATGACCTTGACGAGGTCGATGCCGAGGTTCTTTTCGGCGACCTCGACCTGGTGCGCGACATCGCCGTCGCCCGTGCAGACGATGGCGGAAACACCGGCTGCGGTGAAGCGGTACTCGAGATCGTGCGCGACGAGCTGGTTGGTCGCGGGGATCGCGATGGCGCCGATCTTATGCAGCGCGAGGATGGAGAACCAGAACTCGTAGTGGCGCTTGAGGATGAGCATGACGCGGTCGCCGCGCTTGATGCCGAGCGAGGTGAAGTAGTTCGCCGTCTGGCTCGAGGCATCCTTCATATCCTTGAAGGTGAAGCGGCGCTCGTTCATATCGTTGTCGACGTGGACCATCGCAAGGCGGGTCTCGTCCTTGCGGGCGATCTCATCGACGACGTCGAAAGCGAAGTTGAAGCGCTCGGTGTTGTGGAAGGTGAGGTCGACAAGACCGCCGTTCTCGTCTTCCACGGTGCGGACGAAGCGCTCCGCGACGATGGGCTCGCGGTCTTCGTCGGCATCGACGCGGTTGACGATCATGGGCGTATCGGTCTTGTCGCTCGCCATGACCATCGCGAGGAAGTGGCAGTCCTCACCGTCGACGGCGATCATGCCGTGCGGGGTGGACGAGTTGTAGAAGATGCTGTCGCCCTCGTGGAGGATCTCCTCGTGGTTGCCGACGCGCACACGGAGCGTACCGCTGTAAACAAGGTCGAACTCCTGACCGGCGTGGGTCGTGGTGTGGATGGGCTGATCCTGCAGTTTGGGATCGTAATTGTAGGTGACCCAGTAGGGCGTGGCGAGCTTTTTGCGGAACTGCGTCGCCATGTTGCGGACGGTGATGCCGTCTTCGGCGCTGGTGACGAGACCGTTGCCCTTGCGGGTGACGACGTAGTTGGAAAGGCGGTTGGACTGACCTTCCAAAAGCTCGGGGAGCTCGACGCCGAACGCCAAAGAGCATTTGTGCAGGAACGTGAAGGGCATATCCTCCGCGCCCGCTTCGTAGGACATGTACAGGTCGAGCGGGACTTCGGTCAGCTCTGCCATTTTTTCGGGCGTATAGCCGACGATCTCACGCAGCTCACGGATACGAAGTGCGATCTCCTGCAACTGGTTGGTCGAATTCTTACCGGTCATGGGTTGTTGTTTCCTCCTTGAAAAAATCGTTGGTCTGTTGCCCGAAAACAAAAAACCCGTCTCAGGCAAATGCATGAGACGAGTTTGAAATCTTGATGATTCGCTCCCGCGGTACCACTCATATTACGGTATGAATACCGTCCCTTCGGATCCTATCAGATCCTTCCCCTGTAACGTGGGTGAAACGTGCGCGCTTAACCGAACTCGTTCGGCGCGCCGACTCGGAAGTGATGGGTCACATGGGTTCGCAACACCGGCTTGCACCAAACGCCGGCTCTCTTCGGATGCTGTTCCCTGACCGTCTTCGTCACTGTCTTTTCGGGCTCGATGTTAATCGTATCATATATGATTTCGCGGGTCAAGCGTTTTTTGCGGTAATTGCCAAAAGATTTGCGTTCCGCGCTGCCGGGACAAAAGAACGGCACGGTCTGAGCGACCGTGCCGGATGCACTTCGGTTTCGGGCAGCGGACCGTTACGGTTCGAGGTGCTTGCGCAGCATCTTCTCGACGCGCTCGCCGATTTCCGCCGTACCCTTGCCCTTGAGCTCTTCCGCTGGGATCACGCCGAGCACATCGACCGAAACATCGGTCGCGCGCCACGGGAAGTTTTCGCGGATCTTTTCCGCGCCCTTGATCGACGTGACGACGATCGGCACATTCGCGCGCTGGGCGATCTTGAAGACGCCGTTGTGGAACGGCAGCAGGGTCTCCCCCGTCATGTTGCGGGTGCCTTCCGGGTAGATGGCGACGTTACCCTTGTTATTCGCAATGATCTCCGACGCGCGGTTGATGGTCATGATCGCGTTGCGCGGATTCTCGCGGTCGATCGCCATAAACAGACAACGGTGGATCGTCGGTCCGACGATCGGGATGCGGAAATTCGAGGGTTTGGAAACGAAAATGAGCTTTTCGTTTTTGAACGCGCACATCGTGAAGAAGGGATCGACGTTCGAAAGGTGGTTCTGCACCAAAAGGTAGCGCCCCTTGGGGAACGCGGACTTGCCGCTCACATGCAGGCGGGTGCGCGTGCAGTGCACGGCGAAGAAGCACACGACGTCGATCATCCAACGGTAGAACGGGCTTTCTTCTTCATAGGTCTTCTTCGTGTCGACGAGCAGGGAGCAAACAAAAAACAACAGCACGAGCAGCAACGCCGCAGAGGCCGCAACGCCGACCGCGATGCCGAGGATCTTCAGTACGAGCATGGGGATTCTCCTTCTTTACGGGAAAATGCGCCCGCGGGAACGATTCCCGACGAGCAGTTCAATATTATACACCAAAGGGCGCCGTGCGGAAAAGCACAACGCCCCGATTTTTCATTTTTGCCACAGTCTTCGGTTCAGATGCCTTTCGGCAGGGTCACGGTGAAAGCCGTTTTATCCCCCGCGCTTTCGGCGGTCACGGTGCCGCCGTGCAGTTCGGTCACCCGCTGCACCACGGCCAACCCCACGCCGTTGCCCGGTGCCGCATGGGAACTGTCTTCTCGGAAGAACTTGCGGAACACGCGGGTGAGGTTTTCGGGCGCGATGGAGCTGCCCGAGTTTTCGACGGCGACGACGAGCGTCTCCCCCGCATCCCGCACGGTCACGCGGACGGCACCGCCCCGCGGCGAGAATTTGACCGCGTTTTCGATGAGGTTGATCCAAACCTGCTCCAAAAGCTCGCGGTCCGCCACGATCTCATGCTCGTCGAAATCCGGGTCGATGTCGAGCTCTTTCTCGCTCCACGCATCGGTGAACAGCAGCAGGCATTGACGGAGCTGTTCCGACAGGTTGTAGCGGA
This sequence comes from Clostridia bacterium, assembly GCA_030526425.1. GTDB lineage: Bacteria > Bacillota > Clostridia > Christensenellales > CAG-138 > CAG-1024. The sequence goes on from JAUNCT010000003.1 coordinate 76,522, forward strand.
CGCGGTTGTTCAGCACGTCGCGCCCCTCGATCCTTGTGAGCATGAGGACCTTGTTCGCCATGTCGGACAGGCGGAGCGATTCCTTTTCGATGACGGAAAGGTACTCCTCCCTCTCCTTCTCCTCGAGTCCTTCGGTGCGCAGAAGCTTCGCAAAGCCCGCGATGGAAACGATGGGCGTTTTGAATTCGTGCGAGAAGCTGTTGATGAAATCGGTCCGCAGCATTTCGGTGTGCCCGATCTCATCCGCCATGGTGTTGAAGCTGTCGGTGAATTCGCGCACGAAGGAGATGCGGTACCAGAATTTGCCGGGGTGCAGACGCGCATCGTACTTGCCCGACGCCAAGCGGCTCATCGTGTTGACGACGGAATTGAGCGGTCTCACGATAACGGGACCCGCAACGAAGGTGAGCAGCGTTCCGACGGCGACCGCGATGAGCATGACGAGGATGACCGCGGTCTCCGGGCTGAGGGATTCGACCATCTGCCGCAGAACGCCGGTTTTCGACAGCACGAACCACGCGATCAGCACGACTAGCGCGGACGCGGAAAAAACCAACAGGGTGCCGATGGTGAACACCGTGGTGATGCCGAGGCGGTGCTTGTTGCTTTCGCGCACGGCGGACTTCGCCTTTTCGTTCAAACCTTTTTCACCGCCTTATAGCCGAGCCCGCGCACGGACTCGATGGAAAACTCGGGCCAATCGGCAAAGCGGCGGCGCAGCCTGCCGATATGGACGGTGACCGTTTCCCAACCGGATTCGGAATCCGCCCCCCAGATCTCATCCATGAGCTGTATGCGCGTGAAAATTTTGCCGGGGTAGCTCAGCAGCTTATACAGCAGCAAGAACTCCTTCTGCGGCAGTTCCTGCACGACATCCCCGCGGGAGACCGTGAGACAGTCGTAATCGAGCACCACGGGACCGATCTCGATGCGGCGTTCGTCCGCGATGCGCGCACGCCGCAGCAGCGCCTTGATGCGGAGCAACAGTTCCTGCTCGTCGAACGGCTTGGTCAGGTAATCGTCCGTGCCCGCGAGGAAGCCCTTGCGCCGGTCTTCGGGCAATTGCTTGGCGCTGATCATGAGGATGGGCAGGTCGGACCCGCCGTTCCGGAGCGTTTCCGCGAAGGTGTAGCCGTCCATACCGGGCATCATGACATCGAGCACGGCAAGATCGACGTGCACGGTATCCATAACGCGCAGCGCTTCCAAACCGTTTTCGGCGGTGGTGACCGCATAATGTTCTTGTGTGAGGATCGTTTCCAGCAAAAGACGTGTGTGCTTGTCGTCGTCGATGACGAGAATGCTGACCATGACCGAAGCTCCTTTTTTCAGGCAGGACTGCGGCGTGACGCCGCAAGGATTCCGGGTATAGCAAAAGAGCCTTGTTACCAAGGCTCTTTTGTTTCTCACTGTTGATTGGTACCCGGTAGGGGAGTCGAACCCCTGTTACCGCCGTGAGAGGGCGGTGTCCTAGGCCACTAGACGAACCGAGCTCGTTTCAACATCGACTATTATACACACCCCCATAGCAGCCGTCAACACTTTTTTGCAAAAAAATCAAAAAAATTTTTGGGGGCGGGTTTTGAGGGATCTTTCCGGCAAGCTGCACGTACCGTACCATTTGCCGTCCTACCCCTCTTTCTCCGGACACGTCGGTTCCGTTTGCGGTTTCGAAACGGTCGTTTGATTTGTCGGAACGACCACTTGGCACCGGTTTCCGACCTGTTACCGAAAAACCATTGTCTTTCCCGCGGGAAAGGATACAATAAGCTTGTCGGAACAAAGGAGGTGCAGGCGCTTGAATGTGCGAATCGAGATCGGCGACGGTTACCCGGACGAGGTGGTGATCCGTTGCAGTGCGATCGGCGAAGAGGTACTGGCTTTGCAGAAGCTCATCCGCGAGGGTGTGAAGCATGCGCCGCAGCTGTGCCTCACCAAGGGCGACGCGGAGTATTATGTCGACCCGTCGAGCATCCTGTTTTTCGAAACGGAAGGCAACACCGTGATGGCGCACACCGCGGACAACGCGTTCGAGGCGGGAATGAAGCTGTATGAGCTCGAATCGCTGCTCGGCGCGACGTTCCAACGCATCTCGAAATCCGCCGTCGTCAACACGAAGGCGATCTGGTCCATTGCGCGAGGGCTTTCCGGCGCAGGTGCGATCTCCTTCCGCGGGACGCACAAGCAGGTTTACGTATCGCGGGCGTATTATAAACAACTCAAAGAAAAATTGGAAGAAACGAGGTAAACAAAAATGAAAACATCCGAACGCATCCTGTGGGGCATGTACTTTATCGGCGTCGCGGCGATCATCGTGCTGTCGAGCATGGGGCTCATCCATGCGGACTTCGTGTCGCTCATTCTGGCGCTGGTGGGCGCGGGCTTCCTGGTGATGAGCTTTGTGAGCCGCAGCTTCGGCGCGTTGTTCTTCGGACTCGGCATCGAGTGGATCGCCTTTCAGGACCGGCTGCACCTACCGAACACGCCCGTTTGGGTCGTGCTGATTGCGGTGGTGATGCTGACCATCGGCTTCAACCTGCTGTTCCCGAAATTCCACAAGCCGCACAACCACTCCGCGGCGAACGCCGCTTACGCGAACCCCGCGGTCGCCGGGGAACACCAGACCGCGAGCTTTTGCGAGAACGACGGATATGTGGATTGCCGCAACCGCTTCGGCGCGCTGGCGAAATACGCATCGACGAACGATTTCAAGGGTGCTTACATCGACAACTCCTTCGGTGAGCTGAAGGTCTACTTCGACAACGCGGTGCTGAACGAGAATGCCGTTTCGGTCGACCTTTCGAACAGTTTCGGCGAGACGACCCTGTTCGTGCCGCGCGCATGGAACACGAAGACCGACATCTCCGTGTTTGCGGGCGATGTCAAGCACGTCGGAGAACCGGACCGCAACGGTGCGCACGAGGTGCTCATCCGCGGGAAAGTGAACTTCGGCAGCATCGTGATCAAATACGTCTGAGACCGTTCCATCGCGTGGGGGTCTTCTCCCCCGTTTGCAAAACCGAGAAGCGACATTCGGGGCTTCCCTTCGGGGGAGTCCTTTTTTATGCCCTTGCGCAAGATACAAAAACACCGCCGGGTCACCCCGGCGGTGCATCATGTCCGGATCTTACAGACCGAACTTTTCGGAAATGATGGAAACGAGCTCGCGGCCGATGCGCGCCTGTGCTTCCTTGGTGTTCGCGCCGATGTGCGGCGTGCAGGAAACGCGCGGATGGCTGAACAGCGGGCTGCCGGTGGCGGGTTCCTTCGAGAAGACGTCGAGACCCGCGCCGTAGACCTTACCGCTTTCGAGCGCCTCGAGCAGAGCCTGCTCGTCGACGTTGGTGCCGCGGCTGGTGTTGATGATGATCACGCCGTCCTTCATCTTGGCGATGGACTCGGCGTTGACGAAGGGCTGACCTTCGAGGCTCGGCACGTGCAGCGAGATGATGTCGCTGTTGGCGAGCAGCTCGTCGAGCTCGACGTACTTCATGGTTTCGCACTCGAGACCTTCGACCTTGAAGATATCATAAGCGAGGACCTTCATACCGAGCGCCTGGCAACGCTTGCCGAGCGCCTGACCGATGCGGCCGTAGCCGACGATACCGACGGTGCGACCGGTGAGCTCGATGCCGTTGTACGCCTTCTTCTCCCACTTGCCTTCGCGCATGGTGGCGCCGGCCGCGGAGATGTAGCGCGCGACGGAGAACATGTGCGCGAGCGCGAGCTCGGCAACGGCTTCGCTGGAGGCCTTCGGCGTGTTGGTGACCGTAAGACCCTTTTCCTTCGCGTAGGCAACGTCGATGTTGTCGACGCCGACGCCCGCGCGGATGATCAGCTTGAGGCGACCACCTTCGACCGCCGCGTCGATGTGGGGCGCGCGCACCTTGGTGGCACTGCGCACGACCAGAACATCGCACTCCTTCACGGCGTCTTTCAGCGCCTCGGGTTCATAAAAATCGGTTTTGACCTCGCAGCCCTTCGCTTCGAGTGCCGCGATGGCGGACTTGTCCATTCCGTCCGTTGCAAAAATGCGGATCATACGCTTGTGCCTCCTTATCGTATTTGTTCTTTATTTGTGTTCCGCTTCGAACTTCTTGAGGAATTCGACGAGCGCTTCGACGCCGTCCTTCGGCATCGCGTTGTAGATGGAAGCGCGCAGACCGCCGACGCTCTTGTGACCCTTGAGGTTATCGAAGCCCGCTGCCTTGGTGGCGGCGACGACCTCGGCATCCATTTCCTTGGAGCCTGTCACGAACGGGACGTTCATGAGAGAACGGTATTCCTTCTCGACGGTGCCGTGGAACATTTCGCTGGAATCGAGGAAGTCGTACAGGACCTTCGCCTTGTCCTCGTTGCGGCGTGCCATCTCTTCGAGACCGCCGATGCTCTTGAGGTACTTGAAGACCTTGCCGCAGCAGTAGATTGCCCAGCAGTTCGGGGTGTTGTACATGGAACCCGCGCCCGCGTGCGTGTCGTAACGCATGTAGATGGGGGTCTTCGGATCGAGATCCTCGCGGATGAGGTCTTCGCGGATGATGACGATGGAAAGACCCGCGGGACCGACGTTCTTCTGGACGCCCGCCCAGATGAGACCGTAATCGGCAACGTTGCACGGACGGGACAGGAACATGGAGCTCTGGTCGGAAACGAGGACCTTGCCCTTGGTGTTCGGCAGGGTCTGCCAGGTCGTACCGTGGATGGTCTCGTTCTCGCAGATGTAGACATAATCCGCATCGTCGTCGATCGGCAGATCGGAGCAATCCGGGATGTAGCTGTAGTTCTTGTCTTCGCTGGAAGCGACGACGTTGACCTTGCCGAACTTCTTCGCTTCGGTCATGGCCTTCTTGGACCAGTTGCCGGTGACGATGTAATCGGCGACGCCGTTCTTCATGAGGTTCATGGGAACCATCGCGAACTGCAGCGTACCGCCGCCCTGGATGAACAGCACCTTGTAGTTATCGGGAATGCCCATCAGCTCGCGGAGATCTTTCTCCGTCTCGTCGATGATCTCCTGATAGACCTTCGAGCGGTGGCTCATTTCCATGACGCACATGCCGCTGCCCTTGTAGTTGAGCATTTCATCGCGGATCTCTTCGAGGACCGGTTCGGGCATCATTGCGGGGCCTGCGGAAAAATTGTACACTCTGCCGTATTTCATGCTGTTCTCCTTTTTTATTATTGGAATTTTCTCGGGATACTCCGATATGTAATAGTCTGTGTTTATTATACAACCCCATTTGGCGGGATTTCAACACCGCGCGGACCGAAAACGAAAAATATTTTTGATAGTATATAAAATTTTGTCAATGCTTCCCGCAGAATACGAAAAGGAGCCGCCTCCCGGAGGAGACGGCTCCCGTTCATTTGTTCGGAGAACCGGCGCGATTATTTCGCGACGTTGATACCGGCGATCTGACCGAAGATGAAGATATCCGCGATCGCGTTGCCGCCGAGACGGTTACCGGCATGGATACCGCCGGTGACTTCGCCCGCCGCGAAGAGACCTTCGATGACGGAACCGTCCGCACGGAGGACGTGGGTCTCGGGGTCGATCACGACGCCGCCCATGGTGTGGTGCAGGGAAGCCTTGCGGGGGCTGATGCAGATACCCATGTTGGGATCCGCTTCGACGGCCGCGAGGTCGATCGCACCGGCGAGGACTTCCTTACCGAAGTCTTCGTCGTTCTGGGCGAGAACGAAGCTGTTGTAACGCTCGATGACGTTGCGCAGAGCTTCCTCGGTGAAAGCGGGCGCGACGCCTGCAGCGGGGGTCTTGGAAGCCTCAGCCAGTTCGGCGAGGGTGCTGCCCCACCAGATGTGCTGACCGTCGAGCATGCCTGCGACACGCGCGTTGGTGCAATCGGTACCGGTGAGCATCTGCTCGGGCTTGGTGATGTCCCCGCGGCCCGCGTAGATGATGTAGAAGATGCCCTTATCGAGGGCGAGGGACGCCTTGGCGAGAACATCGCGCTCCGCATACTCGTTGACGAAGCGGTTCGCGTTGCCGTCGATCCAGATCTGCTCTGCGGCATCCGCCCAGATACCATCGGTCATGGTACCCTTGACGGGGGAGGAAGAAGGCATCATCTGGGAGATACCGAGACCGAAGGTATCGGCGCCGATGGCCTGCGCCATGACGATACCGTCGCCTTCGTTGGTGCCCAGGTTGGTGCTCAGAGTGTAAGCGGTGAGATCGTCGCCCCAGTACTGGTCGTATTCCTTGACCATCGCGGGGTTCGCGCAGTAACCGCCGGTCGCGAGGACGACGCCCTTCGCGGTGTTGATGGTGACATCGGTGCCATCGGCCTTGACAGCCTTCGCGCCGACGACCTTACCGGCTTCGTTGACCAGCAGCTCGGTGCCGCGGGTCTCGGTGTAGATCTCGATGCCGAGACCTTCCGCAACTTCCTTCAGCTTCGGGATACGGTCCGCACCGCTCATGAAGGAGTGGGTACGGGGCCACATGGCGCCGAGAACGGTGCCGAGACCCGGGTAACCGCCGTACTGCGCTTCTGCGCCGTAGGAAGCTTCGAGACCGATCTCGCCCATCCACTTGAACGCGTCAAGGGACTTCTCGGCGAGAGTCTGCGCCATTTCGACCTTCGGTGCGATCCAGTTGCCGTCGAGCATCTGGCGGAGACCGCCGGTGTAAATGTGCCACATGTGGAGCGCGACGCTGTCGAACGCGGGCATGTCGACGCCGGCTTCTTTGCCTTCATTCGCCGCGAAGTGCGCGGTGATGTCGGCCTTCAGCTGCTCGAGCACGGGAGCCCATTCGGGGTAAACGTCGAACTTCAGCGCTTCGGAAGCGGGATCAAGGGCGAGGTAACCTTCGAGGGTCGCCTTCTGGCCCGCGGTCATCTTCATCGCAGCCTGCGCTTCGGGGTCGACCGCGTTGTACGCGGCGCCCGCGACCATGGTGTTACCGCCGAGGACGGAGCTCTTTTCGATCAGGATGACCTTGGAGCCGGCCTGCGCCGCACGGATAGCAGCGGAGAAGCCCGCACCGCCGCCGCCCATGACGAGGACGTCGGCATCCATCACGATCGGATCGCCCGCGGGAGCGGACCACTTCTCGGCGGTCAGCGCGTCGCAAGCAACGCCCGCGTTCTTCACGGCGTCGGCGACGGCGTTCATCAGACCGTTCGAAGCGATGGTCGCGCCGGTCACGGTGTCGACCTTGAGGGTCTGGTGTTCGATGATCTGCGCGGGGATGCGCTCTTTCGCAACACGGGTGATGTTTTCGGTTTCTTTGTACTGGACGAGTTCGATGCCGGTGATCTTCGCGTCTTCGATGGTGACCGCGACTTTGATCTGACCCTGCATACCGTATCCGGTACCTTCTGCAGTAACGGCTTCCGCCGTTGCCATGCCGGTGCAAGCGAGCACGAATGCCAGCGACAGCACCACTGCCAACAGTTTTTTCATGGTTTTCTTCCTCCCTGAAATTTGCGGCACGCTTCCGGACGCACCGCTTTAACTTATTGATATCATTCAAGCTGTCTATAGTGTCAAGTGTTTTTTCCGTGGATTTGAATCGATACCGAATTATTCAAGAGCACAAACGCATGCTGTTCGTGCTTGTTTCAACCGTTGTTTTTCAAATTTCGGGTGTTTTTGCGTTATTGTCGTTGTAAACCCTAAAGTCAACTTGATGGTTTTGCAATCGCTCCCGTTTTCGTGATAGAATACGGCAATGGGAAAGGTGGGACGGAAATGCATTTGACGATCGGCGACCTCGAACGGCTGACGGGAATCCCCAAGGCGACACTGCGGTATTACGACAGCATCGGTCTTCTTTGTCCCGAGCGGCGCGAGGGCAGCAATTACAGAAGGTACACGCAGGAAGACCTGGTGCGCCTCGTTCAGGTGCGCCAGCTCAACGCCCTCGGGCTGCAGCTTTCGGAGCTGCCCGCCGAGGGAAAGGACACCGGTTGCGGCGACCTGAACGACAGCCTCGTTGCGCGGCAGCGCGCATTGGAGGAAGAGATCGACCGCGCGATCGACCAGCTGGGGCGGCTGCGCCTGCACATCAACTCCTTCGGGCAGGCACTGGAAGCGGAGCATACCATCAAGCTCGCGCATACGAGCGGCAACTACCGCCTCTTCCCCACCGACCCGGGCGTTGCGGAGCACCCCGAGACCGCGGAGATCGTACGCAAGTGGATCTCCCTCGCACCGCATTGCTATTCTTGCGTACGCGTACGGAAAGAAAGCTTGTTGGCGGAGATGCCCGAAACCTGTCCCGCAACGCTCGGCATCGGTCTGATGAAGCACGTGTTCGACGCGGGCGGTGAGACCTTCCGTGCGCCGATGCAGTACTCTCCCCTGGCGCGCTGCATCCAAGGGGTCATCGAAACGCCCTCGCCGGAACGGATCCCCGCGGAGGCGTTGCGACCCTTCGTCGATTTTCTGCGCGGGCACACGCTCATCCCGCTCGATGACATGTACGGGTGGATCGTTTACACCCCGGCAGAAGGAACGAACGAGCCCTTCCGCATCTCGATGCGCTGGGCCGTGAGCTGACCCGTATTGACACACAAAGCCCTCTCCGCATGCGGAGAGGGCTTTTGCTTTGCCGTTTTTCAGCGGACGACCTTTTCGAAGTCGCTCGCGGGGTGCTTGCAGAGCGGGCAGATGTAATCGTCCGGGAGTTCGTCGCCGACATACTCGTAACCGCAGATCTTGCAGCGCCACACGGTCTTCCCCTCGGGCGTGGTGCCGACCTTCACGGCGTCGGGCTTCGGCTTGATGTTCTCGAAGTAGTAAACGTAGGTGGCGGAGGGCGTTTCGCTCAACACCTCCATTTCGGCGATCTCGCCGATGAACATCGTATGGCTCCCGAGGTCGACCGAGCGGGTGACACGCACGCTGAAATACGCATTCGTGCCCTCGGTCACATAGAGGATGCCGTTGTCGCCGCGCTTTGCGCCGGAATACCCCGCGAACTTATCGGTATCGCGTCCGGAAGCGAAGCCGAAGCGTTTGAACAAATCGAAGTTTGCCGCCTCGCTGATGACGGAAACGTTGAACGCATCCGTCTTCACGATCATGTCGTGGGTGTGGTTCGCCTTGTTGACGCAGATGCTGATTTGGTTCGGGGCGGATGCCGCCTGGATCGCCGTGTTGATGATGCAGCCGTTGTCCTTGTTGCCTTCCCTTGCGGTGAGGACGAACAGACCGTAGCTCAGTTTGAACATCGTCTTGTTATCCATATCGATATGCTCCTTTTCGTTCTTCGGTCGTTGTTGTACGCCCGTGCGGGCGGTGACTTTTGGTGAAGTGTTTGCGATTTCATTATAGCCCACACAAGGGTGCCCGTCACGCGGTGTTTTGCGCAAAATGTGACAAACCCGAAAAAAACGCCCGTTTTCGTTGACACTCCGCTGTGCGCGTGTTAGGCTGTGACCATTAGGACCGTTTCGGTCACAGAGAAAACACAACGGAGGTCATCCATGGGTTACATCCGGTTCGAGGATGTCCAAAAGGACTACAAAAGCGGCGATTCCGTCGTCCACGCCGCGGATCATGTCAACTTCGAAATCGAAAAGGGCGAGTTCTGCGTGGTGCTCGGTCCGAGCGGCGCGGGCAAAACGACGATATTGAACCTGCTCGGCGGGATGGACAACGCAACGGGCGGCAAGATCACCGTCGGCGGCAAGGAAGTCACCGCGATGAACGGGCACGAGCTCACCGATTACCGCAGGCTTGACGTCGGCTTCGTGTTTCAGTTCTACAACCTGATGCCGAACCTGACGGCGCTCGAGAACGTGGAGCTTGCGCAGCAGGTCTGCCCGAACGCGCTCGACCCGAAGGAAGTGCTCGAAAAGGTCGGGCTCGGGCACCGGCTCAACAACTTCCCCGCCCAGCTTTCCGGCGGCGAACAGCAGCGCGTCTCCATCGCACGCGCGCTGTGCAAAAATCCCGCCTTGCTGCTGTGCGACGAACCGACCGGTGCGCTCGACAGCAAAACCGGTGAGCAGGTGCTCGGTCTTCTGAAAGACCTTTGCCGGGACTACAACACGACGGTCGTCGTCATCACGCACAACGCGAGCATCGCACCGCTCGGCAACCGCGTCATCCGCATGAAGAACGGGTGCGCGGAAAGCGTCACCCTGAACGAGAACCCCGCAAAGGTGGAAGACATCACATGGTAAGGCGGCGCGATTCCGGGAAGGGGCGCGGCGTACTGACGAAAAAGCTGTTCCGGGACATGCGGCAGAGCGCGATGCAGTTTTTCGCCATGCTGATGCTGTGCTTTCTCGGCACCTGGACCCTTGCGGGGCTCGATGCCAACTGGCGCATGATGGAGCTTTCCTTCGATACTTACTTCACCGAACAGAACCTCGCGGACCTTTGGGTGCGCGGCAGCGGGTTCAGCCCGGAGGAACGCAAGAAGGTCGCGCACCTTGAATCGGTGGATACGCTCATTCCCCGCACGAACCTCACGGTGGATTGCCCGGAGCTCGGTGACACGACGACGCTGAACCTCATCGCCTTCGACGGCGCGATGGCGGTCAACACGCCGATCGTCCGTTCGGGCGCGCCGCTTGTCCCGGGGGATGTCCGCGGTCTTCTGCTGGAGGAGCAGTTTGCGGACGCCCATGGTCTGACCCCCGGGGACCGCATCACATTGCGGTTGCCGACCGGCGATACCGATTTCACCATCCGCGGCATCGTCCTTTCCCCCGAGTTCATCGTCACGAGCAACGATGCGGGCACGAACCCCGAGACCTTCGGCTTCGCACTCGCGGACCGGAGCGCGGTCGCAAACCTGCCCGTGAACGAATTCATCCTCAAGCTGAAGCCCGGCACGACGCCGGACAGCATGAAGCCCGTGCTTTCCGACCTGTTGCCCGGGACGGCGGTTTTGACCGAACGGACGAACGGCGGCACCTCGTTCGCACGGAACTTCGTCGAGATGTTCCGCGCGATGTGCTATATCTTCCCAGTGCTCGTTTACGCGGTGGCGACGATGATCGTGGTTTCGACGCTGAGCCGCATGATCGAGAACCAGCGCATCCAGATGGGCACGCTCAAAGCGCTCGGCTACGGGAACGCGAAGATCCGCAACCACTACCTTTCTTACGCGCTCGTGCCCTCGCTCGCGGGTTCGCTCATCGGTCTCATCGCGGCGCAGTTCACCCTGCCCGACATCATTTGGGGGATCATGACGCACAACGCGCGCATGCCCTACAAGCTGCGCCCGCAAATCTCGCCGCTGAGTTGGGCGGCGTTCGTGGGCACGGTACTGCTGAGCCTGTTCGTTTGCCTTGTCGTTTACCGGAAGGCCGCGCGGGAATGCACGGCGGAGCTGCTCCGTCCGAAGCCGCCGAAAAGCGGCACACGCATCCTGCTCGAACGGTGGCGCGGCTTTTGGGAACGGCTGTCCTTCAACGGGAAGATGGTCGTACGCAACATCTTCCGCAACAAGGGTCGTTCCTTCCTGTCGGCGGTGGGCATCTTCTGCTGCAACATGCTGATCGTTTGCTCGTTCAGCCTGCAGGATTCGATCCCGCAGTTCATCAACGATTATTACACCAAGACCCGCGCTTACGATGTCGAGGCGGTTTTGAAGACCGGTAAAGCCGGCGATCTTGCCGCTTACCGCGCACGCATGGGTGCGGAGATCGTCGACGGGCAGATGCAGAAAAGCGTTTCCGTCATCGGTCCGCTCGGTTCCAGGACCTGCCCGCTCACGGTCCTGCCGGATGATGTCCGGACGGTCCGTCTCGGGAAAGGCGGCACGGAGACGGAACTCCCGGACACGGGAGCCAGTGTCAGCGAGAAGCTGTGCCGCATCCTCGGAGTGGAACCCGGAGACACGCTGACGGTGTACTTCGTCGGCGATACCGAACCCGTGGTTCTCCCCGTCCGTTCGGTCGCGGATACGAGCATCGGTCAGGGGATCTTTCTCGGAGAGTCCGCCTGGAACGCGCTGAGAAAGGGACCGTTCGTTCCGACCTCCCTGCTCATCCGCGGACCTTCGGACCGCCTGATGCACGAGCTCAACGAATCGGACGCGGTCTCGGAATTGAAATACCCTTCGGAGCAGAACAAAAAGAACCTGAGCATCATGGATTCGACGACGACGATCTTCTCGATCCTCTCGGGGGCGGCGCTGCTGCTTGCTTTCATCATCTGCTACAACATGGGGCTGATGAACTTCACCGAGCGCACGCGCGACTACGCGACGCTGAAGGTGCTCGGGTACCATCAGAAGGAGATCCGCAGGATCATGATGCGGGAACAGCAGCTCATCTCCGTCCCCGCGACGCTGCTCGGCGTTTGGCCCGGCATGCTGCTGACCGACATCATTCTGAAGCTGTGCGAATTCGAAAACATGGTGTTCTCCTCATCGTTCAAACCGCTTTCCGTCATCGGCGCGTGCGCGATCTCGATCCTGTTCGCGTGGGCGATCGAAGCCCTGCTGACGCTGAAGGTGAAAAAGATCGACATGGTCGAAGCGCTGAAATCCGTGGAATGAGGACGGTGCGACCCGTATGACAAAACAACCATCCAAGACAAAACGCGCCCGCGGCGTTCTCACGAAAAAGCTGCTCCGCGATATGCGGCAAAGCGCGATGCAGTTCTTCGCGCTGTTCGTGCTTTGTTTTCTCGGCACATTCGTTTTTGCGGGGCTGGACGCGAACTGGCGTACGCTCGATCTTTCCTTCGGCACCTACTTCACCGAAAACAACATCGCCGACCTTTGGGTGAAGAGCACGGGGCTCACGGCGGAGGAGCTGCGGAAGCTCTCCCACACGCCGGGCGTTGCCGACGCGATCGCCCGCACGAACCTGAACGCCGAGTGTCCGGACCTTGCGGGCAACGTCACGCTGAACCTGATGGCTTTCGAAGGCGAGTCCCGGATCAATATCCCGTACCTCCGCGCGGGGGCGTTGCTTTCCGAGGGCGACCGCCGCGGGATCCTTTTGGAAGAACAATTCGCCGACGCGCACGGGCTGCACCCGGGTGACCGCATCACGCTGCGGCTCCCCACGGGCGATGCGGACTTCACCATCCGCGGGACCGTGCTTTCCCCCGAATACATCGTCACGAGCAACGACGTGGGACCGGACCCGAATACCTTCGGTTTCGCCATCGCCGACCGCAGTGCTGTGCAAGCTTTGCCGCTGAACGAGCTGCTGCTGAAGACGGGCCTTGGGACCGACACGGACGCGCTGCGCGAAACCCTGAACGCAACGTATCCAGGGATGCTGTTCCAAACCGTTGCGACGAACCCCGGAACGGCGACCGCGCAGAGCTTCGTGACGATGTTCCAAGCGCTGTGCTTCGTGTTCCCCGTGTTGGCATACGCGGTCGCGGTGCTGATCGTCGTCACCACGCTGACACGGATGATCGAGAACCAGCGCATTCAGATCGGCACGCTCAAAGCGCTCGGGTTCCCGGGAAACAAGATCCGCAACCATTACCTGACTTACGCGCTCGTCCCCTCGCTGACAGGTTCGCTGCTCGGGCTCATCCTCGGGCGGATCTCCATCCCGGGTCTCGTTTGGAGCATTCTCGGGCACAACGCGCGCATGCCGTACATGCTGCGCCCGCCGGTATCCGCGCTGAGTTGGGCGGCGCTGCTGATCACGGTGTTGCTGAGCCTCGCGGTCTGCGGCTTCGTTTACCGCAAAGCATCGCATGAGACCGCCGCGGAGCTGCTTCGCCCGAAGCCGCCGAAGAGCGGCACGCGCATCCTGTTGGAACGGTGGACGGGCTTGTGGCGCCGGCTTTCCTTCAACGGGAAGATGGTCGTCCGCAACATCTTCCGCAACAAGGGGCGCTCCCTGCTGTCCCTGACCGGGATCCTCTGCTGCAATATGCTGATCGTCTGCTCGTTCAGCCTGCAGGATTCCTTTTCTCGTTTCATCGGCGCGCACTTCACCGAAGGGCTCGCCTACGACGTCCGCGCCGACCTCAAGAGCGGTGCCGCGGACAGGCTCTCCTCCTACCGGGTCCGCATGGATGCGGAAAGCGTTGAGGGCATTATGGAAAAAAGCGTTTCCGTGACCGGGAACGGACAGACGCGGGTATGCCTGATGACGGCGATCCCCCAAGGACAGCAGTCGATCCGCCTTGGCGCGGGGCACGAAAACGTTCCCTTGCCGGACAACGGCGCGCTGGTGAGCAGGAAGCTCTGCGAGGAGCTCGGCGTGGTGCCCGGAGATACGCTCTCCGTGGCGCTCACGGGGGACCCGGAGCCGGTCGCGCTGCGCATCGAAGCGTATGCGGAAACGACCATCGGTCAGGGCATCTACCTGTCGGACACCGCATGGAACGCGCTCCGGAAGGGCCCGTTCGTTCCGACCGCGCTGCTGCTCGGGAACCCTTCCGACGCGCTGGTCGCCGAGCTGTCCGCATCGGACGATGTCGCGGAGCTGAAGTACCCGTCGCGGCAACATGCGCAAACCCTGAGCATCATGGACACGACCGCCACCGCGTTCACGATCTTCTCCCTCGTGGCGTTGCTGCTGTCCTTCGTCATTTGCTACAACATGGGGCTGATGAACTTTGCGGAGCGCACACGCGACTACGCAACGCTGAAGGTTCTGGGGTACCACCAACGGGAGATCCGCCGCCTGATGATGCGCGAGCAGCAGATCATCTCCGTCGTCGCGACGCTGCTCGGGATCTATCCCGGCATGGTCCTCACGGACGTGATCCTCAAGATGTGCGAATACGACAACATGGTGTTCACCGCCATGTTCAAAAATTCCTCGATCGTTCTCGCCTGTGCGATCTCCATCGCGTTCGCGTGGTTCACGCAGGCGTTGCTGACGACCAAGGTGAAAAAGATCGACATGGTCGAATCACTGAAATCCGTAGAATAAAGAAAGAAGAAAGGTCTATGAAAAAACACATTTCGCTTTGTCTTACCGCCCTGACCCTCGCCTGCCTGTGCCCCGTTGCGCTGGCGGAACCCGACCTGAGCCAATACACCTTGACGGACGCGACCGTGCAGGCCGCGAGCCACACCGACCTCACCGCACCTTGCGCGGGAACGCTTCTCCCCTTCGACCTCGAAGCCGGTGACCCGGTGACCGCGGGACAGACCCTGTTCACCTACCTGACCGAATCCGTGACCGCGCCCGAAAACGGCAAAGTGACCGCGCTGTTCGCAGCCGCCGGTGACGACGCTGCGGCAGTCTCCGCGACCTACGGCAAGGTCGCCTCGGTCGAACCCGCCAACGCGATGCGCATCCACGCGAGCATCGCGGGCGCCGCGAACGAGGAGGAGAACAAGTTCCTCCACGTCGGCGAAACGCTCTACTTCGAATCCACCAAGAGCGGCAAAGAGAAAGGCACCGGCCGCGTGATCGCGGTGAACGGCGCGCAGTACACGGTGGAGATCCTTTCGGGGACCTTCGAGAACAACGAGACCCTGACGCTGTACCGCAACGTGAACCGCACCGCGGGCGAAAAGGTCGGCAAGGGCACCGTCGTGCGGCGCGACCCGGTCTCCGTCGGTGCGCAGGGCATCATCACCGAGGTGCTTGCGAAAGAGGGACGCACCGTGAAAGCAGGCGAAACGCTGTTCAAAGTGCTGCCCGGCTGCACCGAACACGGAATCCAGCCCGTGGTGCAGTCGGCAACGGACGGCGTCGTCGCGCAGGTGGCGGTCGGCTCCGGTCAGCCCGTCGCGAAGGGACAGCTGCTGTGCCGCATTTACGACACGGAGTCGCTTGAGCTCGTTGCAGAGGTCGATGAGATGGACCTCAGGAACGTTTCCGTTGGCAGCACCGTTCCGTTCACGCTCGACACCGACCCCGCGAACATCCTTTCCGGCGAGGTGACCGAGATCTCCGCCCTCGGCGTGCGCAAGCAGAACGCCTCCTATTACACCGTGCGCGTGAAGCTGTACAACGTGCCGTGCCGTCTCGGGCAGAGTGCGAGCCTGTACCTGCCCAAGTCCTGACGGGAGGAGGCGCACATGGCCGCCGCATTCACCGAAGCCGAAAAGCAGAACATCCGCAAGGCACTGCTTTCCGCCGCGAAAAAATACGCCCGCACCGTGGGCATGAAAAAGACCTCCGTCGAGATGCTCGCGGAGGACGCCGGGATCTCGAAAGGCGCGTTCTACGCGTTTTTCGAGACGAAGGAGCACCTGTTCCTCGCGATGCTCGAAGACTGGCAGGATGATATCTACCGCATCGTGCGCGACAGTTACGAAAAGCAGCCCGAGCTGCCGCTCACCGAGCGCATCGGCGGGATGATCGAAACGGCGCTGAAGCTTTCCCGCGAGGAGTCGCTCCCCCGCTTCGTGCGGGAGGATGTGCCGGCACTGATCCGGAAGCTCCCGCCCGAGATCGTTGCCGAACACCACAAAAGCGACGAGGAACGGCTGTATGAGATCATCGAACTGACAGGCGTCAGGCTGAAGGTGCCGAAGGAGACTGTGATCGCCGTGATCCGCGTGCTGCTGAAGAGCCTGCTGTTCGCCGAGGAGATCGGCCCCGCGTACCCGGATGCGATCCGCACGCTGGTGTTGAGCAGCTGCGGGCAGCTGATCGAAACCGAAGAACGATGAACGAAAACCGCGAACGGAACCGGTCCGTTCGCGGCTTTCCCATGGGACGGAAAAGACCCCCGCAGGGCGATGCCCTGCGGGGGTCTTTCATTTCAAGTGCCGTTCGGTTCAGCCGAGGTTCTCCACGACCTTGCCGCCCGCAACGTAACCGGACATGAGCGCCCAGCCGTTGTCCGCGCCGCCGTAGGTGACGTACGCCTTTTCGGGGGTGTAAACAACGCCCTGACCGTCTGCGCCGACGCAGTAGAGACCGTTGATGACGGTTTCATGATCTGCCGCGAGGACCTGGAAGCTCTCGTTGATGTCGAGACCCGCGCAGGTGCCGTAGCAGTGCATACCGGCATGGATCGCGTAGTAAGGACCTTCTTCCATCGCAACGAGGAATTCGGCGGGCTTACCGAGCGCGTCTTCACCGGTCTTGCAGCCTTCGTTGTACTTATCGAGCTCCGCCTTGACGGTCGCGGGGTCGAGGTTCAGCTGCGCCGCAAGCTCTTCGATCGTATCCGCCTTGGAGATGAAGCCGGCCTTCACGCCGTCGTCCATGACCTGCAGCGCGTTCGGGAGAACGGTGCCGCGCGGGATCGGGATCTTGAAGAGCAGGTTGTCGAAGTTGGACTTGATGTGCTGCACGGTATCGTCGATATCGATGCCGTTGACCGCGATGTCCTCGATCATCGACTGGGTGACGATGACGGAGATATCGGGACCGCCCTTCCACGCGTCAAAGGTCGCGAGCTTGTTCTCGGGCAGGTAACGGACGCCCTTGGAGTTGACCGCGAAGACCTTCTCCCAGAAGCAGAGCATCGTGGGCAGGTCGCCTTCGCTCCACACGCCGGGGAGGTTCGTTTTGGTGGTGCGCACGCCGGGGACTTCGACGTTCGGATAGCTGTTGAGGAAGCCGTCGGGTCCGAACAGGTGGCAGACGGGAGTCATGCCGATGTTGAACGTGCCCGCGCCGATGTCGATCGCCGCTTGGATCATCTTACCGTCGTTCTGCCAGGAACCGCAGATGTTCCACTTGCCCTTCAGCGGGTAGTACTCTTCGCCCAGGTAGGTCTTGCTCATCTCTTCGCTGCCCGCGAAGCCGCCCGTCGCGAGGATGACGCTCTTGGCGTTGATGATGTAGGTGGTGTTGGTGATGGGGTTATACGCCTTGACACCGGTGACGGTGTTGGTCGCCTTGTCGTAGATGAGTTCGGTGCCTTCGGTCTCGAGCATGTAGTCTCCGCCGTAGGCTTTGAATTTCATGTACAGGTGATCGAAGCAGCGCTGGAACGTATTCTTGTGGATACGGTTGTTGGTCTGCGTCGGAGCAAAGCGGTACTTGACGATGAACGTCTTCGTTTCGCCGGTGTTGCCGCCGGAGAGACCGCCCGCGGGGGTGTTGAAGTCAAAACCGTTGTGACGGAGCCAATCCATCGCGGGACCGGACTCGGTCATCATCAGCTTGATCATTTCGGGCTTTGCGAGCTGTACGCCCTCGGAAGAGGTGGTGTACGCCGTCCAGTCCTCATAGAGCGCATCGGCATCGACATAGTCTTCGCCGTTGTTCCATTCTTCCTGGAAGGTCTTCGGGTTGACGACGAGCGCTTCACTGGTGAAGATGGTCGTTCCGCCGTAGTTGCCCGCCTTGTCGATGGCGAGGACGGAAGCGTCGCTCTTCGGGTCCTTCTTGCGCATTTCCTGTGCGACGCGGAGCGCTGCATAGGAACCGGAACCGCCCATACCGACGACGACCACGTCGTAGTTCAGCTCTTCGGTGGTGGCTTCGGGCTTGACGTTCTTCATGAACGCGGCGATCGCGCCTTCGGAAGAACCGCCCGCTTTGAGCGCCTGCTCGACCGCATCGGTCACGGCGCCGCGGACGCCCGCTGCGGAACCGGTCGCGCCGGTGATGGTATCGACCGCGAGGCTCTGGCTTGCGAGGATGCGCGGAACGAGCAGATCCGCCGCGTTCTCGAGCTTGACGGAAGACTCGTAGACGTTGCCCATGTCAACGACGATGTTGAGGATCTTGTCCTCGGAGACTTCGACGGTCGCCTTGATCTTTTCGACCTTGTTGAAGCCCCAAGCTTCGCCGGTGTAGAAGCCGGGCGCCATCTTCACGGTGACGTCGCCGCCCTTTGCCTGCGCGAGTGCGCTTTCCAAAGCGGTCTTGATCGCGTTCGAGGTGATGGTCGCACCCGCGACGCCGTCGACCGCGCCGTTGCCCTCGACGATCGCCTTGGGCATTTCTTCGACCGCGCGCCCGCCGATGCCGGGGGTCTCGTTTGCGCCTTCGACCGCGCACTCCGCGATCTTGCCGCCATCCATCGTGATGCTCACCTTGACGGTGCCGCCGAAGCCCTGTGCTTCCGCGGTGTAGGTTTCCGCCGCCATTGCGGGCACGGAGCCTGCGAGCATCCCGGCAACCAATACCATTGCCAGTGCCTTCTTCATTTTGTTTCCCTCCCAAAATTTTCGGTGCGCGATGCAAACCTCGGTTTGAAACCGTGACCGTACATAGTTAAATTCTATAATTATCGATAGTGAAAGTCAATATGCGAAACCGAAGTGTTGATATGCAAAAAGGACCCCGTCGGGAAAGACGGTGTCCTTTTTTGAGAATGTGCGATGTGCTTATGCCTTGGGGGCGACTTCGGCTCGCAGGGCTTCGAACGCGGCGGGGTCCGCCATGACGCTGAAGACCTCGGTCTCACCGGATGCCATTGCGGCGTAGAGCTCGGCGATGCCCGCTTTGACCTCATCGGTCGCGACGGCGTTGAACCGGGCGTTGTCGGCATAACCGACGAAGCCTTCCTTCAGACCGACGGTCGGGTAGGTGCCGCCGGCAAAGGTGCCGTCGAGGACTAACGCAAAGGTCTTGTCGATCGCCGCGGCGTAATCGGCATAGAAGCTGGTGACGATGGTTTCGGCTTCCGCGGGGTCTTCCACGGTCTGCGTCTGATCGCAGTCGACACCGAACGCGTACTTCCCGGCTTCCCGTGCGGCGGTGAACACGCCGCTACCCGCAGCGCCCGCGACCTGCCAGACGACATCGACGCCATCATCGTACATGGCTTTCGCCTTTGCCGCGACCTCGGGCGCGATATCCGCAATGAAGTCACCGGCGTAATCGACATACACGGTCACGCCCTTTTCCTTGCAGACCTGCAGGAAACCGCCGATGTACTCGTTGAGCGGGGGCACGTCGATGCCGACGATGACGCCGACCTTCTTTTCGGGGTTCGCCTTTTCCATACTGCTCACGGTGACCATCGCCGCGACGGAGCCCGCAAGGTAGCCGAGGTCCTTATTCAAATAGGTCAGACCGTAAACGTTCGGAAGGGATTCGGAGAGCGCCTCCTGCATATCGCAGGAGAAGAACAGCTGTTCGGGGTACGCCTTGGCGGCTTCTGTGAGGGCGGGGTTGCACTCGGCGCCCATGCAGATGATGAGATCGTACTGCTTGCCCTCGCACGCCTCGGTGAAGAAGGGGCGGTAGGTCTCGAGCTCATATTCCGCGCCCGCCTTGTCCATGGGGATCTCCCCCATTTCGACGACGGTCGTCACGGTGCCGGGGTACTTTTCTTCGAGCGCTTTCACGCCCATCACGGCAGCGGAGAAATAGCTGCCGCCCGCCGTGGGAACGAGCAACAGCACGGACTTTGCGGAAGACTCCGCGCCGGCAAAAACGAATGCGGATGCAAGCATCGCGACCGCAAGCAGGAAACAGACGAACTTTTTCATGTTTTTACTCCTTATTTCCTTTTAGGACGATCCCGCCGAGCGGGACGCCGAAGACCCGCCGCCCCGGAAAGGGAGCGACGGGCCTGTGTTTGGGAACTTATTTCACGAACGCAGCCGCGTTCTCACCGGCGAGACGGCCGGAGGTCATGGTCCAACCCATGGTCACGCCCTCGTAGGAGACGTAGACGCGGTTGAACATGCTGCCGCAGGAGTCGACACCCGCCGCGTAGAGACCGGGGATGACGGCGTTCTCGGTGGAGATGACTTCCATGTCGGTGTTGATCTTCAGACCGCCGAGGGTACCGAGCTGGGAAGCACGGGCGACGACCGCGTAGTACGGGCCTTCTTCCATTGCGGTGAGGAATTCAGCGGGCTTGTTGAGGTAATCGTCCTCGCCGTTCGCGCAAGCCGCATTGTACTGCGCGATGGTCGCAACGAGGTTCTTCGCGTTCATGCCGGTCTTCTCGGCAAGCTCTTCGAGGGTATCCGCCTTGTAGAGACCGCCGGAAACCTGATAGTCCGAGATCTGCTGAGAGAAACCTTCCCACTTCGCATCGACGGGGAGCGGACCGAAGCCGGTGTTCGCGGTGACACGGCCGAGCGCCGCCTGACCCTCGTTCTCGTAGGTGTCGAGGATCTTCTGCGTCATGATGACGTAGTACTCGCTGCCCTGACGGGACGCGATGTTGCCGTGGTAAGCGGTATCGTACGCGATGTTCTCATTCGCGAAGCGCTGACCGTCCTTGTTGACCCAGATACCGGTCGGGTCGTGGAGGAGCAGACCGACCATGTCCTTCGCGCCGAAGGGGATGGTGTTGGTCTTGAGCTCGTTGGGGATGGCGACACCGTGGAACTCGATGTTCTCGATGCCTTCGGTCGCGGCGCCGGCTGCGACCGCCATGTTGATACCGTCACCGGTCTGCGTGCCGGAGTTGATGCCGTTGGTCTTGAAGCCGAGGAGCGCTTCGATCATTTCGTTGGAAGCGCCGTAGCCGCCGGTGGTCAGAACGACCGCCTTGGCGTGGATGTTGAGGGTGGTGCCGTCCGCCTGCTCGGCGACGACGCCCTTCGCTGCGCCGTTCTCCATGATGAGGGACTTACCCGAGGTCTGATAGTAGATCGCACCGCCGTTTTCGGTGACGCGGTCTACCCAACGGTTGAGCGCGGCTGCGAGACCGTCGCCCGCCCAGACGTGGTAGGTCGCGATCGGGTTGCCCTCGAGGGCGCCCTGCTCATGACCGGTGTAGTTCAGCGCAACGCCGTTCTCGAGCATCCAGTCGACGGTCTTACCGGACTCGGACATGTACTTGTAGATCATGGGCGCGGAGACCATGTAGTTCTGCTGATAGAGCCAGTCGCTCATCCACTGGGAGATGGTGAAGTTGCCCATCTCGACTTCCTTCTGCATGGAGGAGCCGACAGCGCCGAGACCCATGGACATGATGGAGGAACCGCCGACCGCGGCGGATTTCTCGACGATGATGACGTTGGCGCCCGCCTGGCTCGCAGCCAGCGCGGCGCTCATGCCGGAGCCGCCCGCACCGACAACGACGACGTCGCAGTCGAGATCGACGACTTCGGTGCTCTTCGCGGTTTCGACCGCAGCGGAGAAGTCCGCCTCGGTGCCGCCCGCCTGCGCGATGGCATCCTTCACGGCGGCGACGATGCCGTCGGAGGTCAGGGTCGCGCCGGTGACGGCTTCGACCGCGGTGCTCTGGTTCGCTTTGATGGCTTCGGGGATGTTCGCGAGCGCGGGATCCGCGATGCCGGGGGTCTCGTTCTGTTCGGAGACGACGACGTCGGCGATCGAACCCTGTGCGAAGGTCACGTCGACCTTGATGTCACCGTTTCTGCCTGCGCCGGTACCGGTGAAGGTGCCGTCCGCAACCTGCGCGAACGCAGTGGCGGAAACGAGAGAAATGCCGAGCACGAGTGCAGCAAGACTCAGTTTCTTCATGTTGATTCTTTCCTTCCTTTTTTATGGATATGGGAATATCGTAACGCGGGCGCACCGTTTCCGACAATGGTTCCGGGAGCCAAACCGCATTCACGCCCATTGTCCACCGTGGACAATGAGAAAACCGCTCCCCGGTTCCGGAGAGCGGCATGGAAGGCAAGAATGTTCGGTTTCAGGCTTTTTTCGGAGCGACGTAGCCCGAGAACATTTCAAAGCTCAGCAGCAGTTCGCAGGCGGTCTGCATGTCGATCGCGGCGAGCCCGGTCACCTCGCGGATCATCCCCATGCGGTATTTCACCGTGTTGTAGTGAAGGAACAGCGCCTTGGCAGTTTCGGTCAGGCTGCGGTCGTTGACGAGGTAGGTCCGGAGCGTATCCGTGAGCTCGGTCTCGTGCGTGCGGTCGTATTGGCTGAGCGCGATGATCTCGGGGCGGATGCGCGCGGGACCGCCGGGAAGTCGCATGAGCATCTCCGCGGTCTCCTTGAGCATGAGCCCGTCGTAACGGAGGTACTCTTTGGCGGAAAGGACCGCGGTCTTCAGCGCGTAACGCGCCTGCTCGAGGTGCTCGGGCGTGTAGATGATATCGCGGAACGCGCGGCTCACCCCCATCGTTCCGCCGACGACCTTGCAGAGGTTATCACGGAGGACGGGTTCGGCATCCGACGGGAACAGCACGCAATACGCATCGTCGTTGACGGTGCCGAAGCACGGAGAGATCCCCTTGAGGATGCGCGCCTGCTGTTTCGCATCCGGTACCTTGTCCCCGCCGGCGACGGTTGCCGCGATGCGCCAGGATGCGACGCGGTCGTAACGGGTCTCGCGCTTGACGCGTTCGGCGGTGACCTTCGGCACGCGCCCGGCAAGAACGGCGTTCAAAAACCCGGCACCGAGGTTTCCCGCGAGGCGCTGCGCGCCCGTTTCGTCCACGAGGATGCCCGCAAGCGCAGCCGCAAGCAAGGTGATGGTGCGCTTGTCTTCCTCGGTGAAGGGGTGGGTCTCAAAGACGATAAGCTTTGCAATATGTTCCCCACGGAACACGACGTCGGCGCACATGGCGCGGAACGGATTGCCGCTGCGCTCATCGATCACGGGTCCGTCCGCCAGAGACATCGTACGGAGCCATTCTATTTGTTCCCCACGGTCTTCATCGGCGGGACGACCGGGCTCGCAGGGCAAAAGGTCCATGCCGACCTCGGCGATATGCCCGAAGGCATTGTCGCAAAGACCGATGGCGTGCCCGCATTTTTTGAACGCGCAGGCGAGCACCGCATCGATATCGCCCGTTGCCGCGAGGGTGAGAAGTTCTTCTGCAAATTCCATGTGTGTTACTTTCTGCCGGAGTCCGGCTTGTCGAGACTTTCGAGCGGGACGGGACGGATGCCGAACGAGCCGTCGTCCGCGACGGTGATGAGCGTTGCGCCGCGCTGGGACATGCTGCGCGCGATGCCGGGCTCCACGAGCCAGTCGATGCTCATGCCGTAGGTGAGGCGGACGCCCCGGTAGGTGATGGAGGCGTTGTTGTAATGATCGTGCCCGCAGAAGACTGCCTTGGTGCTGCCGAGCCCGACGATGGTGTCGAACAGACCGTCGTTGCCCGTGGAGCAGCTGATGCCCTCGCCGTTCGTGCCGTAATGCCACGTGACCGAAGGATCGCCGCTTTGCGCAAGCTCGTACGCCGTGCGGTACTCGGGGAGCGGGATATGGAAAAACATGAGCGAGGGGACGGTCTTCCCCGCTTCTGCGCTGAGCCGCGCGACCTCGGCGGCGTACCAATCGATTTGGTCTTTGCGGATGTAATCGTAATTGTTGAGCCCGCCGTCCATGTACGCGTTGCTGTCCAAAAGGAACAACGCTTGCACAAGCGCGCCGTCTTCGTTCCGGAGCTCGATGAGCTGGTTGCTGCGCCCGGTGATCTCCGGCTGCACATAGGGATACAGCAGCGTGCGGCTCGTTTTCCACGACAGGGCACGGTACAGTTCATCGAGCGTGTCCGCCCCGGTCGCGGCGATCGCCTCGGTGTCGTGGTTGCCGTAGGTGAACGCCCAAGGGATGCCAGTGTTGCGCATGAACGCCGCGAACTGCTGGACGCTTGCGGTGTTGTTGAAGGAGAACGAGGAAACGCCCATGGGGAACGACAGGTCGCCCGTGACGACGACCAGGTCGGGCTTCGTTGCCTTGAGCAGTTCGAACACGGTCTTGAGGGCAAGGTCGTCCTTATCGTAGGAGAGCACGCTGCCGCCGATATGGATATCCGTCAGCTGAAGGATGCGGAATTCGCCCGCGGGCTTGGTGACGGTGTACACGCCCGTATCATCGTCGTACGCGATCTTCGTGCGCCGCTCGGCGATATAGGGAACGGAATTGATGTAGGGCTGGGTCAGCCAGTGATCGCGCGACATCCACGAGTAAAGCAACACGGCGCACACCGGCACCGCGACCGCCGCGACGACCCACTTATTGAACTTTCGCGGCTTGTAAACGACGCCGCGGAGGACCTTGACGTGAAAGCGGACGGTCATGAAAAAGTAAACCGCCGAGAAGAACGTGAGGATGTCGAGCACGAAGATGCGGTCGAACAGGAACCAAACGACGCCTGCGACAAACCAGTAGACCAGTGCGGAAAGAACGGCGCGGCGCATGACCCGCTTGTACGCGGGCAAATTGCCGAATTCCGCCGTTTCGCAAACCGAAGCGAGCATGCGCAGGTTTTTGATGACGAAGAAGGAAACGAGCACGAGCTCGATGAGGGCGACCGTCATGCCGCGCGCCCATTCGACCTCACGCGAGCTGACGACGATGCGGAAGCTGTCGATCGCCGCCATGGGGAACTGCCACAGCATGAACAGGATCGCATATGAACTGTGGCGCGCATACTTGTCGAAGCGGTCCTTCCCCGTGTCATCGGGACTGCCCGGCAAACGGAGCAGGCGGATCTTGCGCCGCTCGGTTTCTAAACCCGCCGTCAGCGCGGCGAGCAGCGCCACGGGGAGCAACAGCCACAGCTGCCACGACATCAGTACGACATACAGCGTGATGCTCAGCGCAAGCACGGCGCAGCCCGTGCCGAACCAAGTCAGGCGGCGGAGTTTTTTGAACAGCAATTCATCCATCGGCAGATCACCTCTCGCAGCTTTTCGGTTACCGCGAGTATAGCACGCGTACATGCCACATGCAATGCATGGGTAGACCGGGCGCGGAGGAACACATATAATAGAACGCGAACACAGCGCAGGGAGGACAACGATGGACAGACTCGAAGCGTTCGAGGCGATGCTTGCCGAGATCGTCGCGCAGGAAGCCGCAGAAAAGCAGAAGATGGAGGAGCTGAAGGCACAGGGGCGCGAGAAGAGCGCGACCTACCGCCAGTTCTTCGGCAACCGCATGCTGTACAAGCAGATGCTCGACCGTTACCGGAAACACGGCTTGCTTTGAACCGACAGAAAACAGCCCGAAGGGACCTGCGACCGCCGGTCCTTTTTTCGTTTCCTTTGTGGGCGCACCGTTCATTTGACATGGATTTGACATTTCCCCCTCAGCGGATTTGACATGGGGACGCTATCCTTATCGTGACAAAATTTTGCACACGAAAGGAATCCCCCCATGGATATTTTCAATGTTTTGACCATGATCGGCGGACTGAGCCTCTTCCTGTTCGGCATGAGCCTGATGGGCGCCGCCCTCGAGCGCAGCGCGGGCGCGAAGCTCGAGCGGATGATCGGCAAGCTCACGGGCGGTAAGCTCACGGGTCTGCTGACGGGTCTCGGAGTGACAGCGGTCATCCAGTCCAGTTCGGCGACGACGGTCATGGTCGTCGGTTTCGTGAACTCGAAGCTGATGGACCTGAAGCAGGCGATCCACGTGATCATGGGCGCGAACATCGGCACGACCGTCACGGCGTGGATCCTGAGCCTTGCGGGCATCACGGGTGGCAGCATGCTGCTGAAGCTGATGAAGCCCTCCTCCTTCACCCCCGTGCTCGCTTTGATCGGCATCATCCTTTACCTGTTCCCGAAAAGCAAGCGCAAAAAGGACATCGGCACGGTGCTGCTCGGCTTTGCGACGCTGATGTTCGGCATGGAAACGATGACGGGTGCGGTTTCCGGACTGAAGAACGTGCCCGGGTTTCAACAGCTGTTTCTGCTGTTCAAAAACCCCTTGCTCGGCGTGCTTGCGGGCGCGGTGCTGACGGCGGTCATCCAGTCGAGCTCGGCGTCGGTCGGTATCCTGCAGGCGCTGGCGGCGACGGGTGCCGTGAGCTACGGAGCGGCGATTCCGATCATCATGGGACAGAACATCGGCACCTGCGTGACGGCGATGCTCTCCTCCATCGGCGCGAACAAGAACGCAAAGCGCGCGGCGATGGTGCACCTGCTGTTCAACATCATCGGCACGGTGTTCTGCCTTGCGGTGTTCCTCATCGCGAACCTCGTATTCGCGCCGAAGCTGCTGTCCGATTCCGCGACGTTTGCGGGCATCGCCACGGTGCACACGGTGTTCAACATCGCCTGTACGCTGTTGCTGCTGCCGATGACGGGTCTGCTCGAACGGCTCGCCTGCAAGCTGATCCCCGACACGGGTGCGCCGGACAAAGCGGCGGAGCTCGACGAGCGCCTGCTCGCCACCCCCGCCATCGCGCTCGAATGCGCCAAGAACCTGACCTTTGAAATGGCGCGCGTTTCCGCCGAATCTCTGACGAACGCCGTTGCCTGCCTGACCGCATACGACAAGCACAAGGCGGA
Organism: Clostridia bacterium; assembly: GCA_030526425.1. Lineage (GTDB taxonomy): Bacteria > Bacillota > Clostridia > Christensenellales > CAG-138 > CAG-1024. Next base: position 103,491 of record JAUNCT010000003.1, read on the forward strand.
AGCCGTGCGCGCCGCGGAGGACCGCACGGATATGCTGGAGGATGCGATCGGCACCTACCTCGTGAAGCTGAGCATGAAGCAGCTGAACGAAACGGAAAGCGCATCCGCCTCGATGCTGCTGAAGGCGATCGGCGATTTCGAACGCATCGCCGACCATGCGGTGAACATCCTCGGTTCCGCCGAGGAGATGCGCGACAAGGGTATCGCCTTCTCGCAGGAGGCGCAAAAGGAAATGGACGCGCTGAGCGCCGCCACGGTGGAGATCGTGACCCGGGCGTGCCGAAGCTTCCTGCACGACGACGCCGGGCAGGCGCAGGTCGTGGAGCCGCTCGAGCAGGTGATCGACCAAATGAAGAAGCTGCTGCGCGAACGGCACATCGAACGCCTGCAAAAGGGCAGTTGCGGCATCGAGGTCGGTTTCGTTTGGAACGACCTGATCACCAACATGGAGCGCGTTTCGGACCACTGCTCGAACATCGCGGGCGTGGTGATGGACGCAAAGGACCGGAAGATGGACCTGCACGCCGACCTCGGGAGGATGCGCAGCGAAAGCGCCTTCTACCGCGAGCAGGTGGAAAAATACGCGAAGGAATACATCACCTTCGCGTGACCGGCAACGGTGTCCCGTGGCGCGGTCGCACGAAAAAGCAGTTTTCCTCCCCCTTTCCTTCCCACTCTTGCGACCGCCCCGACACATACAAAAAGCACAGCCGCGCGGGCTGTGCTTTCGTTTGTTTTGGAAACCGTCGTTACCGGACGGTGATGCGCGCCTCGGGCGCAAGGTACATGCCGTCGCCTTCCGCGACGCCGTAGGTTTTCACGAATTCGTCGAACTGCTGCGCGGTGACGTTGATGCGCAGGTACGCGAGCGGGTGCACGTCCATCACGGAATACTGCATCTCCGTTTCGGGGCTGCGCTTGGTCGCCCACACGGTCGCCCAGCTGCGGAAGAAGGTATCGTAATCGAAATCCGGATCCTTCGCGGCGATACCGAGCATGCACTTCATACCGCCCATATCGGCAACGGCCTCGGTCTTGACCATTTCGCCGTTGTACGGCTCGGAGCCCTCGTAGGGGATGATGCCGTTGAAGTATTCGATGACCTTTTGCGTGCGCGCTTCGAAGGCGGCGAAGTCCTCTGCGGTCCACCAGTTGCGGAGCACGCCGTTTTTGTCGAACTGCGCGCCGTTGGTGTCGAAGGCGTGCGAGATCTCGTGCCCGATGATCACGCCGATGCCGCCGAGGTTCGCCTCACGTGGGGCGTTCACATCGTAGATGCCCGTGCCGAGGATGCCGCTGAAGATGTTGATGGAATTCTCGCTCGGCATATACATCGCATTCACCGTGCTTGCGGGGTACTGCCACTCGGTATGGTCGACCGTGCCGTTGACACGCGAGCGCGCTTCGCGGCGCGCGCGTTCGGTGATCGCACAAAGCGCGTCGATGATGGTGCCGCCCTCGGAACCGGGGATGATGGTGAGGTCGGAATAATCCTTCAGCTCGTCGGGATACGCGGCGCGGATGGTCATGTTGTCCAGCTTTTCGATCGCCGCGGCGCGGGTCTCTTCGCCGAGCCAGTCCTCGCCTTCGAGCATTTCGCGGTAGTAAGCGACGCACTCGCGGATGATCTCGGTGATGTCATCGCGCGTTTTCTCGTTGCAGTAGGCTTGGATGTACAGGTTGTCCATGACCTCGGGCAGGAGTGCCGCGGTCAGAGCGTATGCGACGGTCGCATCGTCTTCCACGCCGGTGATGCCGTTGATGGCGTTCGAGATCGCGGTGACGGTATCGTGCGCTTCGCGGTCGAGCCCGTCGGCATAGCCCATCATGAGGCGGACCTTCAGATAGTCCTTCATGAGGGGCAGGTTCTCATCGGTATAGATCGTGCCCATCGCGGTCAGCCACGCGGGTTCGGTCACGAGGAAGGTTTCGGAAACGCCGAAGCCGACGCCGTCGAGGATGGCGAGCAGCGGGAACGTTCCCGCAAGTTCGGCAAGCCCTTCGCGGTCGAAATTGTTGTTGATGCGGCTGAGATAATCGGGCATGTAGGTTTCCGCCCGCGGAATGATGTGATCTGCCACGAGGGTTTCGAACGCCCGTCCGTTTTGGAAGATGCTTTCCGCTTCCTGCTCCGTCGCGCCGAGGCGGATGAACATGTAGCAGGAGATCTCATGGTAGAGCGTATTGTACAGCATGCCGAGCTGCGACATTTCGCCGGTGTAATCCGCCGCGTCGGTGGTCATCAGCGGGGTCGCGTCGATCTCCACGGTATAACGCTCCGGATCGTCGAGCCCGGGGGTCACGGTCAGCGAATACAGACCGAGACCGGCATCCGCGCCTTCCCCCGCGAGGTATTCGGTGAGTTCTTCGACGGAACCGATGGCGTTGATGCGGTCGTAATACGGGCGGATGGGTTCCACGCCGAGCGCGTTGCGCGCATCCCAATCCGAAGCCAGGGCGTACATGGTGCGCACGAGCTCCGCATCGTGCCCGGTGAGGGTCTCGTCGGTCACGAGAGCCTTCATCTGCTCCTCCTGCGCATCGCCGACGAGACCGAAGGTCGAGACCTCGGGTCTGCCCTCGCGGATCGTGGCGCCGAGGAACCACTCCTTGTTCATGGCGGCGGCAAAATCATCCTGCGGGCGGAAGGTATCCTCCGCGGTAATGCTGCCCACGATATCGGTATTTCTCCACGCCGTGCCGTTCACGGCAACGGGAGTCTGCTGCGGCGCTTCCGCAAAGGCGAAGGCGGAAACGCTCATTGCGACCGCAAGCACTGCGGCGACGATCCTTCGTTTCATTTTCTTTCTCCTTTTTCGTGTCGATGCAGACCATTATACCACTTAACGGTAGTTAAGCAAGCATTATTTTCATAGAAGTATGCAAAAACGCCCATACCTTTCCGGGTTGGGCGTTTTGTCGGATGAATTTATTCCGCCGTGCCGCGCAGCACTTCGCACAGCGCCGCGGGGACGTTCGCGCCGTATTTCACGGTGTGACCGTCGTAGGCGGTCGGGAGTTCGAAGAAGCCCGAGGGGTTGTAACAGGCGAGCACCGCGTCGGCCGCGCCGTAGGGCTCGGCATCGTAGGGCAGGTTGGTGCTGATGAGAACGACCTTCTTGCCTTGCGCCTTCGCGGCGGCGAGCAGTTCATACACGAAGACCGCCTTCGTGTTGTCGGGGTTCGAGGCGTCGGTTTGGCGGAGCGCCCCCGTCGATGTCGTGAGCACGACCGTTTTCGCGGCGGCAAGCCGGTCTGCGATGTCCGCAAAGGGCAAGCCGTTGTAGCAGACACCCGTGACGGAGATGCCCGCGGTGTCGACGCCCTCCTCCGCCAGCTTCGTCAAAGCGAAGTCCATCGCGGGGAGTTGCCCGGTCGTGGCGGTGAGGTACAGGATGCCTTCCTTCTCTTCGGCGGTCAGCGGGAATGCGCCCGCGTTCTTTTTGACGGTGACGGCAAGCTTCGCCATTTCCCACTCGCGGTCGTGATGCGCCTTGCTGCCGACGACGGCGAGCGCCGCTTCGGTCCGCTCGGACAGCGGGCGCGTTTCGGGCGCAAACAGACCGTGCCGCTCTTTGAGCTTGAGGACGCGGAGCACCGCTTCGTCGATGCGGCTTTCCGCGATCTCGCCGGTCCGGACCATGGCGACCAGCGTATCGATGAGCACGCCGAGCTTGTCGATCTCGGCTTGCGAATTGAGGTCGACCGGCATGAGGATGAGATCCGCGCCCGCGTTGATGATGCGCTTTGCGGCATCCGCCTGCTCGAAGTGGAGAGCGATGGCGTCCATCTGCAGCGAGTCGGTGACGATCACGCCGTCGTAGCCCATCTCATTGCGGAGGACCTCCGTGAGGAGCGTGCGGGACATGGTCGCAGGGACGCCGATGGTCTCGCCCGTCGAGACGGAAACGGCGGTCTCGCGTTCGATCTCCGGGAATTGGATGTGCGCGGTCATGATCATTTCCGCTGCGGCGGCGTTTTCGGCAAAGGGCACGAGGTCGCACGCGGCGAGCTGTTCCTTCGTTTTGGCGACGAGCGGCAGACCCGTGTGGCTGTCGGTATCGGTATCGCCGTGCCCCGGGAAGTGCTTGAGGCAACCGATGACGCCGGCTTCGGCAAGCCCTTGGAGGTACGCCGCGCTGAGCGAGGCGACCGATTGCGGATCGTCGCCGAAGGAGCGGACGCCGATGACGGGGTTTTCGGGGTTGCTGTTGACATCCGCATCGGGCGCGAAGTCGATTTGGATGCCGAGCGCGGCAAGCTCGGTGCCGAAGATCGCGGCGGATTCCGCGACGAGCGCTGCGTCGCCGGTGGCGGCAAGCGCCATGTTGCCGATGCCCGAGGTGCCCGTGCGCAGCCGCGTGATGTATCCGCCCTCCTGATCGGCGGAAAGCAAGGCGCCGATGCCCGTGGCGGAAGCGAACGCCGCCTGTTGGATGCTGTCCGTGAGGGCGAGGATCTGCTCGGTGTCGTTCAGGTTCTGCGCGAACAGGCAGACGCCCGCGAGGTTGTAGCGGGCGATCGCGCCGAGCTGCTGCTCGTTGAGGACGGTGGCGTTGACAAAGGTCGTTTCGTCCTCGGGCGTGTCGCTCCACTTTCTTGCGGACGGCATGATCATTTGCCCGATCTTCTGTTCGAGCGTCATTTGGGCGAGGAGCTCCTCTGCGGTACGGTCTCCCTCCGCAGCGCCGCAGGCGGGCGCGAGCGACAATGTCGTCAAAAGGCTCAGGAGCAATGCGAGCATTCGTTTCATGGTTCTCTCCTTTCGGTGTGTTCAAAACGATGCCGAAAGGGGCCGCGGTCGTGTTCCGCAGCCCCTCCGGATTCAGCGATAGATCGGATAGCGTTCGGTCAGAGCGCGCACGGTTTCGCGCACGCGTTCCCGAGAGGCTTCGTAATCCGTCGCGGTGGCGATGATGCAATCGGCAACGGTGAGCATATCGGCTTCGGTCAGACCGCGGGTCGTGACCGCAGGGGTACCGATGCGAACGCCGCTGGTGATCGCGGGCTTTTCGGGATCGTTCGGGATCGCGTTCTTGTTGACGGTGATGTACACGCTGTCGAGACGGCGCTCGAGCTCTTTACCCGTGATGCCGAGCGAACGGAGATCCGCCAGCATGAGGTGGTTGTCCGTACCGCCGGAAACGAAATCCATGCCCTTGGCGGACAGGGCGTTGCACAGGACCTTGGCGTTTTTCGCGACCTGCTGCTGATAGGTCTTGAAGCCGGGCTCGAGCGCTTCGCCGAAGCAGATGGCCTTCGCCGCGATGACGTGCATGAGCGGACCGCCCTGCATGCCCGGGAACACCGCGCTGCGCAGGGGCTTTTCGAATTCCGCCTTGGCCATGATGAGACCGCCGCGCGGACCGCGCAGTGTTTTGTGCGTGGTGGTGGTGACGATATCCGCATGCGGGAGGGGACTCGGATGCACGCCCGCCGCGACGAGACCCGCGATGTGCGCCATATCCACCATGAGCAAGGCGCCGTTGCGGTGCGCGATATCGGCAAAGCGTTCGAAATCGATGGTGCGCGGATACGCGGACGCGCCCGCGACGATCATCTTCGGGTGTTCGGTGCGCGCGAGCTCTTCGACGCGGTCGTAATCGATCGTGCCCGTTTCCGGATCGAGCCCGTAGGGGATGAAGTTGTAATACTTGCCCGACACGTTCAGGTGCATGCCGTGCGACAGGTGACCGCCGGCGTCGAGGCTCATGCCGAGAACCGTGTCACCGGGCTTGAGCAGTGCGAAATAGACCTCCGCGTTTGCCTGCGTTCCGCTGTGCGGCTGTACGTTCACGTATTCGGCGCCGAAGAGCTTGCGCGCGCGTTCGCAGGCGATCTCCTCGACCATATCCACATATTCGCAACCGCCGTAATAGCGCTTGGCGGGGTACCCTTCCGCGTATTTATTCGTCAGCACGCTGCCCATCGCCGCGATGACCGCGGGCGATGCGATGTTTTCGGAGGCGATCATTTCGAGGTTGCGCTGCTGACGCACCATCTCGAGATCCATCGCTTCGGCGACCGCGGGGTCCGCCTTGCGGAGCAGCTCCGCACCGGATGCCAAAAAGTCCAACATGTTCTTCCTCACATTCCGACCGATACCGATCGATATTATATTATATTACAGTTTAACCGTTCGGCGGTCCGCTGTCAAAAGGTACCCGCGGTTTTCGCATGCGAATACGCACTGCTTTTCCGGGCGCCGGACGCTCCCGAACGATGCATGCGGCATTTCGAACGCTTTATGAAAATAATGTTTGACGGTATGGAATCATTCTGTTATTATAGATATCAATTTGCA
>JAUNCT010000022.1:0-32010 GCA_030526425.1 Clostridia bacterium
GGCCTTATAGGCCGTTCCCAAACCACCCCTCTTAGGGGTGGTCCTGACTTCGGTTGCCGCCGGGGGCGGACAGGTCAGATGAGGAACAGCGAAAAATCGACCCGGTTCAGAACGAACGCACCGAAGAACACCGTCGCAAGGTCGGAAGACTCCGTCTCGATCGCGGTGTTCCGCTGCTTTCCGCCGATCGCCGCGACATCCTCCTGACGCTCGCCGCGCACGTTCATTTTGTACCGCGCGATCTCGTTGCCGCCATCGCCGACGAGCGCGAATTCCGGGTGCATCAGGTCGAGCTTCGCGATCACGCGGAAGCGCAGCCCCATCTCTTCCAAGCGGTCGAACACGTTCTCACCGTCGATCTTGAAGTACGATTCTGTGACCGTCTCCGCGCCTTCGGGTCCGCTCGACTTCGTGACGGTCTTGCCGATCCGGTGGATCTCCTCCGTGCCGGCGACCTTGTTGCGGAACGTGTACTCGCTCGCACCGAAAAGGTGGAACTTCGTGAGCTCCGCCTCATAAACCGTGGCGTTGTCCGCATCCTTCATGCGGCAGCTTTGGTTCAGTTTCCCGAACGGATATGCGATATAGCTTGCCATGGGTCGTACTCCTTACTTCTTTTTGAATTTTGCGAGGTGCCTTACGGTCCCCGTCACGCCGATGACGAGCAGCACGCCGCTGATGATCACGAACGCAAGGTCGTTCTTCTGCTCGAGTATGAACGAATCCGGCATGTCCGGGTCGACGTAGATCTCCACCGTACCGCCGGGTTGCATCGTCGAGTCGTAGATGTGCAGGGGCAGGTCGCTGAGCTCCGCATCGCCGATCCGGTAGCCGATGTAGACCTCGTGTTCGGGGGTGTCGTCGAACTTGCGGTATTCCTCGATCCGCTCGATCACGGCTTGGGTCTTCACATAGTTCTCGGGGATCTTCTGGTTCATCGAGAGAAAGGTCAAAACCGCAAACACGAGCCCCAGCGCCGTAACGAACAGATAGGTCGGCAGGCGGAACACCGCGTCGATCTTGTGTGCGACAGATGCTTTCATTTCATTCCTCCGCATTCGGTCATAATCAACTATTTTACAGGAATCAACGAAAAAGCACAAGAGATGCCGCGCAGGGAACCGTATCCCGGCGCCGAAACTTCCCGAAAACCCGCCGAAACCGGTGTGAAAACATGGTATAATCATTACATATACGGACCCGCTCCGTTTCTCCGCCGCAACGGCATCCCGCTCGAACGAGATCAAACAACCGGAGAGAACGAACAGCATGAACAACGCATATTATTCGGTCATCGGTCTGCTTGCCGGGCTGATACACCTCATCATCAATGCAAACGCTTTTTATGCCGCCGACGGAAGGACCCACACCCGGGAAACCGACTGCCGCCGTTATCTGATGAGCGTTTTCGCCTACTACATCACGGATGCGTCATGGGGCTTCATCGCCGCCACGGGGAACACCGCGCTGCTCTATGCCGATACCGTGCTCTATTACATCGCGATGGCGTCGAGCGTCGTTTTCTGGTGCAGGTACGTCGTTTCGTACCTGAAGCTCGAGGGGCTGTCGGCACGGGCGCTGAACCTGTTCGGCATCGGCTTTTGGTGTGCGGAGTTCGTGCTGCTCGGGGTGAACCACTTCAAACCCGTCTTTTTCCGGTTCGACGCGGAAGGGAATTTCCAAGCCCTCTTTTTCCGCTATGCCGCGCTTGCGGTGCAGGTCGTGATGTTCGCGTGGATCTCGTTCGTTTCCCTGAACGCCGCGCGGAGGAGTGCGGGCGCGAAAAAACGGCGCAACCTGACCATCTGTGTCTACGGCTTTTTGATGGCGGTGACCGTCGTCGCACAGATCTTGTATCCGCTGCTGCCGCTGTATTCCATGGGGCTGATGCTCGGCACCATCGTTCTGCACGTGTTCGTGGAAGAGGATGAAAAGGAGGAGTACCGCAGGGAGCTTTCCGCCGCGCTGCGGGAAGCCGAGGTCGCCGCCGGGCAGCTGCAGACCGCGCTCGAAGCCGCGAAGGAAGCGGGCGAGGCGAAAACGAGATTCCTGTTCAACATGTCGCACGATATCCGCACGCCCATGAACGCCATCATCGGCTTCACGCAGCTGCTGAAAAAGCACATCGACGACCGGGAGGCGGTGCTGGACTATCTCGGAAAGATCGAGTCCTCGAACGAATTCCTGCTGTCGCTCATCAACAACGTGCTCGAAATGGCGCGCATCGAAAGCGGCAAGGAGCTGCTCGACGAGGTGCCCGAGAACCTCGGGACTTTTACGGACTCCGTCGTGTCGCTGTTCGAGCCGCGCTTTCTCGAAAAGGGCATCACCTTCACCGTGCAGTCCGAAATCCTGCATGAGGACGTTCTGGTCGATACCACGAAACTCCGCGAGATCTGGCTCAACATCATCGGCAACGCGCTCAAATACACGCCCTCGGGCGGCACCGTGCGGCTTTCGCTGCAAGAGCTCCCTGCGGAAGCGGAGGGCGCTGCCGTTTACCGCACGACCGTCGAGGATACCGGCATCGGGATGTCCCGGGACTTTCTGCCGCACCTGTTCGAGGAATTCACGCGCGAGCGGACGAGTACCGCGAGCGGCGTGATCGGCACGGGGCTCGGCATGCCGATCGTCAAAAAACTCGTGGACCTCATGCACGGGGATATCCGCGTCGAAAGCACGCTCGGCAAGGGCACGAAGTTCACCATCACGCTCACGCACCGCCTCGTTCCCAAGGAGGAGACGGCGACGAAGGGCGCGGAGAACACTTGGGAGGAGATCGATTTCAGCGGCAAGCGCGTCCTCCTTGCGGAAGACAACGACCTCAACGCGGAGATCGCCATGTCCATTCTCGGCGACGACGGTTTTCTCACCGAGCGCGCGGAGGACGGCGTCGTCTGCCTGTCGATGCTCGAACAGGCACCCGCGGGGTATTACGATGTCGTTCTGATGGATGTGCAGATGCCGAACATGGACGGCTACAAGGCAACGCAGCTCATCCGCCGCCTGCCCGACCCCGAGAAGGCGGATATCCCGATCATCGCCATGACCGCCAACGCCTTCGAAGAGGACCGGAAGAACGCGTTCCGCATGGGCATGAACGCACACCTCGCCAAGCCGATCCAAATCGATCTCATGAAGCGCACGCTCGGTCACATGCTCCTGCATACGGAGTTCGACACGCGGTCCTATGCGCTCTGGCGCGAACGCTTCCGCGATTGCGCGCCCCTCATCGAGTTCGAAGAGAAGTACGAAAAGCTCGGCTTGCCCTGCGGGTGCTTCATCTACGAGGCGGTCGGCAGAGAGAAGATGCTCTACGCGGACGACGCGGCGGTGTCGATCTTCGGCTGCGCTTCCTACGAAGAATTCCGCGCTTTCGTCGGGGATTCGTTCAAGACCATGGTCCACAGCGAAGACATCCTCCGCGTCGAAGCCGAGATCGAAACGCAGTTCCGCGCGTCTTCCGACGGCATCGACAAGGTACGGTACCGCATCACAAGGAAGGACGGCAGCGTGCGCCGCATCGACGACATCGGCAGAAAGGTGTATACCGAAAACGGGCTGCCCGCGTTCTTCGTGCTGGTTGCCGATATCACCGGGCTTTGACGGGGCGCATCCCTTCGGAGCAAAATGTCCCCGACCGATCCCGACCGAAAAACAACAGAGCCGCGGCGTTTGCCGCGGCTCTTTGCGTCGTGTCCGGAACGGCGACCGTCTGGTCAGACCGTTTCGCGGGTGCCGTAGTAGGCGTTCAGGTACATCTGCTTGATCTCGCTCATCAAGGGGTAACGCGGGTTGGCGCCGGTGCACTGGTCGTCGAAGGCCTGCTCGACCATGTCGTCCAAACGGGCGAGGAAGTCCTGCTCGTCGACGCCGTAATCGCGGATGGTCTTTTTGATGCCGACGCGCTCCTTCAGCGTGTCGATCGCGGCGATCAGCTTCTCCAGCTTCTCCTCGTCGGTCTTGCCGCCGAGCTTCAGATAATCGGCGACCTCGGCGTAGCGGGCGAGCGTGTGCGGGTGGTCGTACTGGGAGAAGGTGCCCATCTTCGTCGGTACGTCCGTCGCGTTGAAGCGCAGCACCTCGTCGATCATCAGCGCGTTCGCAACGCCGTGCGGCAGGTGGTGGAAGGCGCCCAGCTTGTGCGCCATCGAGTGGCAAACGCCGAGGAAGGCGTTCGCAAAGGCCATGCCCGCCATGCAGGCGGCGTGCGCCATGTTCTCACGGGCGCGGGGGTCGTTCGGTCCGTTGTCGTAAGCCTTGGGCAGGTTCTCGAACACCAGCTTCAGGCTGCGCAGCGCGAGTCCGTCGGTGTAATCGGTCGCCATCACGGAGGCGTAGGCTTCGAGCGCGTGGGTCACGGCGTCGATGCCGGAGGCGGAGGTCAGCCCCTTGGGCGCGTTCATCATCATGTCCGCGTCGACGATCGCCATGTCGGGCAGCAGCTCGTAATCGGCGAGCGGGTACTTGACCCCGGTGCTTTCATCGGTGATGACGGCAAAGGGCGTCACCTCGGAACCCGTGCCCGCGGAGGTCGGGATGGCGACGAAGTATGCCTTTTCGCCCATCTTGGGGAAGGTGTACACGCGCTTGCGGATGTCGCAGAAGCGCATCGCCATGTCTTTGAAGTCCGCCTCGGGGTGTTCGTACAGCACCCACATGATCTTGCCGGCGTCCATCGCGGAGCCGCCGCCGATGGCGAGGATCAGGTCGGGTTGGAACGCCGCCATCTGCGCCGCGCCTTCCTTCGCGCAGCCGAGGGAGGGGTCGGGCGCGACGTTGTAGAAGGTGGTGTGGCAAATGCCCATGGCGTCGAGCTTCTCTTCGATGGGCTTGGTGTAGCCGTTGTTGTACAGGAAGGAGTCGGTGACGATGAAGGCTTTCTTGTGCTCCTTCAGCTCGGAAAGCGCCACGGGCAGACAGCCCTTTTTGAAATACACCTTTTCGGGTGCGCGGAACCACAACATGTTTTCCCTCCGGATCGCAACGGTTTTGATGTTCAGAAGATGCTTCACGCCGACGTTTTCGGAAACGGAGTTGCCGCCCCAGGAGCCGCAGCCCAGCGTCAGCGAGGGTGCCAGGTCGAAGTTGTACAGGTCGCCGATGCCGCCGTGTGCCGAGGGCGTGTTCACGAGGATGCGGCAGGCCTTCATGCGGGCGGTGAACGCCGCGAGCTTGTCCTTGCAGCGGACCTCATCGAGGTAGACGGAAGCGGTGTGACCGTAGCCGCCGTCCTTCACGAGCGTGTCCGCCTTGTTCAGCGCGTCCTCGAAATCCGCCGCGCGGTACATCGCAAGCACCGGGCTGAGCTTTTCGTGCGCGAAGGCTTCGGAAGTCTCGACGGACTCGACCTCACCGATGAGGATCTTCGTCTTTTCGGGCACTTCCACGCCCGCAAGTGCCGCGATGGTGTGGGCGGACTGACCGACGATCTTCGCGTTCAGCGCGCCGTTGATGAGAATGACGTTGCGGAGCTTTTCGGTCTCTTCCGCGTTCAGCACATAGCAGCCGCGGTTTTCGAATTCCGCCTTGACCGCATCGTAGACCGCGTCGAGCACCACGACGCTCTGTTCACTGGCGCAGATCATGCCGTTGTCGAAGGTCTTCGAGTGGATGACGGAGGAGACGGCGAGCAGGATGTCCGCCGAGTCGTCGATGACCGCGGGCGTGTTGCCGGGACCGACGCCGAGGGCGGGCTTGCCGGAGGAGTAGGCGGCTTTCACCATGGCGGGTCCGCCCGTCGCGAGGATGAGGTCCGCCTCCTGCATGACTTGGTTCGTCAGCTCCAGCGAGGGCACGTCGATCCAGCCGATGATGTCCTCGGGCGCGCCGGCGGCGACCGCAGCCTCGAGCACGACCTTCGCCGCGGCGATGGTGCAGCCCTTTGCACGCGGGTGCGGGCTGATGATGATGCCGTTGCGGGTCTTCAGACACAGCAGCGCCTTGAAGATGGCGGTCGAGGTCGGGTTCGTGGTGGGGATGACCGCGGCGACCACGCCGATGGGCTCGGCGATGCGCTGCGTGCCGTAGGCGGTATCCTCGGCGATCACGCCGCAGGTCTTGGTGTCCTTGTATGCGTTGTAAATGTATTCGGAAGCGAAATGGTTCTTGATGACCTTATCCTCGACGATGCCCATGCCGGTCTCTTCCACGGCGAGCTTCGCGAGGGGGATGCGCATTTGGTTCGCGGCGGTCGCGGCGGCGAAGAAGATCTTGTCGACCTGCTCCTGCGTGTAGGATGCGAACTTTTTCTGCGCCGCTCTGCAGCGGTCCAAAGCTTCCGTCAGTTCGCGTGCGTCGGTGACGGGGGTGTACTGTTTTTCCATATCGGTCCTCCTGTGGATTCGTTAAATATATACCAATATTGCAGTATCGATATTGTAATACAGAGAACATGCCGTGTCAATACAAAAATATCGAAAAAGAGCGGAGCAAAACGACGGGGCAGAGATGGGCACGGCTTGCCCCGCAGTCCTTCCGGGGAATATAATCAAGGAAGAAACCGAAAGGAGATCGGGAACGAATGGCATTCAAACCTTTCCCCGGATATGAGCAACAGCTGGAAACCTACCGCGCCATCGCGCATGGCACCGCGGAGGAGAAGAAGGCAGCACTGCGGGCACAGCGGAAAGCCCTGCTCGCGCCGGAAGTCACGGGCGTCACCTTCGAGGATCTCTACATCGACGGCTTGGAAGCCGGGCACATCATGCAGCTGCGCGTCTGCCGTCCGGAAGGGGTAAAAGGTCCCTTGCCCCTCGTGCTCGATATCCACGGCGGCGGCTGGACCGCGGGCGCGCCCGAAACCGACGATTACCGCAATTCCCTGCTCGCAAAGGGCATCCCCGCGGTCGTCGTCAGCCCGGATTACCGCCTCGCGAAGGACGGCGTGCACTATCCCGATCCTCTGAACGATTGCCTCACGGCCTTGCAGTGGCTCGTGAAGCATGCGGAAGAAATGGGCATCGACCCCGCGCGCATCGGTCTGTACGGCACGAGCGCGGGCGGCAACATCGCCGCGGGTCTGCTGTTTTACATGCACGAGCACGGCGGTCCCGAAATCTCCGTCGCTGCGCTGCTCAATCCCACGCTGAAGCTCGGCAGTTCCCCCTCGCGCGTGCGGAACAAGGACTTCGCTTTGGACAGTGAAAACTGGGCGCTCGCGAAGGCGCATGCCTACCTCGGCGATCTCGACCGCGAACATCCCCCCGTCGCGGCGTTCCCCGGGCATGCGGAGGATGTTTCCTTCCTGCCCACGGTCATCCTCGTCGGCAGCGAGTACTGCCCCCTCGTGGACGATGTCGTGGACTTCGCCAAAAAACTTCTCGATGCGGGCGTCCACTGCGAGCTCATCCTCACGCCCGGCACCGCCCATGGCTACTGCGCGACGCCCGGACCCATGACCCAATGGACCATGGACGGCATCTGCCTCACCATGAAACGCGAATTCGGCTTGCTGTGAGAAAATCTCATACCGAACAAAACGCCCTGCGCTTGCAGGGCGTTTTTCGATCGCCGCGGTAACTTTTTGCGAAAGTCCCTTCGGCTTCCCGAACCGGGCTTTACCCGAGACAGCGGGACAGGACGGTTCCGATATCGTCGTCGATGCAAAGGGAACGGTCCGCGATCTCCGCGGGGCAGATCGCTTGACCGCGGTTGATGCAGACATAGTGGGCATCGGGGTTCAATGCGGTCATGCGCCAAAAGGGATATTTGATGATGACGGGCGTGTTGTAGCCCACCCCCCAGCTCCAGAAAAACGATCTTTTCCCCGGAATGCTCGGTGAGAAAGGTTTCGTACCGTTTTGCCGCGCGGTGCCAGCCCGCGTCTTCGACAAAGGTATCGTCCGCACGGAGGTTCATGGTCATGGGTCTGCCGCAATGCGGACAAACGGGGATCAGCGCGGTCGGCACGCGCATGTCCTTCTGTTCGGCGATCATCGCCTCGACTGTTGCGCGGTTGTCGTAGGTCTCTTGGCAGCAGGGCTTCGAGCATTGGAACAGACCGTAATCCCCCTGGGTGTAAAACAGGCGCTCCTTACCGAACCCGGCTTTTTGAAAGCAGTGGTCGACGTTGGTGGTGATGACGAAGTGTTCCTTGTCTTTCACGAGTGCCAACAGGTCGTCGTAGACGGGCTTCGGCGGGTCCTGGTAGCGGTTGACCATGATGTAACGGCTCCAGTAAGCCCAGTGCTCCTCCGGCGTGCGGTAGGGGTAGAAGCCGCCCGAATACATGTCCGAAAAACCGTACTTCGCGCCGAAGTCGGCAAAGTGCTTTTCGAAGCGTTCGCCCGCGTAGGTGAACCCGGCGGAGGCGGAAAGCCCGCACCCGCGCCGATCACCACGGCGTCGGCATCCGATACCAGCTCCTTCAGCAGGTCAATTTGCGAGGAGCCGTTCGTAGATTTCCCGGTCTTTGTCTTTGAAAACATTGAAGATCACCTTTCCGATGGATGTGTTTCCGGTCAGAAAGCTTCCGACCGTTTCGACGGCGATCTCGGCCGCCGGTTCGTTGGGGAAACCGAATTCCCCGGTGGAAATGCAGCAAAACGCCACGCTTTCCAAGCCGTGTTCCGCCGCCAGTTCCAAGCACGCGCGGTAGCAGGAGGCAAGGGAACGTTTGTCCTGTTCCGTGACCTTCCCGCGTACGATCGGTCCGACGGTATGCAGAATATACTTCGAGGGCAGGTGGAACGCCGGGGTGATCTTTGCCTGCCCGGTGGGCTCCGGGTGCCCCTGCCTCCGCATCAGCTCTTCGCAGGCAAGCCGCAGCTCCACGCCCGCATAGGTATGGATGGCGTTGTCGATGCAGCGGTGGTTCGGCACATAGCACCCGGTCATGCCGCTGTTCGCCGCATTGACGATCGCATCGCATTGCAGCCTCGTGATGTCGCCCTGCCACAGATAAAGCCCCGGGCGGACGGGCGACAGCTCCGCAACGCGGACGACGCCCCGCTCGTTCGATTCCTCACGCAGATATTCACCCTGCAGGGTCAAAAACGCGGGGTCCGCCGCCATCGGCGGGCGGATGTTCATCAGCCCCCGCAGCAGCGTTTTCCGTTCGGCTTCGTCGCCGGGGATGCGCAAGTCCCGCAGGTCCGGGTTTTCGTTCAGCAGCGCGCGGATCAGGGCTTCGCGCCGTTCCCTTTGGTTCATCGTGGGTCCACCGCCTTTTCGGGAATGCCGCTCAAAACAGGGAGAGCGGGTCGTGTATGTAAGATTCCCGGCGGACGTCCGTGACCTTGTCCCCGGGGAGAAATCCGCCGATGAGAAACGGGGAAGCCGGGTCGTGCAGGGTGAGGTTCCGCCGCACGGTCTCCCGGTCGGTGTTCGCGTAGCAATAGACGCAGCCGTGCGGGCAGGTGTTGTACATGCCGATGTCGGCGCCCAGCAGGCAGTTGCATTGCGCGCGGGTCGATTTTTTCCGCTTCGGCACCTGCAGGCGGCAGTCCGTCGCGGCTTCGAGCACTTCCTTGGTCATGCAGCCCGAAACATCCACCCCGCAGGAGGAAAGCGCGGCGTTTTCACAGCAGGTGCGCACGCGGATGCCGTACTTGGCGCCCGTTTTCGCAAACGCCGTTGCGAGTACTTACTGGTACCTTCGTAGAAAAATGCGATGTCGATGTGAACAGGTTGCTGGCAAGCCGTTCACTCGAATTCACGGAAAGCTCCCCTAAAAAACCGAACTTATTGGGAGAGTTTGTCAGAAACGTTCGGATAAGGTCGCATGGCTCAGTTGGTAGAGCACATCGTTCACATCGATGGGGTCACAGGTTCGAGTCCTGTTGCGACCACCACAAAACCTCGAAGGCATAGTATGCTTTGGAACCTGAGCAACAGCCCCGATCTCATCGGCAGACGTCAATCCTGTTCTCCGGCAATATGTCTTGACCGTATTTTTCGAGATTCCCATTTCGTCGGCTATCTCTGTATAACTCCGACCGGCCTTGCGTAAAGCGTACAGGTGGTTTTTCTCTTCAGGCGTCACCAAGCGTCCCTCCTATCGTTCAGCGGTTCACCTTCCTACGCCCAAAAGTCGAAGCGTTTTACAGTAGCCCCAAAAAACAAAAAAGAACTGCCGATAGGGAGATAACCCTATCGGTGGCGTAACTGACTTTAGCTCATTTTTGAGCGAAAGTCATCCTGTGATGATATTGCTGTATTTCCCGGATACCCATCCGACCTGGCCGCCGATCTTCACAGCATGCCCTTTCTTAACTTAAACTGTTTTCGCCCATGCTTTGAGGTCATCAATCAAGACATTCGCAGAGAAACGCTTGCCCGGCAGAATCTCCGCTTTTGTGATCTCTGCCGCGCGCGCAGGAGCTTCTTTGCCGATGTCGCTGCCGCCGGAAGTGGCAAAAAGCACGATTTTCTTCCCGGTAAAGTCATATGCTGCCAGGAAGCTGTCGATGATGGATGGTTCACGATACCACCACACGGGATAGCCGACAAAGATCACATCCGCATCGGCGACCGGTGCGTCGGTGTCTGCCAGCGCAGGGCGGCAGTTCTTGTCCTGCATCTCTATGGTAGACCGAGACTGCTTGTTTGTCCAGTCCAGATCTGCGCGGGTGTAAAGCTGAGCGGGTCTGATCTCATAGACAGGCGCTTCAATGGCGTCCGCCAAGCGTTTTGCCAGTTTAGCTGTCACGCCGCTGGCAGAAAAATACGCGACAAGAGCTTTCACGGTGTTTTTCTCCCTTCGTCAGATCTCTTCAGTTCCGGGCTTGCCGGAATACCCCTTGAGTTTCCCGCCGAACACCGGAAAAAAGCTGGAGTCGCCGTAATCCCGGATGCGCTCGATGTGCTTCAGGGTTTCCATATCCTCGGCGCTGATCGTGAAATCGACTTCGCTGTTGCTCTTCATATGAGCGGGATTGGCGGTCTTGGGCAGAGTGATCATACCAAGCTGCAGGTCATAACGGATGCACAGTTGCGGGATGCTGACGTCATACTTCTCGGCCATAGCCCGGATCGCTGGGTTTTTCATCGCCTCGCCGTGAGCGACGGGAGAATAGGCTTCCATGACGATACCTTTGTTCTGGCAGTATTCGATCAGGGCAAGGGGCGTGTTGGAGATGTGGCACAGCACCTGGTTGACCATGGGCTTGATCTCAGCGGTTTCCCACAGGCTGTCGATATCCCCTTCCAGAAAGTTGGATATGCCGATGGCCCGGAGCTTTCCGGCCCTGTACGCGTCTTCCAGAGCACGCCATGCGGCGCGGTTGCCCTCGATGTAACGGTTTTCGGACTGATTGACTTCCACCCAGGGCTGCGGGCTGTGGATGATCATCATATCCAGATAGTCCAGCCCCATCTGCCGGAGCGTCTCATCGATGGAAGCTGCGGCGGTTTCATAGGTTTTGTGCTCCGCCGCCACCTTGGAGGTGACAAACAGCTGATTCCTCGGAATACCGCAGGTGCGGATGCCTTCACCGACGCCACGTTCGTTGGCGTAAGCCTGTGCGGTGTCCACATGACGATAACCTATGGAAACGGCAGCGCGCACAGCCTCCGCCGCCTTATCATCGTCAATCAGCCAGGTGCCCAGCGCCAGCATGGGTACGATCACGCCGTTGGAAAGGGTGATGGTTTCCTTGAACATCTGAATCTCCTCCTTAGTCCTGTGTCGGTATGCTGTTTTGTGTCAGCCAGTTTCGCACATCCTCCGGTAGACTGCTGCCACCCGAATAATGAATCGACAGGCCCGTGCCAATTTCGCTGTCGGGAGCCAGTTTGGCGATGGCCGTGATGCTTTGGCCAAAGCGTCCGCCTCCGTGAGAGCAGAAGGGAACGATGATCTTTCCGCTGAAGTCGTATTCCTCAAGGAAAGTGGCAATCGGCATGGGGATGGACGCCCACCAGTTGGGATAGCCGAGCAGGATCACATCATACTGATCAAAGTTTTCGATATGAGCATCCAACTCCGGCCGCGCCTTGTCGTGCTGATCCCGCTGCGCTTCCATGAGGACAGTATTGTAATCATCCGAATAGGGATTGAGCGGTGAAATCTCAAACAGGTCTGCGCCTGTCTGACGCTGAATCTCCTGCGCGACGCCCCGTGTATTGCCGCTCCAGGAGAAATAGGCGATCAGCACTTTGCCGGAGGCCTGAATCTTCTCGTTTTCCGTGCGGGTGACCACTGTGCCTATTGCAATGTTCGAAGCGTTTCGTACCAGACGGATTCCAAGGTTGAAACTGGCCATGTCCAATTCTCCCGTCGCGCGGTATGCGCTGCGCAGGTTTTTGCCGAAGTCATTCCAGCCTCCGCCACGGTACACGCGACGTGTGCCGGTCAAAGCGCCGGTCGGGTCATCGGTCTGCGTCAGGTCATATTCGCCGTACAGATCCCAGCACCATTCGTTCACGTTTCCGTGTATGTTGTACAGGCCCCAGGGATTGGGATCGAAGCTGCCGACATCCACTGTGGTCTGGCGGTAGCGGCCAGGCCGGGTTTCCAGCACCGAATCGTTAAAGTAGTTCTCCTCGATCTCATAGGGGTAGTGCCCGTAATAGTTGGCTTCCTCCGGCCCGATGGCGTGATCTGTCCAGAAGGGAGTGACGGTCCCGGCCCTGCAGGCATATTCCCATTCCGCTTCCGTAGGCAGGCGGTAACCTTCGGCACTCCTGTCCCAGATCACGGTTGTCCCTTCGATGGTATATACCGGTGTCAGTCCAGCCTGTTCGCTCTTGGCATTGCAGAAGCGCACGGCATCCAGCCAGGTCACGTTCTCAACGGGCAGATTCTCTCCACTGAA
Source organism: Clostridia bacterium (assembly GCA_030526425.1). Lineage (GTDB taxonomy): Bacteria > Bacillota > Clostridia > Christensenellales > CAG-138 > CAG-1024. The sequence goes on from JAUNCT010000022.1 coordinate 12,759, forward strand.
CTGCGACGGGTTTTCACCCATCAGCGCCTGATATTCTGCCTGCGTGACTTCATACGGGCTCATCCGGAAATCAGAAACATACACTTCATGCTGGGTTTCATCGTCGATACGCCAGTTCTCAGTCTCCAGGCTGCCCATCAGGAAGGAGCCGCCTTCGATCAGGACGAAACCATCTTCAACAAGAATGCTTTCACCGGCTTCTGATTCCGAGCGAGCTGTGACAGCCGCCTCTTCGGTGAAGACAGGTTCTTCATCCGCTTCTGTTTCTGTCCAACCGGAATCGCTTCCCCAGGGAGTTTCACCGGCGTTCCAGTTATCTTCCTGAGGGGCCGGGAAAGCCAGATTCGATCCAATGCCGATCATGACAGCCAGCAGAAGCGCAATGGCAGCTATTGCTTTTCCTTCCTTCCTGCGCGTCAGCAGCTTTTGAAGCTGCATGCCCACAAAAGCAAAGAAGAAAACGATGAGAAGCGCTTCTAGCAGCGCCATAGGGGCAGCTTTCCCGTAATCGATAAAGGCGAAATGCCGCTGGAACAGAAGATAGTCCGGGAAATTGTTTCTCAGAAAAATCCACAGCCCACAACCGGCGACGATGATGGAAAGGCTGAATCCGATGCGCCGCACGGACTTACGTTTGGCCCCGCGTACCATTGCGGACAAATGCAGACCCAGATGCAGTCCCATCAGGATGAAGCTCCAGTGGGACAGGGCAAGATGCATTCTGCGCCCGGTGGAGGCCTTCATGAAATCAGCCAGGAAGGGTACAGCATATACGCTCATGTTGATGCCGCACAGGGCGGTTGTCAGAAAGCAGCCAACCAGCAGCAGGTTGATGACCGTCTGGAAAATGCGCAGCGCGCCATACTTGCCCCTGAACAGGGCTATGTACCATTTCCGGTTCAGGATCTGATGCGTGGCCATCAGCGCGGTCATGCAGATCCCCGTCCACTCGTGTGCGGCATCATAAGCTACTTGATAAGACATGAGCAGAAGCAGCCCGATGCCCAGCAGCACATCTACGATCAGCTTAGCGCGTTTTTTCAGCATGATGGCTCCTTAAGGCTCAATACCAAGCCCTTTGGCCCAGTTGGCCAATTCCTGTACGGATGTACCGGTGTAAAAACGTTTTCCCTGAAGCCAGGTACCCGCGCCAGCGTTTTGTTCCAGATGCTTCATGCTGTTGCCCAGGCCGCTGCCGCCGGAGGTGAAGAACACGGCGATAGTTTTGTCAGTCAGGTCAAGGTTTTCCACCAGGGTGTCCATGATGCGCGGTTCCTCGCCCCACCAGATGGGATAGCCGATGAAAATGGTGTCCCAAGGGGTCAGATCGGGAAGTTCTCCGGCAATGGCGGGCCGGACAGTCCTGTCGTCCTGCTCATGGGTGGTGCGGCTGTTGCGGTCGTTATAGTTCAGGTCGGCATCCGTGTAGGGCTGTTCGGGTACGATCTCGTAGATGTCGGCATTCAGAGCTGTCTGAAGATTCTCAGCCACGGTTTTGGTTGTGCCGGTGGCAGAGAAATAGATGATCAGGATGTGGCTGGTGGGTTCGGGAACCGTCGTTTCTGTTTCCTCCTCAGCCATTGCGCAGGTCAGGAGAGAGAGAGTCATCATCAGGACAACCAGGATTGAAAGCAGCTTTTTCATGTTCAAATTCTCCTTTATCTTATTGGTTCAGCATGTTCTTCGTTCCAGACTTCTTTCGCCAGCCGGAACACAGCCCACCCCTTCGGCCAGCCTACATACATCGTGGCGTGTGTGATGATTGCCGCGATCTCTTCTTTGGTGACGCCGTGGGCTTTCGCATTCTGCAGGTGATAGGCCAGCGACGAATCCGTAATACCGGACGCCATCAGGGAAACCACGGTGATTATGCACTTGGTCTTCACATCAAGGACGTCTTCATTCCAGACTTCTCCGAACAGCACATCGTCGTTGAGATGGGCAAACATCGGCGCGAATTCGCCTAATTGAGCGCGTCCAGCAGTCTGTACGATCTTTTCTTTCATGGCACCAGTTCAACCTCCGTTCGCTTGCTGTGCCTTCATTCGGCAGATCAGATAGTCCAGGCAGTCCAGCTTCTTCTGCCCCGCGTGGATCTCGTCCAGCAGCAGGCGGCGATACCCGGTCAGCAGCCGCATCTGTCCTTTCTGATCGCCTTTGGTCCACAGCGCTTCAAACTGTTCTGTCAGCGCCGTGTCACATCCAGCGTCTTCCAGGTTCTCGATGATCTGCTTCGTGTCCATCGTCATCACGGGTTTCATCACCTCCTGAGAATAGTGTGAGGCAAGAATGGGAAAATAGCAAATACTTAAAAACTAACGTCATTATTGCTTTACAGGCAATAATAAGTATGGTATGATTTCACCGGAGGGATGCTGAATGGAACTGCGAGTGCTGAATTATTTTCTGACTGTTGCCCGGGAGGGCGGATTGACCAGTGCCAGTGAGGTGCTGCATGTAACGCAGCCCACCATGTCCAGGCAGATCCAGGAACTGGAAGAAGAGCTGGGACAGAAGCTGTTCATCCGTACCACGCGTTCCATGGTGCTGACGCCCGAAGGCATGCTGCTGCGAAAACGGGCTGAAGAAATCCTGGAAATGGCTGAGCGGACAAAAGCGGAATTCTCCTCCATGAACATCGCCGTAACCGGAGACGTTTTCATCGGGAGCGGCGAAACCTATACGCTGCAGCACATCACCGATCTGATGTCCACCTTGAGGGAAGAGCATCCAGGCATCCATTTTCAGATCTACAGCGGCAACGCGGAAGACGTCATGGAGCGACTTGAAAAGGGGCTGCTGGATTTCGGTGTGCTGATCGGGTCGGTGGACGTGTCGCGTTATCACAGCCTCCGGCTGCCTGCCCGGGACACCTGGGGTCTGATCCTGCGTCGTGATCATCCGCTGGCCCAAAGGGAAACAATCCGGAAAGAAGACCTGACCGGTATCCCTTTGATCACACCCGGGCAGAACCTGGCAGCGCAGAAGACAGGCAACGATTATCTGGACTGGTTTGGGGACAGCTATGGCTCTCTTAATATTGCGGCGACTTACAGCCTGCTGTACAATGCAGCGCTGATGGTGAAATCCGGCATCGGCTGTGCAGTGGGTCTGGACCGGATCATCAACACCACAGAAACGGCAGATCTCTGCTTCCGTCCGTTTGATCCCCCATTGGAGGCAAAGGCGGTAGTGATTTGGAAGAAATATCAGGTATTCACCAAACCGGCAGAACTGCTGCTTGAAAGAATGATGACTGCGTTTGAAGAATAAAAAACTGCCCGCAATCCGGCATAAAAACCAGATTGCGGGCTTGCTGATTTATTCAGTTGTAATTTCACTATACTTCCCAGACACCCATCCATCACTGTTCATCATCTGTCAGCGCGGCCAGCACATCCTCCGGGATACTTTCCCCGGAAGCCAGGTCGACTACCTGCACCTCACTGCCGTCCACAGAATAACCAAACAGGAGGCGATGACCTGTGCGCGGATACAAAAACTTCGAAAGCGATCCGCATCCCGGAGACCTGCGTCACATGATCGAGATCGGATACACCGAGAACCAGATCAATGAAAATGGCTATCCGGAACCTACGGATGTGGTGGTATGCCGCGTAAGGGCCGCTGTGACGGACGCTGGTAACCAGCACTACCGCAGCGCGGACGTTATGAACACCGAAGGCAGTCTAGGCGGCTTAGTAGCTCAAGCTGAACCAGAGCACATGGAAGAAAACATTGATGCCTTGTTAGACGAAGCTGAATGGTGTTCAGGCGATCCCCTTTGCATGACATCTACAGGAGCTAATGCGCAAGGATTGTTTGGGCTAAACTATGCCGCCTGTCATCAATGCACACTGCTACCTGAAACTTCCTGTACCATGAGAAACTTGTTGCTGGATAGAGCCGCATTAATAGGAAGAGCCGATGATAATACCATTGGTTTCTTCAGATAAGCTGACTCTCCAACGAAACTCTGAACTCCCCAACGAAACTACACTCCCCAACGAAACCCGGGAGTAACGTTGGGGAGTGAAACGATCCGAAACCGGCGGTATGGAGCTGACTATCAGACCAGCAGAAAGGAGATGACCAGGGTGCTGAAACCCCTTGATTTACAAGCATTGTCCATATTCCTTTGTATCAAAGTTGCTCTGGTCACAGAAAGTACTACTTTCACTGACGAGATCCATATATAATTATTCTACTGCTTTGAAAGCTCATCTGCACCCGGGTGCAAACAGGGTGCACAGGTCATGCACCCGGGTGCAAATGAAAAAACGCACCCTGTCCGGAGGGTGCAGCTGCACCCGGGTGCAAATCCCGTGAAAGCCCTTATATGAACGGCTCTGGAGCCTGATTGAAAATTCATCTTCTTCTTGAACAAACGTAGCGGGTGCGGAGGAGACGCTGTTCATCGTCCGTCACGGCCCGCGCCGCGGGGAAGTTCCGCTTTGTTTTCGCGTAAAGGTCGATGAAGCTGATCACGCAGGAGCCGATCAGCCCGCGGAGTTGCGCGGCCATGGCTTCGAACGCTTTCAGGTGAAAGTCCACATCGTATTTTTCCGTAAGGAAGATCGGGTCGTACCGCCAACCCACGGCCTTTGCGCCGACCGCCGCGGACAGGCTCCGGATGGACTCCAAAACAGCGGACTTGTCGGGCACATGCGGCTCGATCTCTTTTCCGTAAGGGGTCCAGGTCACGAACCAGAACTGACGGAACTTATCCAGCTCGGGGATGTGCGGCAGCATCGGCTTGGGGTTCTTGGTGCAAAAGCACAGGATATCCACGACCTTCGGGTCGAGGCGGTACTTCAGCACTTGGTCCGCACGGTACGGGTTGCGGGTCAGGACGTACCCCTCGCGGACGCGGTTCATGAACCATTCGGAAAAATATGCCGGAATATCCGTCCGGCAGCCCGTGTTCAAAATCATCCGTTCGCCTCCGCAGCGGCAGCGTCGAAGCGGTTCGGCAGTTGATAACTGCGGTACGGCAGGTCCGCCGTAAAGGAGTTGAACTCCGCCCACACCTCCGTGAGATAGTAGGCGACGACGACATCCCGCCGCTCACCGAACTGCGAAGTCAGCACGGGGCTTTCCGCAAAGCAACGGTCCACGATGGCGGGGTCCTTGGTGAAATTCACCTTGCCGCCCACGCGCACATAGGTCATGGTCTCCGGGTCGCAGACGCACAGCTGGAGATAGGGATGCGCCTGCAATTCGGCGTAGGAGCGGTAGAACTCCACGGTGTCGAAATACAAAACGCCGTCCTGCTCGAACTTGAACTCGATGGGACGGATCTGCGGGTTGCCGTCCAAGCCGAGCGTCGTGCCGTACTGCAGGGGGAAGCGGTCGAAGGTTTCGGTGACGACGCGAAGACCGTCGTCGAAATCCAGGGAGCGGAAAAAATCATGGTTGGTCATGGGGGCGGCCTCCTTTCGGGTGAATGCGGTGAAAACGAGAACGGCGAGCACAGCGCCGCACAGTGCGGTGAATATCTTTCGCACGCGTTTGCGTGCAGGTGTTCCGCGGAACAGACCGGGAATGGACATGTTCGTTCCTCCGATGGTTTCGTCAGACAGAATCGCTCTGTTTGCACCGACCATTGTAAGCGCTCCGCGTTCCCGGGGAAAGTACGCACAAATTTATAACCTGCAGCCCCTCCCGGGATGTTGCCCGACGGATCCTTCCGCAAAGAGATCGTTCCGCTGTTGACAGATACCCCTTGGGGGTATACAATAATGGAAGCAAGAAGATACCCCGCGGGGGTATGAATGAAGGAGAACCGACCGATGACGGATCGCAATATCACAAAAGAAGAGAACGCGGAAACGACCGCGTGCGCCTGCCCGCACTGCTCGGGCAAACACAAGGAGCGGAACGAAAAAGAATACAAGGACCTCATGAACCGCCTCAAGCGCATCGAAGGGCAGGTCCGCGGCGTGGAAGGCATGCTGGAAAAGGACGCCTACTGTACGGATATCCTCGTGCAGGTCTCGGCGATCGGCTCCGCGCTGAACAGCTTCAACAAGGCGCTGCTGGCAAACCACATGAAGACCTGCGTTGCCGACGGCATCCGCCGGGGCGACGATGCGGTCATCGACGAGCTGCTCGCAACCCTGCAAAAGCTCATGAAATAAACGGCAAAGGGAAACAACCATGAAACAATTCGACATTACGGGCATGAGCTGCGCCGCCTGCCAAACGCGCATCGAAAAAGCGGTCTCGGCGGTGGACGGGGTCGACACCTGCACCGTGAATCTTTTGACGAACTCCATGGGCGTCGAAGGCAGCGCCTCCGAGGAGGCGATCGTCGCCGCGGTGATCAAAGCCGGTTACGGCGCAAGCCCGAAAGCGGGCGCCGCGGGCAAGAACGGTCCCGCCGTCCCCGCGGAGGACGCTGCGGATGCGGAAACGAAAAAGACGATGACCCGCCTCATCGTGTCGGCGGTCCTGCTGGTTCCGCTGATGTACGTCTCCATGGGACACATGATGTGGAATTGGCCGCTCCCTGCGTTTTTGGAGGGCAACCACGTGGCGATGGGCCTGTACCAGCTGCTCATCGCGGGCTGCATCATGGTCGTCAACCAAAAGTTCTTCATCAACGGCTTCAAGGGGCTGCTGAACCGTTCGCCGAACATGGATACCCTCGTCGCGCTCGGCTCGGCGGCGTCCTTCGGCTACAGCGTGTGCGCCCTGTTCGCCATGAGCGCGGCGGTGCTTGCGGGCAACCAAGAAGAAGTGATGTACTATATGGACAGCTTCTACTTCGAGTCCGCGGCGATGATCCTCACGCTCATCACCTTCGGCAAAATGCTCGAGGCGCGGTCGAAGGGCAAGACCACGAACGCGCTGAAATCCCTCATGAAGCTCGCGCCCCAAACGGCGGTGCTCCTCGTGGACGGCGCCGAAAAGGAAGTCCCCATCGGGGAAGTGAAGGTCGGTGACCGGTTCGTCGTCCGCCCCGGTGCCGGCATCCCCGTGGACGGCATCGTGCGCGAGGGCAGAAGCGCGGTCAACGAGCAGGCGCTCACGGGCGAAAGCATCCCCGTCGACAAGCAGGCGGGGGACAAGGTCTCCGCGGCGACCATCAACACCTCGGGCTACATGGTCTGCGAAGCGCAACGCGTCGGCGAGGATACGACCCTTGCCGCCATCATCCGCATGGTCGGCGATGCGGCGGCGACCAAGGCACCCGTCGCGAAAATCGCCGATAAGGTCTCGGGCGTGTTCGTTCCCGCGGTCATCGCCGTCTCCGCGGTCACCTTCGTGGTTTGGATGCTCGTCGGGCAAACGGTCGGCTACGCGCTGACGAAGGCGGTCGCCGTGCTCGTGATCAGCTGCCCCTGCGCGCTCGGTCTCGCAACGCCCGTCGCCATCATGGTCGGCAACGGCGTCGCCGCAAAAACGGGCATCCTCTTCAAGACCGCCGCCTCCCTCGAACAGGTGGGCAAAACGCAGATCGTCGCGCTCGACAAAACGGGCACCGTCACCACGGGCGTCATGCAGGTCACGGATGTGCTCCCCGAAAGCGGCTGCACCGAAGAAGCGCTGCTGCGCGTGGCGGTTTCCCTCGAAGCGAAGAGCGAACACCCCATCGCGAAAGCCATCCTTGCGTATCCCGGGGCGCAGAACACGCGCCGCATGGAAACCGAAAACTTCGAGACCTTCGCGGGCAACGGGCTGTGCGCCACCGCCGAAGGGCAAACGATCGCGGGCGGCAACGCGGCGTACATCGCCACGGTCACGGGCATCGGAAAACGGGCGCTCGAAGCCAAGGCGGAAGCACTCGCGAACGGCGGAAAGACCCCGGTCTTCTTCGCATCGCAGGGGAAACTGCTCGGCATCGTCGCGGTCGCCGATACCATCAAGGAGGATTCCGCCGCGGCTGTTTCCGAACTCAAGGCACTTGGCATCCACGTGGTGCTGCTCACGGGCGACAATGAACGCACCGCCAACGCGATCGCCGCGAACGCCGGGGTCGATGAAGTCGTTGCGGGCGTGCGTCCCGAAGGGAAAGAGGCGGTGATCCGCGAGCTGATGCGGCACGGCAAGGTTGCCATGGTCGGCGACGGCATCAACGACGCGCCCGCGCTCACCGCGGCGGATACGGGCATCGCCATCGGCGCGGGGACGGATATCGCCATCGATGCGGCGGATGTCGTGCTCATGAAAAACAGCATCCGCGATGTCGCGGCGGCGGTCCGCATCTCGAAGGCAACGCTCAAAAACATCCGCGAGAACCTCTTCTGGGCGTTCATCTACAACGTCATCGGCATCCCGCTCGCGGCGGGCTGCTACGTAGCGGCGTTCGGCTGGTCCCTCAACCCGATGTTCGGCGCGGCGACCATGGGGCTTTCGAGCTTCTGCGTGGTATCCAACGCGCTCCGCCTCAACCTCGTGAAGGTATACGACGACACAAAGGACAAACCGGTCAGGCACCCCGTGCGGGGCGGTTTGATCGCAAAAACCGCTTCGGCGGAAATCCGAGAAACAGGAAAGGAAGACAACACGATGAAGATCAAAGTCAACGGTATGATGTGCGGACATTGCGAGGCACATGTGAAAAAGGCGCTCGCGGCGCTCGAAGGCGTCGAAAGCGTCACGGCGTCGCACACGGAGAACCTGGTGACGCTCGTCACCGCAAAGCCCGTCGACGAGGCGGCGGTCAAGGCCGCGGTCGAAGAAGCGGGCTACGAGTACGCGGGTCTCGCCGACTGAACGCATCCCGGAAATCGGCAAAGAAAAAACGCTCTGCAATTACTGCAGGGCGTTTTTCGGTATCATGGGGTTCGCGGCGCACCGGTGCGGCGGGGGAGACGAAGCTCCGTTATCGCATCCCGGTTGCCGGGCGGCTCACTCCTCGGGCAGTTCCACCGTGGGCACGTTCTTCGTGCGGTAGTTACTCACGGAATAGCGGAGCCCCGCTTCATCCAGCACGCGCATGAACGCGCGGATGTACTTGTCGGTTTTGAGCACCTGGTTGAAGGTGATGTAGAACATGTTGCCGACGGCGTTGATCTCGAGCACGAGGTTTCCCGCGAGCACCGTGTTCATCGAGCGCACATATTTGTTCATGTCGCCGAAGTCGGTGTGTCCGACATAGCTCACGTTGTAGGTGTCTCTGCAGCCCTTGGTGAACAAGCCTTCCTTCAGGCAATACTCCTTCTTTTCCGCCAGCGTTTTGCGGGCATCGACCGCGGCGATGTGGTCGAGCAGCGCCTTGGTGTGGATCACCATGTTCTCCGGCTGGGATTGCAGCATCACCGCGCCGCGGGTGATGGTCCCCAGCTTGTCGATGGGCAGGTCGAGGTAGCTGCGCTTGTACGGCACGTGCAGCGCGCTGCTCAGCGAATGGTAGGCGCCCGCGCAGCCCACCGCGTTTTTGAAATTGCAGGCGATGCCGGCGGAGAACAGCTCCGCCGCGGGGAAGAACCCGGAAAGCGCCTTGAACATGAACACGGACAGGATGGTCGCGGGGCTGGCGTCGTTCGCGTGGATGTACTGCATCAGCTCGCGCTGCTTCATGTGGATGCAATAGTAGCCCGCATTTTCCGGCGAGGGGTTTCGCATCGCCTGCATGTAATCGTTGAAGGGGAAGTACCCCATGCTCGGCTCCCGGTGATAGGTGTAATCCGCTTCGGGGAGCGTATCCGCCGTGGGGAAGGCAAACTCCGCCGCGGGGCAGGCGTCGTCCGGCAGGCGGATGCCGTCGGTGCCGAAATCCTCCTTGTGCAGGCGGGTGAGGTATTGATACAGCGTGGACTTGATGAACGGGATGTAGCCGGAAGCGTCCGTGATGCTGTGGCTGACGTTGAAGTAGATCGTGTCGGTCTCGTAGTCCAGATAGTTGAGGTGACCGTTGACCTCCGAGGAACCGAGCGGCGCGGCGGGCGTCTTCGTTTCCGTCACCACGATGGGCAGGTCGTTGGGCACCAGCTTGTAGACGCCGTCTTCGACCGCGACGCGCACGGCAAAGTACGGGTAGCGTTTGATGGCTTCGTTGACCGCAACGGAAAGGACCTCTCCGTCGATGTTTTCGCTCAGCTCCAGCACGAAGCGGATGTTCGTGTTCGAGGCGGCGTTGGGGCGGGTCTCATAAAGCAAATAGGTGTCCGGCTTGGTCAGCGCGGAAAACGCTTCTTTGTTTTCAAACGGCATAGCTTGCTCCTTGATGCGGCGGGCTCCGGAAACGGCGTTCCGGAACGGTGCGACCGCTTATTTTCCTCACAACGGTGTGATATCAAACAAATTATAACAATTATTCTGCGGTTTTTCAAACAGAAACACGGAAAACCGATTTGTGTCCGGGGTGGATGCGTTGTAAAATAGACAGTACGACCTGCCGCCGACCCAAAAGGGAGCGGCGCGGCGGGCACGGGGGAATGCACGGCATTCTCCGGACAAGGGGGAAGACATGAGATCGCTCACACTCGAAGCGAAAACGGAAAATCTGGACCGTGCGGTCGCGTTTGCCGAAAGCTTTTCGGAAGAGAACGGCTGCCCCGCAAAAGCCGGGATGCAGATCGCCCTCGCGGTCGAGGAGCTTTTTGTGAACATCGCGCGGTACGCGTATGCGCCCCCGGGCGGCGGCGTCACGATTGCGGCAGAGGCTTTGCAAGACCCCAAAGGCGTGAAGTTCGTTTTCACCGACAGCGGCGTCCCTTACGACCCGCTCGCAAAGGAGGACCCGGATATCGCCCTGCCCGCGGAAGAACGGCAGATCGGCGGGCTCGGGATCTATTTGGTGAAAAAGACCATGGACGAGGTGTCCTACGCAAGGGAAAACGGGCAGAACAGGCTGACGATCGTCAAGCGCTTTCGGTAACACGGGGATTCGGAGACAAAGAATATGGGTGAAGAAAACAAGAACACGAACGGACAGGGGCGCAGGGAAGCCGTGGACCGTGCGAAAAGCGAACTCCTGCAGGCGATCAAACGCAAGGACAAGCAGACCGCCGGGGCGCTCATGCGCAAACTGAAAAAGATATTTTTGGGCGATGATGTCCTGTGGGCGAACGAGATCCTCGCCAACGGCATGGTCTTCATCGTCATGTTTTTTCTGGCGGCGGTGCTGCTGCTGACGCTCGTCCTTTCGGGGCTCGGGGTCTACAAGTTCAACGTGGCGGCGCTGATCCCCTCGTTTTCCGTCGGGTTGGGGCTGCTGCTCGCGGGCATCGCGGTGTATTTGGTGACCAAGGGCGAAAAGCACTGGGTCAAGTACGTGCTCATGATCCTGGTCTGCATCACGATCGCGGGGGTCTACTGCGTGCTGGGCTTCCGCGCGGCGGTGGCGCTCACCATCCCGGTCATCCTGTCGGTGCGGTACCTGTCCGAGGGCTTCACCTGTGTGATCGCCGTCGTTTCGGGCGTGCTGATGCTGTCCTCCACGGTGCTCAACGCCTACATCGGGGTCTCGTTCGACCTGAACAGCATCCCGTACGAGCGGGGCTGGGAGCTGGCGGTCACGACCAACGTGAAAGACGCGGTCGCGGCGCACGGCTTCGTGCAGGCGGATTACGTCAAAAACCTGATCCTCCGGTCCTTTCTGCCGAACGTGCTGCAGTACATCGTCATCTGCTTCATCTGCGCGAAGATCGCGAAGTGGGGGCACCGCACCGTGATCGATCAGGCGGAGGTTTCCGCCGAGTTCACGCGCATCGACACGGAGCTCAAGCTCTCAACGGGCATTCAGGCGAACATGCTGCCCAACATTTTTCCCGCGTTTCCAGAGCGGGAGGAGTTCGACATCCACGCCTCGATGGACCCCGCCAAGGAGGTCGGCGGCGATTTCTACGATTTCTTCCTGATCGATCACAACACCCTGGGCATGGTCGTGGCGGATGTTTCGGGCAAGGGCGTCCCCGCGGCGTTGTTCATGATGATCGGCAAAACGATCATCAAAAATCAGGCATTGACCGGCGGGCTCGGCGCGGCGGAGGTCTTGGAGCGGGCGAACCGCCAGCTGTGCGAAAACAACGAGGAGGGGCTGTTCATCACGGCGTGGTACGGTCAGCTCGATATCCCCTCGGGCAAGCTCACCGCCGCCAATGCGGGGCACGAATACCCGGTCATCATGAAAAAGAACGGCGACTATGAGCTCCTCAAGGACAAGCACGGCTTCGTTCTCGCAGGCTTCGAGACCACGAAATACCGCGAGTATGAGATCCAACTCGAGCCGGGCGACAAGCTGTTCCTGTACACCGACGGCGTGCCCGAAGCCGTGAACGCCCAAAATGAGCAGTTCGGCGTCGCGAGGATGCTGGAGGTGCTCAACGCCAACAAGGCGTGCACGCAGGCGGAGCTGTTGAAAAAGGTCCGCGCGGAGATCGACGCCTTCGTCGAGGATACGCCGCAGTTCGACGATGTGACGATGCTCGGTCTCACCTACCTGAAAGACCGGCAAAACCCGCAAAGCGCGGGGGAGACGAATGTGGTATAATCGAAGCGAAGACCTTTGGATTCCACACGCCGCCACGGCGGTTTGCACAATATTACGGAAAAGATGAGGGAACACACATGACGATTCAAGAGATCAAAGAAAACGAAACGGCAACGCTGAAGCTCGCGGGGCGCCTCGATACGACGACCTCCCCCGAACTGGAGCAGAAGATCAACGCGCTCGGCGCGGATGTGAAGCACCTTGTGCTGGATATGGAAGAGCTTTCCTATGTTTCGAGCGCGGGTCTCCGCGTGATTTTGGGCGCGCAGAAAAAGATGAGCCGCGCAGGCAGCCTCAAGTTGCTCAAGGTCTGCGATGCGGTGATGGAAGTGCTGGAGATGACGGGCTTCGCCGATATCCTCGATATCGGTTGAACCGAAATACCGCACGGTCTGCGGTCAACGAAAAACGGGTATCCGGCGATCTGCCGGGTACCCGTTGTGTTTTTGGTGTGCTTTCGATGTCTGCGTGGTTGCGGTGCCGCCGCACCGCCGTCTCCCGAAAAAAGCGGTCAGATCACATAGTCGAATCCGTCGGATTCGTCGTGCATCAGCTCGGACAGCGTGATACTGTCCAGATACTCGTTGATGACCTTGTCCAGCCCCTGCCAAACGGAGAGGGTGCGGCACCGCGCCGCCCGGGGGCAGGTTTCGTTCCCCGCATCCAGACAGGAAACGGAGGCGAGCGACTCCTCGGTCACCCGCAGGATGTTGCCCACGGTGTACTGTTCGGGCGCCTTGGTCAGCTTGTAACCGCCGCCTTTTCCGCGAAGACCGCTCAGAAGCTTGGCTTTGACCAGCAGCTTGATGATGCTTTCCAAATATTTATCCGAAATCTCCTGCCGCTCGGCGATCGTTTTCAGGGGCACGAAGCCCTCGGTTTGGTGCTCTGCGAGGTCGATCATCACGCGCAGCGCATAGCGGCCCTTGGTTGAGATCAGCATGCTTTTCACTCCTTCCGTGAATAAACCTATTATACAGCGTGGTAAATAGGAAAATCAATGCGGAAAATTCGTTCCAAACCCTTGACAACGAAATCACACGGCACTATAATCCTTATAAACCTACAGAACAAATAGGTTGAAGAAAACAAAAACCGAAAGCTCCGGCATCCGTCGGGACACGGGGCATCGCAGAACAAAAACAAAACACAAAACGATTGGGAGGCATCCATCATGAGCAACATTTATACATCCGCAGATCAACTCATCGGCAAGACCCCGCTGCTGGAACTCGTCCACATCGAACGGGAAGAGGCGCTTGAGGCAACGGTCCTCGCAAAGCTCGAGTACTTCAACCCCGCGGGCAGCGTGAAGGACCGCATCGCCAAGGCCATGATCGACGATGCCGAAGCCAAGGGCATCCTGAAGCCCGGTTCCGTGATCATCGAGCCCACCTCCGGCAACACCGGCATCGGTCTTGCATCCGTGGCGGCGGCGCGCGGTTACCGCATCATCATCGTCATGCCCGAAACCATGAGCGTTGAACGCCGCCAGCTGATGAAGGCCTACGGCGCGGAGCTGGTGCTCACCGAGGGCGCCAAGGGCATGAAGGGTGCCATCGCGAAGGCGGAGGAGCTCGCCAAGGAGATCCCCGACAGCTTCATCCCCGGGCAGTTCGTGAACCCCGCGAACCCCGCCGTCCATACCGCAACGACCGGTCCCGAGATCTGGGAGGATACCGACGGCAAGGTGGATATCTTCGTGGCGGGCGTCGGCACGGGCGGCACCATCACGGGTACCGGCGCGTATCTCAAGAGCAAGAACCCCGGCGTGAAGGTCGTGGCGGTCGAGCCTGCGGGTTCTCCCGTGCTGAGCAAGGGCACGCCCGGCGCTCACAAGATCCAGGGCATCGGCGCGGGCTTCGTGCCCGATGTGCTGAACACCGCCATTTACGATGAGATCGTCACCGTCGAAAACGAGGACGCCTTCGCCACCGGCAGAAGGATCGGCAGAAAGGAAGGCGTGCTGGTCGGCATTTCCTCCGGCGCCGCCGTGTGGGCCGCCATCCAACTGGCGAAGCGCCCCGAGAACAAGGGCAAGAACATCGTCGTCCTCCTGCCCGACACCGGCGACCGTTATCTTTCCACCCCGATGTTTGCGGACTGATCATAAAACGACCCTCCGGGACTGCTGCGGAATGCTCCGCGGCAGTCTTTTTTTGTCAAAAGACCATTGACGGCTAATGAATATTAGCGTACAATACGGCTAAAAGATATTAGCCAAATGTTGAGAGGTAAAGACATGAGAACAAAGGAAAAGATCCTCATCGAATCCCTTCGGTTGTTTTCGCAAAGGGGATACGATGCCGTGAGTGTGGAGCAGATCGCAGCGGCTGTCGGGATCAAAGCCCCGTCTCTTTATAAGCATTACAAGAGCAAAAAAGAAATCTTCGATGCGATATTCGAAGAAACGGGCAGAAGATATGAGGCGTTTACGGATACGATTTCCGTTCATGCCGGGCATTCGGACCGGGATGTCGTTCTGTTTGAACAAATTTCGGCAGACGATCTCGTTGAGAAGGTCAAGTCTTTGATCGCGTATTCTTTGCATGACGAGTATGTCAGCATGTTCCGGCGGATGATGACGATCGAACAGTATCGTTCACCGGAACTCTCCGAACTTTACTCCCACAGATATGTGATGCAGATCCGGGAGTATCATACCGGGCTGTTCCGGCAGATGATCGAAGCCGGTGTACTGGCAGATGAAGATCCCGAGATCCTCGCATTGGTCTACGATGCACCGATTCTTGTGTTGCTCGGAGAGTGCGACAGGCACCCCGACCGGGAGGAGGAATGTGTCGACACCTTGGAGAAACACGTCCGGTTGTTCTATCGGACATATTCCCGCAAGCGAAATGCCGAATGACAAAGGCAGTGCATGCGAAAGAAAAACAGGCAAAAAATCAAGCTCACCCGGGACGGCGTGGCATCTCGCAGCGCCGCTCGTGGGCAAGCACAAGAAACGACGATACGTTGTCGGAGGATGAAAAATGAAAAAAACGGGAAAAATTCTGGTGGGTATTGTCCTGTTTATCGGAATCGTTGCCGGAGGCATCCGTTTGTATTTGGGGCAGCAAATCAAAGAAATATACAAAAGGCTCGATGCAGTGGCAATTGTCGATGTGTCGAATGTCAAAGACGGCACCTACCGCGGTATCGAAGAGACGCCTTTGGTAAAGGTGACCGTCGATGTGTCGGTAAAGGATCACCGGATCGCGGATATCCGTTTGGTTCGGCATGAGAACGGAAAAGGCGCGCCGGCGGAGGCGATGCTCCCGAAGATGATCGAAGGCAACACAAGTGAAACGGATGCGGTCAGCGGTGCGACGATGTCCGCCAAAGCCATTCGTGCGGCTGTGAGAAAAGCATTGGCGCAAGGTGCGCGGGACTGAGCGGAGGGAAGGAAACCGTTATGGCGGAAGAGAAGAAAAACTTCGGGAAGGGACCCGGGTGTCTGCGGGAAAACAAACCCGCCGGTATCGCACTCGTCTTTGTTTTTGCGGGCGCTGCCATCGTTTTGCATGCGGTGATGCCGAGCCCCGGTGCAACGATGGATACAAGCGGATTCGATTCGTTTCTCGTCGGAAAACTCGGATTCCCGGCTGTGGCCTGTGGTTATTTCCTGATTTTGTTTTTGCATATTTACGCGGTCATCCGGGTATTTGCAACGAAATCGACGCGGGGAAAAGCGGGAACGGGCTGCTGCTTCGGGCTTGCGTTTTCTTTGCTGTATCTCGGCGGAATGCAGGAGGTCATGGTTTCGGCATCACCGTGTACGGAATACGGAATCGATTTTGTGCTGTACGAACTCTTTTTGGGCTTGGGAGATGCATTGCCTGCATTTTTCTTGTGCCTGCTTTTGTGTATGCTGTATTGCAAAACGGCAGGCGGTCCCACCGGGAAAAAGCTGTTTTGCCGGGAAAACACGGTAAGAATCGTATGCATCGCCGGTGCGTTTGCGCTTTGGAGGCTGTTCGGTTATCTGACCGGAATCGTTGACAGTGAAATGGCATTGTATCCCGTCCCGGTCGTCTGTTGGACATTCTTGTTCGGGATCATCGCGGGGGTGAGCTGCTGCCTGATCGCCGGCGTATCGGGTGACAGCACACCGGTCCTGTTTTCGACCGTCGGCTTGCATTGGGTCTGGTTCAATTGCTACATCGGATTGATCGCGGCAAATACCTTTGTTCCGATGGCCGCGCGGGCGGGGGCGGATGTGTTTTCCGTTCTGATCGGCAATATGCTGGCACGTAAAACGAACCGCAAAGCACGATGAATATTCCCTTGGGACTGCTGCGGAATGTTCCGCGGCAGCCTTTTTTCGGACGAAAAAAGGAGCTTCCGCCGGGCGTCCCGGGCGAAAACTCCGCAAAGCGTTTTTCTTGTGATGCCGTGGGGGAGGAGGCGCGTACCTGCTTTTCAAGCGAACAGCGTCAGCCACAGGCAGACCGCCGTGACCGCCGACAGCGGCGTCATCACTGCCCGTTCTTTTTTGCTTTTCGACAGTGCGTTCATCACCGTGTTCAGCGAAAGATACACCGCCATGACGATGCCGACGGTTTTCGTCGTTTCCGCCGAAAACCACAGGGGGATGTGACCGCCCAACTGCAGGAAGACCGCAACGAAAAACAACTGCAGCGCCAGCTGGGAAAGCAGAACGATCCTCAGATTTTTCGGAAAGACCTTGTACCGGCCGCCCATCGTGAACTCGCCCAGCGGCAAGCCGAACAGCAGGAGTACCGAAAGAACGATCACCACCGAAAACAAAACCGCACAAACGACCGACAATACAGGTGCCATATCCGTCATCTCCGTTCTCATTCGTTTTCCAATTCGGCGAGCATGCTTTTGTACCAGCCGATTTGGAATCTTGTCTGCGCGATCCCGTAGGAAAGCGTCCGCATTTGTTCTTTGTATATCCGCATCACCATTTCGCGGGTCACGGTGTCGTTGCCGAGTGCCTTGATCCCGGCGGCGTTGTTCGGGTCCGCCGACAGCCGTTCCCGCATCCCAAGGAGATCTTCCTCGCACATGGCGTTCGTTGCGGTTTCGATTTGCAGCAGCCCGTCCAATTCGGCTTCCAGCGTTTCGATGTACTTCGCAACCGAGGCGATTTGCGCCTCTTTCCCTTGCATGCCCGCAAAGAACATCTTCGCGAGCTCGATGTCCTTGGCTTTGTCGGTCTTCATGGGCTCGTCGATCCAGCAGAGGAAAGCGTCGCGCCCTTTTTCCGTAATGGCGTAGATCTTTTTGTCGCGGGCGAGCGGACCGGATGCCGCCTCGGCGATCAGCCCTTGCTCCAGCAGCTTTTTCAGCGCGGTGTAAATGCTCCCCGCGCTTGCGCTGCACATGGAGGACATGTTCTTGCGGATGCTCGTTTTCAGATCGTATGCGCTCATGCCGCAAATCATCAAATATCCCAAAATGATCTTTTCCATCTCTCGCCTTTCCACACAAAGAGTCCGACAAATAAAATGAGTCTATTGGACCCATGCGAATTCCGTACGCTTATAATAGGTCTAATAGACTCATTTGTCAACAACATCGTGCATATGCGCAAATCCGGGTTTCCGGTCGCCGGCAGTGATTTCAAATTTGGGGATCAGCGCAGCCGGATATTCGGAGCCGTTCCTTCCAATGGGCAATTCCGCTTACAATACGCTCATCTTTCAGCGGCGAATAATATGGATTTTCCATCGGATCCACGAGTTTGCCGGTTGTGAGGATTCGGATGGCGAGCCCGTCGAAAAGCTCTCCGGCTTCATCCCAATACCGATCCATATCAACCATGCAGTACAGATAACTGACGAACGCGATAGGGTCATCTATGGCATGATCCGCAAATTCGTAATAGATAAAGAGGTTGACAAAGTTGATGACCTCAGCGGGCGTATGCCGGTTTTCTTGAAGGTACTGCACCAATGCCGGATAAATGTCTGCCCAACTGTAATCATCCATCAGTTTCCAAGATTCTTTGAGATGATCTTCTTGACCCTCCGGATCGAAAGTCTCGTCTGCAAAATTGCAGCCGAACAGACAGTGAATGTATTCATCAAGTGATTTTTTCATTTCTTATTTCAATTCATACGGAAATTCCGGCGAGATATCAAAGTTCAAACGGGATGCTTTCAGTAAAGATGCGATGTGCTTCACCTTTCCGACTTTGGAGTATTCTGCCGAAGACTCGTTGGAAGCTGTAAAAATACAGATATCCGCATCCGTTTGAAGAATCTTTTTTGCCTCAATAAAGTTCAATGCACACAGTGAAGCAATGAGTTTGATGTTGTCGATACCGGCGGGATTTCCGGGTTTCAGAATAATGGAATAATCTGTTTGATCTGTGTCGATGTCATCAAAGTGGGATGTGACCCGGCCCCATCCGCAATTTGGGCATGTCATTCCGACGGTTCGATTTTGATCGATGCTTACCATTTGTTCCCCGCACTTTTCACAAATGATGATTTCATTCATTTCTTTTTCCTCCGGGATACTGTTTTCCGAATGAATCCCGAACCCATATCGGGACGAAGGCTTCTGTTTTCCGTTTTCCCGTTTGCAACGATGCCGATGACAGGTCGATCGGCAAATGCCGCGTTACAGATTCTCAACGGTCCGAAGGCATTTCATGGTGTACCCTTCACACCATTTTTCGGCGTCCTCAATTTCCTCTGTGGATTGAAAAGCTTCCGGCAGATCGCGCCCCGTGCGGATAACGATGCTTTCGGAAAACCAAACGGGTTTTTCAAAGGTCAGTTATCTGAATATGCAGCTGAATAATGAAAAAGCAGGGAGCGTGGAGGATAACAC
>JAUNCT010000022.1:32020-33570 GCA_030526425.1 Clostridia bacterium
CCGCGGGTCGACCAAACGTCATGGGTTTGCACACCGTGGTCGAACAAACGCCGGTTCTCTTGAACCAATGTGACGGCGGTGACGGTCCGCAGGACCGGCATTGGAACGAAAGCCTTTTTCGCAACGACCGGATATTCGGTTTTTTCCACGGTCCACACGGCAACGTCTTCGGTGTTGCCGAAGTAATCCATCGGTTCCGTAAAACTGTATAAATAAAAGCTTTCGCCGCATGTGTTGAAACGGACTACCTGAGATGCAACGTTTGCGTCGGCGAATGCATCGTACTCGATGGTCTCCAACGGTTTTCCGATCATGGATTTGAGGATTTGCAACCCGGGCTCTTTCAGCCGGATGTCTTTGGTGTTCATGTCGTTGCCTCCGAACAGAATGCGTTTGGCGTAGGATAAAACGACGGGCACGGGACGCCCGAAACGAGTGGTCGGCGGCTTGCCCGCCGATGCGCACAGAATTTTATGGTTCACGGTTGCCGTGGTTACTTTGAGTATAACACGCAACGATGATTCCGGGCGAGCGGGGTGCGGTGCAAAACCGCAACACAGAAGAATGTTCAAAGCTGTGTGAGGAAGATAAGGCAGAGGCACTCATCCGGAAGTGCTGTTTTTTCTGTGGAGCAAACCGGCGGATTATGATAGATTATTAACCGGGTTATATATATGCGGAGGGTAAGCTGCGAATGGAATTGGAGATCATAAAAGCGAACATTATCGATGTTGCCGCAGATGCAATCGTTTTGCCGGCGAATGAAGCACTCAGGGAAGGGAGCGGCACATCAAAAGCGATCTTCGGTGCAGCCGGCAGAAAAGAATTGACAAAGGCGTGTAAAGAGCTTGGGCATTGTGATACAGGCAGTGCGATTCCGACGCTTGCCTACGATTTGGACGCAAAATATATCATTCATGCGGCAGTGCCGAAATGGATCGACGGTCTCCACAATGAATATGATTTACTCAGCTCTGCGTATTTGGCATCTTTGAAAACAGCAGATGTGATGGGCTGCGAATCCATCGTTTTTCCGCTTCTCGCAGCGGGAAATAATGGGTTTGATAAAAAACTCGCGGTGCAAATCGCAGAGGAGAGCGTGAGTTCTTTCGAAGGCTCAAACTTGAAAAAAGTGTCTCTTGCAGTTTATGGGGATACGATGGAAGTGTTTATGAAGGGCTTGGGCTATCATGTTCATGTTCTTGAATCGGACGTGCAAGCCGCCCGGAAAAAGGAAGAACACAAAGCCAAACAGAGGAGGCTTTTGGAAGACGGAATCGATGTGGCACAGTCGATCCTCGAAGAGCAGATGGCAAACGCTCTTGAATGGGTGAAGAAACCGGAAAATCAAAAGAAACTGCTGGATGCGGGAAGGCTCGTTTTCCTCCGGCTCGTTTCAAGAAAGTAAGCAAAGAACAAAAGTCGAATTTGTTCCAAAAACATCGAATAATTCAGTATTTCAGAGGTTATTGAATATGCACAAGATCCTTTTCGTCTGCCACGGCACCACGTCTGAGCTACTGCGCCGTGCGCGTAATTGTGGCGCATAA
>JAUNCT010000004.1:0-42960 GCA_030526425.1 Clostridia bacterium
CGCGGCGACTTGATACAGTTTACATGGTATGACCTCTTTTGTCAACAACTTTTTTGCAAATTTGCAAGAATAAAGTTCAAATTCACGATCTGCCCATGAATTCATATTCTAAATAAAAAAAAGAGAGAGGAGCCGAAGCTCCCCTCCCAAAGTATCACAGAAGTCAGTTCGCATTCTTGCCGGTCTTTGCACGAAGCACAACCATGGTTGCAAACAGCAGCACCAGAGAGACCACCCAGGTGATCAGCAGGTTCTTCGTGATACCCGCAACGATAAAGCCGACAAAGCTGACGAGGGCGACCGTGATCGCGTACGGCAACTGCGTGGATACGTGCGTCACGTGGTCACACTGCGCACCCGCAGACGCCATAATGGTCGTATCGGAAATCGGGCTGCAATGATCGCCGCAAACCGCACCGGCGCAGCAAGCGGAGATTCCGATGATCAGCAAGGGGCTGGACGGATCGAAGATCGCGGTGACGATCGGGATCAGGATACCGAAGGTACCCCAGCTGGTGCCGGTTGCAAAAGCAAGCAGGCAGGCGACAATGAAAATGACCGCCGGAAGGAAGTTCGACAGGCTGCCCGAGGCACCGAGCATGATACCGTGTACATACTCCGCAGCGCCGAGTTCACTCGTCATGGACTTCAGCGAAATCGCAAGAACAAGGATCGTGATCGGGGGAACCATCGCGAAGAAGCCCTTCTTCACGCATTCCATGGCCTTGGTGAAGGTCAGAACTCTGCGGGCAACCAGATAGATCACCGTGAAGACGAGGGCGATGATACCGCCCCAGGGCAGACCCACGAAAGCATCGGTATTGCCGAATGCGCCGATGAAGTCACCTGCATAATCTCCACCGAAGAAGCCACCGACATAGATCATGCCGATCGTGCAGAGTACGATAAGCGCGATGATCGGGATGAGAAGGTCGACCAGTCTGCCCTTCGCGTTCGGTTCGGACTCATCCTCGGGCTCGATCGCTCCGAGTTCGCCTTCTTTTTCCGCCTTCCATTCATACATACGCATCGGACCGTAGTCAAACTTCATCAGCGTCAAGGTGACGATGAAAATCAGAGTCAAAATGCTGTACAGGTTGTACGGGATCGCCTTGATGAACAGTTGGATACCGCTCATGCCGTTGTTCAGACCTTCCGCGGTGCTGGAAACAGCCGCCGCCCAACTGGAGATCGGTGCGATCATGCAAACGGGTGCCGCGGTGGCATCGATCAGGAACGCGAGCTTCTGACGGGAGATCCGGTGACCGTCCGTCACTGGGCGCATAACGGAG
Organism: Clostridia bacterium; assembly: GCA_030526425.1. Lineage (GTDB taxonomy): Bacteria > Bacillota > Clostridia > Christensenellales > CAG-138 > CAG-1024. The sequence continues at coordinate 1,293 of JAUNCT010000004.1, forward strand.
CCGACCGTAAGGCAGTTGAAATAGTCGTCGATGAAGATCAGGATGCCGAGAACGAAGGTCGCAATGGACGCACCGACGCGGGTCTTGATGTTCTTCTTCGCCCAACGACCGAACGCGGCGCTGCCGCCGGACAGATTGACGAGCGCAACGATGATGCCGAGAATGACCAAGAACAGGAAGATACCGGCATTGTCACTGATCGCCTTGATGAGACCGTCGTTGATGATCTTGTCGACGGTTTGTACCGGATGGAACCCGGTAATGAAACATGCACCCACAACGATGCCGATAAACAGCGAGCTGTAGGTTTCTTTGGTGATCAACGCAAGACCGATTGCGATGATCGGAGGCACGAGTGCCCAGAAACTGTTGGTAAACACTGAAACATACTCCCCTTTATTGAAATTGATACAATCAAATAACGGAGCCATGACCCGTCATGACTCCGTCAAAATCAAATATAACTCAACGAAAATACACGACAGCTCTCCGCCCGCAGGCGACAGTGTGCAAAATATTTTCCCGCACACCAGGCACCGGTTCCCCCGGCAGAGAACCGATCCTTCGGCAACCTTCCCTTTCACCGCCCGCATTTGCCGTATCGGTACGGATACTGTTGTCGGCTGCGCCTCCATCATACTCACAAATTCGATTGTATTGATTTACTTATAATATATTATCCTTGGTGTAATGTCAATGACAGCGCAAAAAAATAATTCGCATTTCCGTTCGCCGAAAAAGAAATTTTCCTGTTGACAGAGAGCGAACCGATTGTTATACTGTTTAAGGTGCTTATTGGAGAGATGTCCGAGTGGTTTATGGAGCCGGTCTTGAAAACCGGTGATGCTGAGAGGCACCGGGGGTTCGAATCCCTCTCTCTCCGCCAGCAGAAAACAAAATACAAAGCAAATTATAGCATGCAGAAGTACCCAAGTGGCTATAAGGGGCTCCCCTGCTAAGGGAGTAGACTGGGTTGACCGGTGCGTGGGTTCAAATCCCACCTTCTGCGCCAACAAAGAAGACCGAGAAATCGGTCTTTTTTGTTATCTTGCGGTTTTCTCACCGCTTCTTCCTTGTACCGGTTCCGGGCAGGTGATATAATTTGTTCAATTCTCAAACAAAGCGAACAACTCACATGCAATGCAACGCCTGTCATAAACAAATACCGGACGGAGCCGATTTTTGTCCTTCTTGCGGTCATTACTTCACCGACAAAACAAAACAGCCGAAGATCCGGAAAACAAAAACGCCGATGGAAAAGAGCCGTCTTTTTTTCCATTGCGTCTATGTTTTGCTTTTTGCCGTTGCGTTCGGATTCTGTTTCTATCGTTTTCTGTGTATCAAAGCGTTGCCGGCAACCGTATTGCAGCCGATGACAACGACCGAAATTTTCCTTTCTCTCGACACCGACGGAAAAATGACTTGCACCGTGATCCCCTCCGAGTCATCGGATCGGTTGACCGTTCGCATCGCAGCGGAAACCGAGAGCGGTCCTGTCCTTTCGGAGCCCATCGCTTATGACCTGCAATTGAAACCGGAAACTCCGTCTGTATTCTCTTTCGGGCACGGCAAGGTTGTGTTTCATCCCGCCGGCGATACGACATCCGTATTTCCGATTTCGGGTTTTACCGCCGATACCGAAGCGCGACTGGTGTTTACGAGGATCGGAGAGCCCCGGTTTGAGAGTCCGTCCTTCCGGCTCCTCACCTTTCTGACGGAGGACGGATCATGGAACTGAAGCGCGAAAAAAACGTTTGCCCTTCTTGCGGCAAAAACATCCGCCCCGGGGAACAGTTCTGCCTTCACTGTGGGATACAGCTTGCGGATAACGCGCCTTCTCTGCCGAGGAAACGCAAACGAAAAAAATCCGTTTCGCGGATGCCGTTGTCCCTCGCCCTTCTCACTGCGTTTCTTTGCGTTCTCACGGGGATCGTGTTTCCCTACCTGCTCTTCAAGGATCGGTGTGACCGTTATCGTTCCGCTTCGGCATTCTACCTTTCCGGCGATTACGGTTCGGCTTCCGCGGTGTTCCGCGCGCTCGGATCGTTTTCGGACTCCGAAGAACTTGCCCGCAGAGCCGAACGCGCTGTGCTGTTCGGGTTGGAATATGCCGATGGGATCGGCGGTCCGGATCCGACCACGCGCTGGGAGCATGCGCTGGAATACATTCCGTTCCCAGGGCAAGGGCAGGCACTGACAAAACTGAATGCCGAGCGTAACCATATCCTTTCCGATTACTTCGACAACGAATTCAAACCCGTCTTCGCAGAACGTGCATTGGCTTTGAACAATGAGTTGCCTAAGGTACGGGAACCGCTTGTCCCGGAAGGGCAGGAAAACGAGTCGCCCTCACTTGTGAGCTGCCAAGTCACAACACCCACGCCAGCGGCAACGCCCGTAATGCATGCCGTTGGTGCAAATGCGACGCCGACGAGTACCCCGACCGCTGCACCCACCTCGGCTCCGTCAAGTACACCGACCGCCGCGCCCACTGCGGCGCCGTCAAGTACGCCGACCGTTGTGCCCACGACGGTACCGACGAGCACACCGACCATTGCGCTTTCCGTGATTCCGATGAGCACACCGACCGCCGCGCCCACTGCGGCGCCGACAAGTACACCGACCGTTGCCCCCACTGCAGTTCCGACGAGTACTCCGACCGTTGTGCCCACGACGGTACCGACGAGCACGCCGACCATTGCGCCTTCCGTGATTCCGATGAGCACACCGACCGCTACGCCCACTGCGGCGCCGACAAGTACACCGACCGTTGCCCCCACTGCAGTTCCGACGAGTACTCCGACCGTTGTGCCCACTGCGATGCCGACATGTACACCGCTCGCCGGTCCCGCCACGACCGAGAAATCGGAAAAGAGCGCGGTGTTCCCCGATTCCCGTTTCCCTGTGCAAACCGCTTCCGTATCACGGGGAACAAGCGGAACGCCCGAGCCCGAGCCGACAGCGGATCCGTTGGAAGCCGCCTATCAAGATGCCATGAACGCCTTCCGTTCCGGTCTGTTCCATACCGCGGAAATGAAATTCCGCACTCTCGGAGATTACGGAAAAGCGGCGATCATGGCGGAACAATGCAAACAGCCGTTTCCCGCCAAGGGCGAGCTCTACCGCAGGAGCGGTCTTGCAAAACGCGGTTCGCAAGTGCGGATCGACAACAGCGAAAACGATCTACCCGTCGTGTATTTTGTATACGACACGGCGGATGAGCTCTGTCTGAAATTGTTTGTCCCTTCTGGAAAGGAATGGTATTCCAAACTTCCTCCCGGCAGATACCGGCTGTTCGAAGCCTCCGGCAGTGCCTGGTACGGCGAAAAAGAGCTGTTCGGTCCGGAAGGTTTCTATCTCTCGCTGACCGATGAAAACGGAAGCGATTACTTCCTGATGGAAGACGGTTTCGAAACCGCGATCACGACCGGATTCAACGACGCGAACGCCCTTCCCACCACAGATTATTCTTTTGAAGATTTCACGGGAGGTATTCCATGAAACTCATCACTTATCGTTTCGGCGATGCCGAGCTTGCCGGCGTTTTGACACGCACCGCCGACGCAGTCGTCTCGTTCCGGGACGCCGGATTGCCTTACACGGATATGAACGCGCTCATCGTCAGTGGCGATCGCCTTGCGGTCGAGCGTCTGCGGTCGGTTTCCGAAATGAGTTCACACCCCGCAGCCGTTCCCGTCGGCGAGGTCGAGCCGCAGGCACCGATCCCCATCCCCTTGCAAGACGTGCTTTGCCTCGGTATCAACTACGCAGCCCACGCAACCGAAGCAGAGCACTTCCACAACGATGCATTCGGCAAACGCCTCGATACGATCTACTTTTCGAAAAGAGTCAACCGCGCCACGGCGGACGGGGAACCGGTCCCCGCACACCGGGAACTCGTAAGCAGTTTGGATTATGAGGCGGAGCTTGCGGTGATCCTCGGGAAAGACGCTTACCGCGTCCGACCGGAAGACAGCGCAGATTATGTTTTCGGCTATACGATCGTCAACGACATTTCCGCAAGGAATGTGCAGACCACGCATAAACAATGGTACTTCGGGAAAAGTCTGGATGGCTTCACTCCGATGGGTCCGTGCATCACGACCGCCGATGAGATCGCCTTCCCGCCGGATCTCGGTATCCGCTCCTATGTCAACGGCGAACTACGGCAAAACAGTTCCACGAAGCTGTTGATTTCGGGCATCCCGGAGATCCTGTCCGAACTGAGCGCCGGCATGACACTGAAGGCCGGAACGATCATCGCAACGGGGACCCCCGCCGGTGTCGGTATGGGTTTCGACCCGCCGCGGTTCCTTTCCCCCGGAGATACGGTCACCTGTGAAATCGAAAAGATCGGAACACTTACGAACCGCATCTGCGATTGACGACAAAAAAAGAGCGTCCGAGGACGCTCTTTTTTGTATTCGGGCTTACGCCTGCTTCGGATGGACCTTCTTCAGCTTTGCGAAACGCGGAAGACCGTTTTCGAAAACCATTTCGGGCGCACCTTGGATCAGAGGCATGATGTAATCGATATACTGCTTGTTGATACCGTTGCCGTCCTCGTTGATCCACTCGCGGGGCAGCTTCTTCTCGGTGTTAGCAACATCGGTCAGTTCCATCAGAGCGATCTCGCACTTGTAGTTGCCGTTCTCATCGGTCGTACGCTTGAAGCCGACCATCTTGTCGGTCACGCCGGAAACCGCGAAATCGACCGCGCTCTTACCGGCAAGGAAGGATTCCTTCACGTCGGTTTCGGAAGCGCAATGCGCAGCGCAGCGCTGGAGCAGGGAGAGCTCGATACCGCGCATCTTGACATCGCCGAGGCGCTCCTTGAGGATATTGACCAGCGTGCTGGCGAGACCGCCGAGCTGCTTGTGACCGAATGCATCGACCGGCGCGTTCTCCGCACCGTACTCTGCAATGAGCTTGCCGGTGCTGTCGTGGATACCTTCGGAAACCGCGACGAAGCACTCACCGGACTCCTTGTAGATGCGCTCGACATCCGCCAGGAACTTCTCCATGTCGAAATCGACTTCGGGAACGTAAACAAGGTCGGGACCCTGACCCATGTATGCGGCAACCGCAGAGGAGGCAGCCAGCCAGCCCGCATGACGGCCCATGATCTCAACGACGCAGATCATGTTCTTATCGTAAACGCGGGAGTCATGATACAGCTCCATGCAGCTGGTCGCAACGTACTTTGCCGCGGAAGCGAAACCGGGGCAGTGATCGGTTCCGAACAGATCGTTGTCGATGGTCTTCGGAACGCCCATGATGCGGCATTCGTAGCCGACGGACTGCATGTACTTGGAAATCTTGTTGCAGGTATCCATGGAATCGTTGCCGCCGTTGTAGAAGAAATAGCGGACATCGTACTTTTTGAAGATCTCCAGGATGCGTTTGTAATCGGTATCGTCCACCGAGCTGTCCTTCAGCTTGTAGCGGCAGGAACCGAGAGCGGAAGACGGAGTGTGCAGCAGAAGCTCGAGCTCATACGCCGCCTCTGCACCCATATCATACAGGTCGTCATCGAGAACGCCCTTGATACCATGCGCTGCGCCGTAGACTTTCGTAATGTACTTGCTGTCGAGTGCAGTGCGGATGACACCGTAAGCACTGGCATTGATGACAGAAGTCGGACCACCGGACTGACCGATGATACATGCACCATACAATTCGGACATAGTGATTGGTAACCTCCAATATCAATTATCAAAACACCGACATTATAACACGAAGTCCGTATATTTCAAGAACAGAATCCATCCAACTTCCAACTATTTTTACATATTTATCCGGTTTCCGCGACCGCAACGCCGCGTTTATGTTATAATTTCGGTACAGTGAAAAATCAATGACCGAAAGGAAAATTATACCAATGAATATTCTCGAACGGATCCGCAGCGGAAGACTGATCGCAGACGGTGCAATGGGCACAATGCTGCAATCAATGGGTCTGCGCGTCGGTGCAGCCCCCGAATCCTGGAATATCGACAAGCCCGAAAACGTTCTTGCGGTACACAAAGCTTACACCGATGTCGGCTGCGAGCTTTTGACGACGAACACCTTCGGATGCAACAAACTGCGCCAGCGCAGAAGCAAATATTCCATTGCGGAGCTTGCCGCCGCCGGCGTATCCCTTGCACGCGAAGCCGCAGACAACGCCGGACATTCCTGCTATGTTGCGCTCGACGTCGGTCCGCTCGGTGCGTTTCTCGAGCCGCTCGGCACCGTGAGTTTCGATGAAGCAACCGCTCTGTTTGCGGAATCCATTGCGGCCGGTGCCGAAAAAGCCGATTGCGTTCTGATCGAAACGATGGGCGACACCCGCGAAGCTTCGGCAGCGGTCAAAGCCGCAAAAGAAAACTGCACGCTCCCCGTGTTCTCGACCTTCTCCGTCGACAAGAACGGTCGGTTGCTCTCCGGTGAGGATCTTCCGACAATGCTTGCCCGTATGACGGATGCCGGTGTGGACGCACTCGGCTGCAATTGCGGACTCGGCCCCGAAGAATTCCTTCCGTTCGCGGAATCGCTGTGCGGTAAAACCGACTTGCCGTTGATCTTCTCCCTGAACGCAGGTCTGCCCGTGTTCGCCGACGGAAAGACGGTATACCCGCTATCCCCCGAAGCTTTTGCGGATAACGTGAAAAAGATCGCCGCACTCGGCGGTTCCGTTTTCGGCGGTTGCTGCGGAACGGGTCCCGCGTATATCGAGCAATTGGTCCGCGTATTGAAATAAGCAATAACGATCTCCGGATCGTCAAAAACAGAATATCGGAGGTGCCGGATGAAAAAACTGTTTCGCGCATTCCTTGCATTCTCTCTTCTTTGGACATGTTCCGTTTCTTTGGGAGAAACGGTTTCCGAACCCACAGTGTGTGCAACGGTCGCCGAATTTGTGACCGCGCTCGGAAGCGACCGCGACATCGTGCTGAAAAGCGGGACCTACGACCTGACCCCGTGGATCACCGAGAACCTCACCGGGTCCGGTGCGCATGTTCTGATCGACTACAGCGGCGTTCTGCCGCGCGGCGTATATGCCGATGAAGAGTACGACGGTTATGAACTGGTGTTGAATGGTTTGGAAAACCTTTCGATCCGGACGGAAGAAGACGCTCCCCGTGCGGAGATCGTTTGCGAGCCGCGTTACGCCGATGTTCTCCGGTTTGAAAACTGCAAAAACATCTCCCTCTCGGACCTTGTACTCGGTCACACTCCCGAGCAGGGGTCCTGTACGGGAAACGTGCTGGAATTCCGGAACTCGGAGAACATCCTCGTATCGAACTGCGACCTGTACGGTTGCGGGGCCTATGCGCTCGGGTTGGACGAAACGATCGGGCTGACCGTTCGCGACAGTCTCGTGCACGACTGCAGCTACGGCGCGGTGGATTCCAACCGTTCCGCAATGGTCTTCGAAAACACGGAGTTCACACGTTGCAGGCAGTTTGCGATCTTCGATCTGCGTGGTTCGAAAGCCGATTTCAACCAATGCAAGATCACCAACATGTCGGGCACCCTGTTTTATGCGGATGAGGTCACTCTCGTCACACTGACCGATTGCACGCTCGACGAGGGTTGCCTCCGTTCTCTGCACGAAGACCCGGGATACGGTAAAAACATCCTCGTCAAATAAACGCCGCGACACAAAAAAGGCAGCAACAAACGTTGCTGTCTTTTTTGATATTCTCTTCAGACGTCTTCGAAAAACGGGCGGAAAGCAAATCTGTCCTCAAATGCAAACACCCGGTCCAAAGCCTTGGAACACACGGAGATGATCGCGCCGTTGACCAAAGCGCATACGATCGTCCCCCAGCGCACCCCGATGAATCTCCCGAAGCCGAACAGCGCGAAGGAAAGCACGACGCCGACGGACAGGCTGACCAGATCGTAACCGGTCTTGAAGCGGTGGATCTCCACCCCCGCCTTCCGGGAGATTTTCTTGACGAACAGTTCGTATACCTCGGGGGCCATGTAGGTGCGGAACATCAACGCCACACCGAGCGAACCGACGACCATCCCCGCAATATAAAGGATCACCTTGATGTACAGCGGGTCCGGAGCCGCGGCACGCATCAATGCCATGCATGCATCCAGAATCATTCCGTAAACAAAAGCCGTGACGAACGACAGACAATCGGCGAGCCGGAACTTCCGCAGGATCGCCCACATCAACAATAGCAGCGTGGCTTGCAGCAGATACTCCGCCGTACCGAAGGTGAACCACGGCAGTACCAGCGACACCTTGCGGAATATGACATACGCCGGCGCGACGATCATCGACACGCCGAAATCGGCGCGTTCCATGAATGCCACACCGAATGCGATCAGCACAAGTGCAACCGGGTAAGCCGCTTCCGAATAAAACCTGAACTTCTTCTTTGTTTCCATACAAACGCCTCCTGAAATCATGTGCGCGTTTGATACAGAAACGCGAAAAGATGCTGTGGGATCAATCCGCTTTCGGAGGATGCTTTCTCATAGCGTTCCTCTTCTCGCGGTTTTCCTTGATCTTCGCCTCGGGACCCAAGTCTCCGGGAAAATAGTACTGCTTGCCCATGAGAGATACCGGCATATAATCCTGATCGACCCAGTGTCCCGGGAAATCGTGCGGATATTTATACCCGATACCGTGCCCGAGTTTTTGGGCGCCACCGAAATGCGCGTCCCTCAGATAGACCGGCACCGGTTCGTCGAAGCTGTTTTCGGCATCGGCAAACGCCAGATCCCGCGCGACCGCAACAGCGTTCGACTTCGGGCTCTCGCACAAGAACAGGATCGCCTGGGTCAGCGAAAGCGCCGCCTCGGGCATGCCGATCAGTTCAACGGATTGCGCTGCTGCCACGGCTTGCACCATCGCCTGGGGATTTGCAAGCCCCACATCCTCGGAAGCGTGCGCGATCAGGCGCCGCGCAATGATCCGCGGATCGACACCAGCATAGACCATACGTGCAAACCACGCGAGTGCAGCTTCCGAATCGCTGCCGCGAAGGGACTTGCAAAACGCCGACAGCATATCGTAGTACAGCTGTTCATCGCACTTGACGACCTTGCGCTGGGTGGATTCTTCGGCGATCTGTTGGGTGATGCGGATCACGCCGTCAGCATCGGGAGCCGTTGTGAGAACGGCAAGCTCGAGCGCGTTCATCGCATTGCGGCAATCTCCGTTTGCGATCGAAGCGATGGTCTCCATCGCCGCGTCTTCCATCACGATGTTTTTCTCTCCGAAGCCGCGTTCTTTATCCGTCAGCGCTCTCTGCAGTGCCTCTTTCACATCGTCGATCTTCAGCGGGTAAAACTGGAATACCCTGCAGCGGGAAACGATCGCGCTCGTCATGGCGATCATCGGGTTTTCGGTCGTCGACCCGATAAAACGGACGATGCCCTTTTCCAGCGCAGGCAACAGGCAATCGCTCTGCGTTTTCGACCAACGGTGGCACTCATCCAACAGCAGGTAGGTCGTTTGACCGTATAGCTTCAGCCTTTTTTCGGCTTCTTCGATCACGTCGCGGAGTTCCCGGACACCGCTGGTGACCGCATTGAGTTTTGCGAACGCCGCCCCCGTGCCGGACGCAATGATCGACGCAAGCGTCGTTTTCCCGGTACCGGGAGGACCGAAAAAGATCGACGACTGCAATCTGTCGCTCATGATCGCACGCCGCAGCAGCTTTCCCTCGCCGACGATGTGCTTCTGACCGACAAATTCATCCAGCGTTCTCGGGCGCATCCTGTCGGCAAGCGGTGCCGATGAAGCACCGTTTTGATGAAATAACGTTTCCATTTCAACTACCTCTCGTACTCAGTATTATACCATACGGGTCCTCTGTGCGACCTCTTTTCCACGATTTGCGATTCTGCATTTTTTCTTCCTGCTTCCTTCATTTCCCGGCGGAATCCGTTTCTTCCGACCCGTTTCCGTTTTTTGCAGGAATTCCTGCGATATTTCATGCATTTTTGATAGGAAGCCTAAAAAAGTATTGCCATACAAAAAGGATATTGAGGTTGACAATTTGCAAGTATGGGGTTATTATAACTTCAGCAATCATATATTGTATACATGTATTCATTTATGCACCGGCCCATATACCGATGCATCGGATACAAGATCAGGAGGATATCGCATGAAAAACACTTACATCCAGCGCGTATTGCACGAAACCCGTTTCCGCAATGCAGACGAACCCGAATTCCTGCAAACCGTCGAAGAGATCGTTGCAACGCTGGAACCCGTAATGGCTGCGCATCCGGAATATGAAAAATACTGTGTTTTGGAACGTTTGATCGAACCCGATCGCGTCATCAGCTTCCGCGTCGTTTGGGAAGACGACGAGGGCAATTACCACGTCAACCGCGGATACCGTGTCCAGACTTCGAGCGCGATCGGTCCTTACAAGGGCGGTCTCCGCTTCCATCCCTCCGTCAACCTGTCGATGATGAAGTTCCTCGGCTTCGAGCAGACGTTCAAAAACTGCCTGACCGGACTCCCGATGGGCGGCGGCAAGGGCGGTTCCGACTTCAACCCGCACGGTCGCAGCGACAATGAGATCATGCGTTTCTGTCAGGCTTTCATGACCGAGCTGTACCGCCACATCGGTCCCAGCTGCGACGTACCCGCCGGTGACGTCGGCGTCGGCAGCCAGGAGATCGGTTATCTGTTCGGTCAGTACAAACGCATCAAAAACCAGTATGAAAACGGTGCGCTGACCGGCAAGCACATGCCCTACGGCGGCAGCCCGCTTCGCCCCGAAGCGACCGGCTACGGCGCGACCTATTACCTGAACGAGGTGCTGAAGCACAACAACGACACCATTGAAGGAAAGACCTTCGCGCTGTCCGGTTACGGCAACGTTACTTGGGGTGCGGTCAAAAAGATCACCGAGCTCGGCGGCAAGGTAGTTGCGATCTCCGGTCACGACGGATATGTCTACGACGAAAACGGCATCAACACCGACGAGAAGATCGACTTCCTGCTCGATATGCGTGCCAGCCGTCGCAACCGCGTTGCGGACTATGCGGAGCGCTTCGGTTGCCAATACTTCCCCGGCAAGAAACCCTGGGGTATCAAGGTCGATGTATGCATGCCCTGCGCGATCCAGAACGAGGTCGATGTCGAGGATGCGGAGCGCATCGTCGCTGCGGGCACCAAGTATTACATCGAAGTTTCGAACATGCCCACCACCAGCGATGCACTCGCCTACCTGCTGGGTCAGCCCGGCATCATTGTTGCGCCTTCGAAGGCCGTCAATGCGGGCGGTGTTGCGGTTTCCGGTCTCGAAATGAGCCAGAACTCCGAGCGTTTGACCTGGACCGACGAGGAGGTCGATGCGAAACTGCACGCCATTATGAAGAACATCCACGATCAGTCCGCTGCAGCCGCGGAAAAATACGGCTACGGCTACAACCTCGTTGCAGGCGCCAATATCGCGAGCTTTATCAAAATCGCCGATGCGATGGTCGCTCAGGGTATGGTTTGATCGCAACAGAAAGAAAAAAGAAGCCTTTGCACAGGCTTCTTTTTTCTTTGGAAAAGGCTCCGCTTTCCGGAAAGCGGAGCCTTTCTTTTGTCCACTCAGGACTGAACGAGATAAGCGCTGATGAAGGGATCGAGCGCACCGTCCATTACGGCTTGGATATTGCCGTTTTCCACGCCGGTACGATGGTCTTTGACCAAGGTATACGGCTGGAAGACGTAGGAGCGGATCTGGCTGCCCCATTCGATCTTCTTCATTTCGCCCTTGATATCCGCCATCTGCTGCTCGCGTTCACGCTCCTGCAGTTCGATGAGCTTACCGCGCAGCATGCGCATTGCGGTTTCGCGGTTCTGGATCTGGCTGCGTTCGTTCTGGCACTGTACGACGATGCCGGTCGGCAAGTGCGTGATTCGGATCGCGGAGCTCGTTTTGTTGACGTGCTGTCCGCCCGCACCGCTCGAACGGTACGTATCCACGCGCAGATCGTCGGGATCGATCTTGATATCCTCGGTATCATCGTCGAAAATCGGCGTAACATCGAGCGAGCTGAACGACGTATGACGACGGCCGGAGGCATCGAACGGCGAAATACGGACAAGGCGGTGAACGCCTTTTTCCGCTTTCAGATAACCGTACGCATTTTCGCCTTCGACTTCGAAGGTCACGGATTTGATACCGGCGTCTTCACCGTCGAGCAGGTCGAGCTCCTTCACCGTCCAACCGCGCTGGTCGCAGTAACGGGTGTACATTCTGTACAGCATTTCCGTCCAGTCCTGCGCTTCGGTTCCGCCCGCACCCGCATGGAGCGAAAGGACGGCGTTGCAACCGTCGTACGGTCCTTTCAGCAGGAGTTCGAGATTGAGTGCTTCCACTTTCTCCGTCAGAGACGCGATCTCCTGCTTGAGTTCCTCAACAAGAGACTCATCGTCTTCCTCTTCGCACATTTCGAGCAAAGTCTCGAGATCCTCACCGGAGGTCTTCAGCTTTTCGAAGCGGCGGATCTTCGACTGCAGGATCTTTGCGCGCTGGTTGACCTTGTTCGCATTCTCGACGTCGTTCCAAAAGTCGCCCGCGCCCATTTGCTCTTCCAGCGCAGCCAGCTCGGTTTTGAGCTCTTCCGGCTTGACGGACTTTTCCGCCTCTGCCAGCTTCACGCTGAGATTTTTGATTTGCTCTTTGTATTCATCCAATACGACCATGGTTCAATTCTCCTTGCCGCAACAATTTTTGTATTTCTTGCCGCTTCCGCAGGGGCAGGGGGAATTTCTGCCGATACGGTCTGCGTTTGCGAGCACAGTGGGCTGATTTCCGTCTTCGGACGGCGTATCGAGGGGCTTGGCGACCTGTTCGCGCACAACGGGCTGTTTGCGCACGGAGATGCGGAACAGCGTGCGGATGGTCTGCTCGCGGATCGCGGCGACCATCTCATCGAACATGTTGAAGCCTTCTTCGGTGTACGCGTTGATCGGATCGCGCTGTGCATAGGCGCGCAGACCGATACCCTGCTTGAGCTGATCCATCGCGTCGATGTGCTCCATCCAGTGGGTATCGACGGTACGGAGCAGGATGACGCGCTCGATTTCGCGCATGTCCCCGCCTTCGGAAGTGATCTCGTGTTCCTTGGCGGCATAGCACTTATCGGCAAAATCGCAAACGCGTTCGCCGATCTTCCGGTACTCGATCTTCTCGGTCTCTTCCTTGGTGAAAAGCATCCCCGCCGGCATGCAGCAAAGACCGCATACCTCTGCGGACAGACCTGCGAGGTTCCAATCGGATGCGGGCGCCTCGGGATTCGCATAGGACTCGACCATGCTGTCCAGCGTTCCGTGAAGCATTTCCATGATGCTGTCATGGATGTCTTCACCCATCAGGACGCGGCGGCGCTGCGTGTAGATGATCTCACGCTGCTTGTTGTTGACATCGTCGAATTTGAGAACGCTCTTACGGGTCTCGTAGTTGGCAGCCTCGACGCGCTTCTGCGCGTTCTCGATCTGCTTGGTGATCAGCTTCGCTTCGATGGCAACATCGTCATCGGGCGTGAGCTTATTCATCATACCGCTGATACGATCCGCACCGAAACGGCGCATCAGATCGTCCTGCAGAGACACGTAGAAGCGGGTGCTGCCGGGATCGCCCTGACGACCGGCACGACCGCGCAGCTGGTTGTCGATACGGCGGCTCTCATGACGTTCGGTACCGATGATGTGCAGACCGCCGAGTGCGATGACCTGCTCATGCTCTTTTTCGGTTTCCGCCTTGAACGCGGCGTGAAGTTCGCTGTAACGCGCACGCGCGGCGAGGATCTCCGCGTCCTGCGTTTCCGCATGACCCGTGGCCTCTTCGATCATGGCTTCTTCCATACCCTCCTGACGCAGCGCGCGGCGGGCAAGGAAATCGGGGTTGCCGCCCAGCAGGATATCCGTACCGCGACCGGCCATGTTCGTGGCGATCGTCACCTGACCGAGTTTACCGGCCTGTGCGACGATTTCCGCTTCCTTGCGGTGCTGTTTTGCGTTGAGGACCTCATGCTTGATGCCCCTTCGCTTGAGCATTTCGGAGAGATATTCGCTCTTCTCGACGGATACGGTACCGACGAGGATCGGCTGACCGGTTTTGTGGACCTTTTCGATCTCCTCGACGACTGCGCGGAACTTGCCCGTTTCGGTCGCATATACGGTGTCGTTAAGGTCCTTGCGGACATTCGGGCGGTTCGTGGGGATCTCGACGACATCGAGATCGTAGATATCGGTGAACTCGGACTCTTCCGTCTTCGCGGTACCGGTCATACCGGCCAGCTTTTTGAACATACGGAAGTAGTTCTGGAAGGTGATGGTCGCAAGCGTGCGGTTCTCATGCTCGACCTTGACGCCTTCTTTCGCTTCGAGTGCCTGATGGAGACCTTCGCTGTAACGGCGACCGATCATGAGACGGCCGGTGAATTCGTCGACGATGATGACCTGCCCGTCCTGCACGACGTAGTCACGGTCGCGCACGAACAGCGCGTGGGCACGCAACGCCTGGAAAATGTAATGGTTGAGCTCGGTATTGCACTCGTCGGAGAGGGACTCGAGATTGAAGTATTTCTCCGCCTTGCGGATACCTTCCTGCGTCAGCTGCACGGTACGGCGCTTGATATCGCACTGATAATCGCCGTCTTCGGGAACTTCCTCCCCCATCAGCTGGTCTGCCTTGCTCTGCTGGAGCAGATCGGAACCGCGGGTAAGCCGTGCGACAAAGCGATCGGCCGCCTCGTACATTTCGGAGGAGGCTTCGCCCTGACCGGAAATGATGAGCGGCGTACGCGCTTCGTCGATCAGGATGGAGTCGACCTCGTCGACGATCGCGTAGACCAGATCGCGCTGGACCATGTTCTCACGGTAGACGACCATGTTGTCACGCAGATAGTCGAAGCCGAACTCGTTGTTCGTACCGTAGGTGATATCCGCTTTATACGCTTCGCGGCGCTCGTCGTTGTCCATATCGTGGACGATGCAGCCGACGGTCAGACCGAGGAAGCGGTGGATCTTACCCATCCACTGCGCGTCGCGCTTTGCGAGGTAATCATTGACGGTGACGACGTGGACACCTTCGCCGGTGAGCGCATTCAGATAGGAAGGCAGCGTTGCGACGAGCGTTTTGCCCTCGCCCGTCTTCATCTCCGCGATGCGTCCCTGATGGAGGACCATACCGCCGAGCAGCTGCACATCGAAATGTCGCATCCCGACCGTGCGGACCGCCGCTTCGCGGACGGTCGCAAACGCTTCGTCCATGATATCATCGAGCGTTTCGCCGTTTTTCAGGCGTTCCTTGAAGAGCACGGTCTGGTTGCGCAGTTCGCTGTCGCTCATCGCCTTCATCTTCGGCTCGAGCGCATTGATCTTCGCAACATGGGGACGCAGTTTTTTCAGACGCGCTTCGCTTGTATTGCCCAAAAGGACATCGATCAAACCCATTGTATTTTTCTCCTTTGCTTCGCTCTGCCCGATTTGGGTGCAGAACGAGCACATATTAACCTATAGTGTTACCAGTATACCACAGAAGACCTCGGAAATAAAAGGGCTCCGGACACATCCGGAACCCTTTTTCACCTTTTTTTCACTTCGGGCCAGGGACGGGTGCTTTCTCCCGTCACCAGAAATGCCAGATCCGCTTCCGCTGCCAATGGGCCGTCGATCAGCGAGTCCGAATAGAAACATTCGATATGCCCATTCGGGAAAGCCTCGTAAAACCGACGCACCTTCTCCGCCCCGTGGCAATTCACCCCGGAATACACGCCGGTTTCAGGATCGACCACCGACGCCATGGCACACCCGATGCCGAGCCTTTCGCAGATGGGCTTGATGAGAAACTCCGGAGACGCCGAGATCACGACATCGTCCGGCTTCCGCACGGTCTCATACCAAGGTTTGATCAGCCCCATGTGGGAGTTCCAAAACGCTTCCACCGAAGCTTCCATATCATCCACGCCGCGGAAGATCCGGAAGAGCGTTTGCTTTGCCGCGGTTTTATCGGCAAGCTTCAGAGCATGACGGAGAAACGCGAACCCCGCAGCGGGCAAATAACGGACAAGCGAAGGTTTCCGGCGAATCAGCCACTTCAGAAACTCCGCAGTACTGTCTTTCGTTGTGATGGTTTTGTCGAAATCGTATACGTTCACGGCTGTCTCCTTTTCGCATTCCCCGCGCCGTCTTCGGGCACGTGCATCTGCTCCCTTAGCAGGGGAGCCCCTTGGGCGCGTCCCCTAATCGTGAAACGCGCCGTACCCGATGCGGGTGCGACGCAGTCAGCAGTTACGGTTGGTCTTCAACGGAAGCCGTATTCACGCTCTCCGGCGACACGGTATCCGTTTTCGGCTTCCTTCTCCGCTTGTTCTTTTTGACAACCGGCGGATGGGCCGCCATCCACGCTTCATACATTTCGGGGCGGACGTTCTTGGTCTTCTCCAGTGCCTGCTCACGGCGCCATGCGACGATATTCGCATGATGACCGGACAACAGAACATCCGGCACGGTCATGCCGCGGAATTCGGCAGGACGCGTATATTGCGGGTACTCGAGCAATCCGTCCGTAAAGGACTCATCTTCGGCAGACAGTTCGGAACCGAGGACCCCCGGCACGAAACGGCTGACGCAATCCGTCAAAACCATTGCGGGGAGTTCACCGCCGGTCAAAACATAGTCGCCGATGGAGATCTCCTCGTCGATCAAAGTCATGACACGCTCGTCCACGCCCTCGTAATGACCGCAGAGCAACAGCAAACGCTCTTCTTTTGCGAGTTCACGCGCATGCTCCGTCGTCAAGGGCTTGCCGCGCGGTGTCAGCAGGATGCGCTTTGCGGGCGCGCCCTCCGACAGAACGGCTTCCATACAGGAAAAGATCGGCTGCGCCATCATGACGAGCCCGGCACCGCCGCCGAAGGGATAATCGTCCGCCTTCCGGTGTTTGTTTTCGGTATATGCGCGGATGTCGTGCGTGCGGATCTCCATCAGACCCGCAGCACAGGCACGCCCGAGGATGCTTGCCCCGAATACGCCGCCGAACATCTCGGGGAACAGCGTGAGGATATCAATCCGCAACGAGTCCGACCTCCTTCAGCACTTCCGCATCGAAAACGATGCGTCCTTCTTCCGGAGCCACCTCATGCAGTACCTTCTTGAGTGCGGGCACCATGAGCTTTCCGTCGTCGATGACGTAAACATCGTTTGCGGGATATTCGTACACCTCGGTGATCTTACCGTAAACGCGCCCTTCGGTATCGGAAGCGGTCAGTCCAATAAGATCGGAAATGAAATAGGTATGTTCCGGGAGCTTGACCGCGTGTGCTCTGTCCACGCACAGGAACGCGCCGCGCAGCAGGTTTGCCGCATCGACGGTATCCGTTCCCGCGATATGGAGCACGACGGCATCGTTCATCAGCCGCACGTTCGAGAGCTTCACTTCGGTATAGCTTCCCTTTTGTTCCAAAAAAGCATGCGAAAGACCACGGTACCGCTCGACGCGGTCCGTGGTCGGTTCAAGCTTGACGTCACCGCGCACGCCATGCGCGCGCACGATGCACCCGATTCGGAGATATTGTTTCAATCGATCTCCACCTGATATCTCTTGTTTTCGCGGATGGAAGCGGCGCGGACGACCGTACGGATGGCCTTTGCGATGCGGCCTTTCTTTCCGATGACCTTGCCCATGTCGTTTTCGGCAACATGAAGACGGATGACCGTGGTATCGCCTTCCTCGTTGCTCTCTACGCGGACTTCATCCGGTGCATCCACAAGGCTCCTGGCGATGAAAAGCACCAGTTCGCTCATTGCGGAAACCTCTTACTGGATCGCGCCGCTCTTCTTGAGCAGTGCACGGACGGTATCGGTGGGCTGAGCACCGTTCTTGACCCACTGTGCGGCCGCATCGTTGTCGACCTTCAGCTCGGCGGGTTCGACGGTGGGGTTGTAATAACCGATCTCGTCGACGAAAGCACCGTCACGGGGTGCGCGGGAATCCGCAACGACGATACGATAGAAAGGAGCCTTCTTTGCGCCCATTCTGCGAAGTCTGATCTTAAGCATTGTTTGTTCCTCCGTTATTTTGAATTTAAATTTGTTGATCTATCGAAAACGGAAATCCGTTATTCGTTCTTTCGTCAGCGTCCGAACGGGAACCCGCCCCTGCGCCCGAACATACGGCGCAGCTTACCGGACGATCCCATCATCTGCTTCATCATCTTTTTGGTCTGATCGAACTGATTGACCAAGCGGTTGACTTCTTGCACGGTCGTGCCGCTTCCGGCGGCGATGCGCTTTCTTCTGGAAGCGTTGAGCACGCCTGCGGGATCCTGCCGTTCCTTCTTGGTCATCGACTTGATGATCGCTTCGGTGTGCGCCAGCTGCTTTTCGTCGATCTTGACGTCTCCGAGCTGATTGCCGCCCGGGATCATCTTGAGCAGGTCTTCCATGGGTCCCATGGATTTCACGGACTGCATCTGCTCGAGGAAATCATCCAGCGTGAAGGAATTGTCCTTCATGCGGTTCAGCGTTTCCGCTGCTTTTTTCTCGTCGAAGGATTCCTGCGCCTTTTCAATGAGCGACAACACATCGCCCATGCCGAGGATGCGGGATGCCATCCGGTCGGGATGGAACACTTCGAGCTCGTTGAGCTTTTCGCCCGTACCGCAGAGCTTGATCGGCTTGCCGGTCACCTTGCGGACGGAGAGCGCGGCACCGCCGCGGGTATCGCCGTCGAGCTTGGTGAGGATCACACCGGTGATATCGACCGTTTCGTTGAAGGTCTTCGCGACGTTCACGGCGTCCTGACCGGTCATCGCGTCGACGACCAACAAGACTTCGCTCGGTTTCACGGTATCGCGGATGCGTTTGAGCTCATCCATCATATCGCCGTCGATGTGCAGACGACCTGCGGTATCGACGATGACGACATCGAGGAAATCGTGCTGTGCCTTTTGGACCGCGAGTCTTGCGGTTTCCACCGGGTCTTCCTGCCCGCGTTCGAACACGGGCAGTTCCGCACGCGCACCGACCACCTTCAACTGATCGATCGCCGCGGGGCGGTAGATATCGCACGCAGCAAGCAGGACCTTTTTGTTGTACTGCTTTTTGAGATGCGCACCGAGTTTTCCGCACATCGTGGTTTTACCGGCGCCCTGCAGACCGCACATCAGAATGACGGCGGGTTTGACGGAGCCGAAATCGATCCTCTGCGCGGTTTTGCCCATCAGTTCCGTCAGCTCTTCGTTGACGATCTTGATGATCTGCTGACCGGGTGTGAGGCTCTCGAGCACCGCAGCGCCGATGGCGCGTTCGGTAACGGTAGCGATGAACTCTTTTACGACGAGAAAGTTGACGTCCGCTTCCAGCAACGCGAGCTTGATCTCGCGCATCGCTTCGCGCACTTCTTTCTCGGAAAGCTTACCTCTGCCGGAAAGTTTTTTGAAGACGTTTTGAAGTTTTCCGGTGATGCCTTCGAATGCCATGTTATTCCTCCCAAACGGCGCCGATCGCGTCTGCCCCGCGGAGGAGCAGCTGCCTTTCCGCCGCATCGAGCGCCGTGGTTTCCACAGCGGTGCGGAATTCGCGGATCAAAGCGCGCGTGGTTTCCGTTCTTTCGATCATGCGGAGCTTTTGTTCCAACGACCGCAGATGTTCTTCCGCCTGGACGATCCCCGCGCGGACAGCCTGACGTGTCACGCCTTCGCGCTCGGCGATCTCCGCAAGAGAAAGATTCTCATTGACGTATGCATCCACAAACAAGCTTTGCCGTTCGGACAAGAGCATGCCGTAATAATCATACAGCCGGCCGAGTTCGATCAGTCGTTCCACGATCTTCACCTCAAAAGAACAGGTGTAAAGTAAATTTGTTTTACACCTGTTCCATTATACGTTATTTTATGCGGTTGTCAATGTTTTTCCCGAAAAAACGGGAGTTCTCAGAACAGCGCGGCGGCAAACTCATCGGGATCGAACCGCTGCAGGTCGTCCTGCTTCTCACCGACGCCGACGAAACGCACCGGCACACGGAGTTCGTTCGCGATGGCGATCACGACGCCTCCCTTCGCAGTACCGTCGAGCTTGGTGAGGATCACGCCGGAAAGCGGCACGGAATCTTTGAAAGCACGCGCCTGTGCGACCGCATTCTGTCCCGTCGTCGCATCGAGCACGAGGAGCACCTCGCACGGCGTATCGGGCAATTCTCTGGAAATGACGCGGCCGATCTTCGACAGCTCGTCCATCAGATGCTGCTTGTTGTGCAAACGGCCTGCGGTATCGACGATCAACAGGTCGCAGTTCTTCGCCTTATACGACGCGACGCTGTCGAACACGACGGCGGCGGGATCGGAACCTTCCTGATGGCGCACCATGGGCACACCCGCACGCTCCGCCCATTCGGCAAGCTGCTCCGCCGCGGCCGCACGGAAGGTATCCGCCGCAGCAAGCATCGGCGCGCGACCGCTTTGCTTGTACACATGTGCGAGCTTACCGATGGAAGTCGTTTTGCCGACGCCGTTCACGCCGACGATCAGCAGCACGGCTTTGCCGTTCTCGGCGGCAAAGGGGCGCTCCGGACGCATGTGATCCGCAACGATCGAGATCAGCTTCTGCTTCGCTTCGGGGCGGGTGTTGATGTGTTCGCGTTTGCAAGCGTTGCGGAGTTCCTCAAGAAGTTCCTCCGTCGTCTCCATACCGACATCCGCGAGGATCAGACCTTCCTCGAGTTCATCGAAAAACGCGTCGTCGATCTTTTCCGCGGAGGAAAACAGGTTGCCGAACACCGCTTCGCGGGTCTTTGCAAGCCCCTGTTTCAGTTTGTCAAAAAATCCCATTATTGTTTCTCCTCTCCGAATCTTGCGCTGACGACCTTGCTGACGCCGCGTTCCTCCATGGAAACGCCGTACAGCGAGTCGCAGACTTCCATACTGCCTTTTCTGTGTGTGATGAGAATGAACTGTGTCCCGTGGGAATACGTTTTCACGTAGTCCGCAAAACGGCTGACGTTCTCTTCATCGAGCGCGGCTTCGATCTCATCGAGCACGCAGAACGCCGGCGGCTTGAGTTTGAGCAACGCAAACAGCAGTGCGATCGCCGTGAGCGCCCTTTCTCCGCCGGACAGGAGGCTCAGCAGCTGCAGTTTCTTTCCCGGCGGCTGTGCGATGATGTCGATATCGCAGTCGAGTACGCTGTTGTTGTCCGCCAAGCGAAGCTCCGCGGCACCGCCCCCGAACAATTCGGAGAAGGTCTCGTTGAAGTTCTTTCGGATCACTTCGAACTGCGTACGGAAGGTCTTCTCCATCGAACCCGTGAGTTCGGCAACGAGCTTGGTGAGATCCGCCTCGGCTTTTCTCAGATCGTCCCGCTGTGCGGACAGCGTTTCGAAGCGCTCTCCGACGGCTTTGTAATCCTCGATCGCGGCGAGGTTGATCGGTCCCAGTCCGCGGATCTCTTTGCGGATGACCGAGATCCGCTCCGCCGTCGGTCCGACGGGAAGGTCCTTGCGGAATTCGAGCGCGTTTTCGTATGTGAGCTCGTAATCCGCCCAGATCCTGTCCTGCAGAGACTGCAGTTCCAGTTCCGTACGGCTGAGCACCAGCTCTTGTTTGTGCTTTTGATCCGCCAGGTCGCGAAGCTCCGCCGACAGACCTTCGAGTTTTTCCCGTTCGCCGCGGACCCGTTCCGAGATCTTTTGGCGTTGGGCTTCGAGTTCCCGCTCGAGCGCGCGCTGCTCGTCCGCCCCGTCTTTTTCGTTTCCGACTTTCTTTTCCGTTTCGGAAAGCGCCTTCGCAACTTCCTCCAGAGAAAGACGGACCCGTTCGGCGACCGCCTTGTTCCGTTCGGCTTCGACGAGGCATTCGTCCCGCTCGGTCAGGAGCCGCTTGCGTTCGTTCTCCTCGGCTTCCTGCTCGTTTTTCAGCCCGATCAGGCGGATACGCTGCTCGGTGAGGCGCTCCGCCGCCACATCCTTCCGTGCGCGGAGTTCCGAAAGCTTCTCCGCACACAGGCGCACCGCTTCTCTGGAAGCGGTATTGCCGGATTCGATCCCGCCCGCGACGCGGCTGCTTTCTTCGCGCTGTCTGCCGAAATCGGCAAGGTTCTCTTCGAGCCCCGCCAGTTCCTCTTCCAACCGGGAGCGGCGCCCGTTTTCGTTTTCGACGTCGTGCCGGATCAGCTCCAGTTTTTCGTTGCTCTTGGTATGCTCGATCCTGCGTTCCTCGAGTTCCTCGCGGAAGGCTTCCGCCTGGATCTCCGCAAGAAGCAGGTCCTTCCGGATGGATTCCGCTTCGGTTTCCGACTTGGCGAGGCGTTCCTCTTTTTTCGCCAGAGTCTCCGACAGCTCGCGGATCTCACGCTCTCTGCCGAGCAGGGAAAATTGCTGTTTCTTGATGCTGCCGCCGCTCATGGCGCCGCCGGTGGAAATGATATCACCGTCGAGCGTGGCGATCGTCAGTCCGCCCGCGCCTTTCTTTTTAATGCGGATACCGCTTTCGAGGTCTTTGACGACGAGCGTCCGCCCGAGCAGATAATCGATGACGGGACGGATCCCGGGATCGCAGCCGATCAAATCGCTTGCGAAACCGAGGCACCCTTCTTCGCGGGCGACGCGCTTCTCACCCTCATCCGGCGGTCTGTGCCGCAGCAAAGCCATCGGCAGCAAGGTCGCCCTGCCGTAATCCCTTTTGCGGAGTGTATCGATGACGAAACGCGCGTCCTCCGCGGTCGGTGTGATGATATCCTGCGCGTGTGCGCCGAGTGCCATATTGACGGCGTTCTCGACTTCTTCCGGTACCCGGATGAGCTCTGCCACAACGCCGACGATCGCCGCGCCCAGCTTCGGGTCGCGGTCGGCGGCGTTCATAATGTGCTTGACGGCATTGAAATAACCTTCGCGGTTCTTCGCCATCTCCTCCAACAGATGCAAGCGCGAACGGACAGAACCCGTTTCGGTTTCGAGCATGCGGCAACGGTTGGCGTTTTCCGCAAGCTTGTCCTGCAGTTCGGAGCGGTTCCGCCGGGCGTTTTCCAGCGCCGTTTCCGCATCGCGCACGGCGCGTTCCTTTTCGCCGTGTTCGCTTTGCGCCGCGGCGTATTCTTCATCGAGCCCCGCCCTGCCGCAATCCAGTGCGCCGATCTCGGACCGGATGCTTTCCATACGGTCCTTGAGCGCTTTTTCCATCGTTTCGAACCGGGAGGCGTCCGCACGGACATCCGCCAAACGGTTCATCGCATCCATGATGCTGTTCTTCTTGGTTTCGAGTTCGTTTTCCGCCGACGAAACCGCCTGCTCGAGTTCGGCAAGCGCCGCTTCCCCCGCAGACAATTCGTTTTCCGCGCGTTGGATGAGCTTCGCCCTTCCGGTATCCGCATCCAAGCCGGCGAGCGTCTGCGTCAGTTCGTCCGCACGGGCATTGAGCGTATCGACCTGCTCCCGCAGGCGCTTCAGGTCCTTTTCGCCGTGTTCTCTGCGTTCCGTCAGCACCTTGCTCTCGCCGATGTATGTTTCGACCGAGGCCATGAGCGTCATCAGGCGCTTTTGCTGCTGTTGGAGCCGGCTTTCGACCTCTTCCGCTTTTTCTTCATCCGCACGGATACGTTCCCTGAGTGCGGCGGCTTCTCCGTCCGCTTCGGCACTCCGTTCCCCGAACTGATCGATCGCCGCTTTCGCACCGGAGATCTTTTCTCCGCACCGTTCGTAGCGGAACAAAAAATCGTTGATCTCGAGATCCTTCAGTTCGTCTCTGAGAACAAGATATCTCCGTGCCGCACGGCTCTGTTCTTCCAAAGGACCGACCCGTTCACCGAGTTCCCGCAGGATGTCCTCGATCCGCTCGAGGTTTTGGGCGGTGTGGTCGAGTTTGCGCACCGCCTCTTCCTTGCGGACGCGGAAACGCATGACGCCTGCCGCCTCTTCGAGTGCGGCGCGGCGGTCGTTCGATTTGTTCGAAAGGATCTCGTCGACCTTGCCCTGACCGATGATGGAATATCCGTCTTTGCCGATACCGGTATCGCGGAACAGCTCCTGCACGTCCTTCAGGCGGCATGTCGCGCGGTTGATGCAGTACTCGCTTTCACCGCTGCGGTACAGCCGGCGCGTGATCGCCACCTCGTTATACGGGATGTTCAGTTTTCCGTCGGAGTTGTCGAAGGTCAGCGTGACTTCCGCCAAACCCTGCGGCTTCCGCTCCGCCGTGCCCGCGAAAATGACGTCTTCCATGCGCGAACCGCGCAGGGAACGCGCGCTCTGCTCGCCGAGGACCCAGCGCACGGCGTCTGCGATATTGCTTTTGCCGCTGCCGTTCGGTCCGATAACGGCGGTGATGCCTTGCGCAAAATCCAGTTCCGTTTTCCGCGCGAACGATTTGAATCCGGACAGCTCGAGTTTTGTCAGTCTCACCTGCGCTCGTTTCCTTCCGTTCTGTTTTCGCGGCAACGGGTCAACGCCGTCGCGGCGGCAGCCTGCCCTGCAGCCTGCTTGCTCTTACCGCTTCCGGTCGCGAGAACTTTCCCGTTGAGTTCCGCCGCCATCGTGAATGTACGCATGTGATCGGGTCCTTCGGAACCGATCTCCCGGTAGGTGACCTGACCGAGATGGCGCGCCTGCGCCCATTCCTGCAAGCGCGTCTTGTAATCGCGGTCCATCATATCCACGGCAACGCGCTCGAGCTCACCGACCACGTGACCGATGATCAGTTTTTTCGCGGGTTCGAGACCGCCGTCGAGAAAGACCGCGCCGATCACCGCTTCCATCGCATCGGATACGACCGACGGCTTGCTCCTTCCGCCCATGCGGTCCTCGCCGTGACCGAGGCGCAGACACCCGGGGATGCCGAGTTTTTGCGCAACGGAAAACAGCGCCTCCTCGCAGACAAGGCGGGCGCGGGTGCGGGTAAGCCCGCCCTCGCTCATTTCGGTATGTTTGTTGTAAAGGTATTCGCTCACGCATAGCTCCAGCACCGCGTCGCCGAGAAATTCCATTCTCTCGTTGTGCTCCGCATGCTTGCCATCGCCTTTCACATAGGAGGTATGCGTCAGCGCCGTTACAAGATATTTCCTGTCCAGGAACGTGTATCCGAGCGCCTCTTCCAACGCGGAACAGCGGTCATGCAGATCGTTTCCCATGGGATCACTCTCCTTCGGTATGATAAAAACCCGCACCGATCCCGATGCGGGTTTTGCCCGTACGACCGGGGCTTACTTGTTTTCGAGATACGCCGCGATATCACCGACGGTGCGCAGCTTCACCAGATCTTCTTCGGGGATCTGGATGTTGAACTCCTGCTCGAGGTCCATAACGAGCTCGACGATGTCCAGAGAATCCGCTTTCAGATCTTCGATCAGACGGCTCTCTGCGGTGACGGATGCTGCATCGACGCCAAGCTGGTTGACCAGACCATCGCGTACTTTATCAAAATACTTCATATGATTACCTCTCGGGGCTTGCTGCCCATTTGGATTTCCGCATATTGCGACAAGATGCATTTTAAACGAGCGCGTTCCATCTGTCAATAACCGCGGACATCCGGCGGAGCCGCTTCACTCCTCGGCGAGGTCTTTCAATGCTTCGGCGATCACACCGGTGACGTTGTTCGCAACCAGCCGTTCGGCCTGCAGGAACGTTGCCGCGAACGCCTTTGCGTTCGAGCTGCCGTGCGCTTTGACGACGCCCGCGCGGACGCCCAGAAGCGGTGCGCCGCCCTCCTCGGTATAATCGAGGACCTTCTTGAGATTCCGGAAAGCGGGTTTCGCGATGACCGCGCCGATCTTGGTGCGCAAAGAACCGTACAGCTCGCGCTTGAGCATGGTCATCATCGCGGAGGCGGTCCCCTCGATGGACTTGAGCAGCACATTGCCGTCGAAGCCGTCGGCAACGATCACGTCGAAGTCCCCGCTCAGTGCTTCACGCGCTTCGCAGTTCCCCGCAAAATCGATCGGCGCTTCGAGAAGCTTACCGTAAACGGTCTTGGTGAGCTCGTTACCTTTTTCGGCCTCCGCGCCGTTGTTGAGCAAACCGATCTTCGGCGACGGGACCCCCTGTACCTTTTCCATATATGCCTTGCCCATGATGGCAAACTGCACCAGATACTCGGGCTTGCAGTCGGTGTTCGCGCCGCTGTCCAAGAGCAGGACGCGGCCGCCGACGACATTCGGGATCGCCGCAGCGAGCGCGGGGCGCTTGATCCCCGGGAGGCGTTTGACGATCAGCGTTGCGCCCGTCAGAACGGCACCCGTACTGCCCGCCGAAACGATGGCGTCGCCGTTACCGGCGGCGATATCCTGCAAAGCGCGCACGATCGAAGAATCCTTCTTCGTGCGGATCGCCATCGTGGGGGACTCGTCGCAACCGATCACCTCGGTCGTCACGACGAAACCGACCCTTTCGGAAAGGATCCCCATGGATTCCGCAAGTGCTTTCGCTTCCCCGGTCCCGTACAAGCGGAGCTCGGTCGCGGGATCGAGTTTCCCGAGAACGGCTTTCACACCTTCGAAAACTGCGACCGGAGCGTTGTCGCCGCCCATCGCATCGATACAAATTTTCATACTGATTCTCCCTTATCAAACAAAAAGAGGCCCGTCTCGCAAAAAACGGGTCTCCTTTATGACTCCGAACGGATCACGGTCGGCGTTACGGTACTGTTATGACCGGTCAAGTCGTCAGTCAACCTTCACGACCTGCTCGCCATCATAATAGCCGCACTTCTTGCAAACGACATGAGAAGCCTTAAGCTCGTGGCACTGCGGGCACTCGCTGAGGTTGGGCTGCTCCAGCTTGAAGTTGCTTGCTCTGCGCTGATCCCTCTTTGCCTTCGAAGTTTTTCTCTTGGGTACTGCCATGATTACACCTCCTTAATCCTTATCATCCTCAAAATTTTATCTTAGACAGAACCGCGAACGGTCCTTCCGGTTCGCCTTGCTCACAGGTACAGATGCCCTTGTTCCGGTCGATGCCGCATACAGGGCACAGCCCTTTGCAATCCTCACGGCAGACACTGACACTCGGAAGTTGCAGGTACAGATTGTCCATCACTGCCTTGTCGAGCAACAGCCGGTCACTTTCATACGGGTAGATCTCCTCGTCGTCATCCTCCGTCAGGATGGCATCGCGCACAAAGCGTTCTTCCATTCCGAAGGAGAAGGGCTCGCGGAAAGGTTCCGCACAGCGGGCACACACCGAGTTGAGGACCGTGGTGACGGTCGCCGTCACGGTGATGGCTTTACCGTCGAACACATAGGTGCCTTCGACACGGAGCGGTTCCGCAAACGATACCGTGCGCTCACCGTACAGTTGCGGTTGCACTGTTTCTTCGATAACGAAGGGAAAGCTTTCGCTCACCATGCGCAATGCGTTTGCAATCTGTAACTCCATAGGAATACTCCCCATTCAAGATAACCAAAAGTTATTTTATCGAGCCGCGCCGAATTTGTCAACCGAAACCTTCTGCAAATCCGAAAAAAATGAACTTTTTTTGAACGGTCAACAGCAAAAGAACAATCGGCCGCCGGTACAAAGGCTGCAGAGCAGCATCGCCGAGCAGGAAGTGCACAGATCGTCCGACCGGGAACTGCGGGAATACGTTCTCGAATACGCATTGCTTTCCCCCGCCATCGTGCGGTACGCATAACGGTATTCGGGATTGTCCGGCTCTTCCCGGTAAGCGGCGGTGATGCAGGCGCGCGCCTTCTCATGCCAGCCCTCCCTGCGGTAGATGACCCCATACAGGAAATTCCATTCCGCATTGTGGGTGTCGATCCCGTCCAGGATACGGCGGGCGGCGTTGAGATCGTTTCTTTGGATATACGCGCGCGCAGTGCGGAACGCTTCGGCATTCGGTCCCGCATAGGTACTTCCCGTATTGCGGGAATAGCCGTTGCCGTACGCCCCGGTCGAGCGGCCGTAGGCGTTTCCGCCCGCTCCGTTCCCGCCCGCGTAGGCGCCGTTTCCGTCCTGTGCGTTTTTCGTGAGCATATCGTAGGCGAGGTTGATCTCCTTCAGCTTTTCGCCCGCAAGCTCTTTGAGCGGATTGTCGGTGTACTTATCCGGGTGGTATTTTTTCACCAGCTTGAGATACGCGGCGCGGATCTCCTCCTTCGTTGCCGTTTCCGGCACACCCAGAACCTTATATGGATTCATTCTTCGGTCCCTTCCAAAACGAGGCGCGTCTTTCTTTGCAGTCCCTCGTGCATGATATTGTCCAATGGTCCCCCGTGCGTCTTGACGGGAACGAGATCGTATCCCTTCACGCTTTCCGCAAGCGACATGCCGATCAGATACGAAGCGTCCTCCCCGGAAAGCTTCGCCGCGAGAAACGGATTGTAATTGCCGTTCTTCGCATCCTTCTCCCGGTCATCCCACGCGTCGATGAGATAGATCCACCTGCCGAGGTTGTAAAACATCCATTCCAAAGCAGGGCGGGCATCGTCCGTGACTTCCGGGGCGTTGCGGATGATCTCCCGCATCAGCGTGCCGAAAGCATCCGCAGGGACATCGGTACAGGTCTCCCCCGCGCGCTCGGCTTCCGCCAGACGCCCGAGCTGCGATGCGATCGCCGCGGATAAACCGGGATACTCGGAAGCGGCTTTTTTCCCGGCACGGTACAACGCCGCGAGCGCCGCGGCGCTGCGGACCGTCTTTTCGTCGTGCAGCTCATCCCGGGCACGCTCTTTTGCAAGAAGCACATTGACCGCCGCCGCATAATCCAAAGCCGGCTGCGGGACCGCGACGGAACGCTTGGGATGCAGGTGTTTGAAGCACCCTTGCTCCGTGCACGGCGGGGCTTCCGTCAGCCCCGACAGCAGCAACGCGAGAAATGCGCAGTCGTAACTCAAAAACAACCGTGCCGTCTGCCCGTAGCGTTCGCCGATGGTTTTGCACAAACCGCAATAATAAGCGCGGTACAGCGCAAGTTCTTTGACTTTCAGTTCGCCCTCATCGGGCACGACATAGCCGAACAACGCACACCACCCCTATTTTACGATCGTATTATGATATTGTAACATTTCACGGCACGGAAATCCATAACGATATCGCAAGAAAACCCCGCATTCCGTTCCGTGCGACGAGTTTCGTTTCAATTTAGATTGCGGAAATATGCTGATACAAGTATTATTCTCGGACGGATATCTTTTTTGTCCGCGTTGTGAAAGGATCGCCTATGGAACGGAAACGTTTGCTCACCGCCGACACCCCGTGTGATATCGGTGCCGCACTCCGGGATCGCTACGATGTGCGTCTCATTCCCCTGCATATTCTCGTCGGGGAAAAAAGCTATTCCGACGGAGTCGACATCACAAACGAAGAGATCTACGACATTTGGAGAACGGACAAGATCCTTCCGAAGACCTCGGCGATCAACCCCGATGAGTACATCGAGTTCTTCAAGCCCTTTGTCGACGACGGCTATGAGGTCCTGCACATCTCTCTGGGTTCCGGCATTTCCAGCTGCCACCAGAACGCCCGGATCGCCGCCAACATCGTCGGCAATGTCCGTGTCATCGACTCGAAAAACCTTTCCTGCGGATTCGGTCTGCTCGTTTGCGAAGCCGGAGAACGCATCCGGGAGGACCGTCCGCTCGATGAGATTGTGGGCGAGCTCGAGGCATTGGTCCCGAAGATCCGTTCGAGCTTTGTCATCGACACGCTGGAATTTCTGCATGCAAGCGGCCGTTGCTCGAACATGGCGCAGCTGGCTGCCGCCGCATTCAAGCTGAAACCCTCCATCGAGGTGCTGACCGAGGAATGCGGTGCGATGAGCAGCGCGAAAAAGTACATGGGCAGCATCGAAAAAGCTCTGGTCAAATACACGACCGAACACCTCGCCAACAACGACGGCATCGATACGAAACGCCTGTTCATCGTTCACACGTGCCCCGAGGACACGATCCCCGCGATGATCCGCGAAAAGGCGGAATCGCTGATGCACTTCGACGAGGTCCACGTGCTGCGGGCGGGAAGCACAATCGGTTCCCACTGCGGTCCGAATACGCTCGGATTGATGTACCTCGAAAAATAACCGTTCTCCGGTCCCTTCCCATTACGGGAGGGACCGTTGTTTTTATTGCCATTTGCCTCGTTTGCTGTTAATATTTTATGCGGAAATATTCGCAGGTCCCCCTTCGGGTTTCCTGCGGTCATCAAGAAGGGAGTAAACATGGAAGAAAAAAAGACCCGAAAGATCGTCCGTGCGGACGGCAGTGAAACGAAAGCCGCGCCTGTGAAAAAGGCCGCGCCCCAGCCCGCAAAGCCCGCAGAGGGCAGCGCCACCGGAAAGCGCATCGGCGCGTTCGCGCTTTGGTTTGCCGGTATCGCCTGCGAAGTTTTCGCGATCATGGTCATCACCGGCAAGATCTGCCTTGCGGGTAAAGTGACCGACGGCAGCATCCACGACAAGCGCGTGATGTTCATCATTGCGGCACTCGTCGTCGACTTCATCGTCGTTCTCATCGCGAACCAGCTCTGGAAGCGTTCGAACCTGATCGATCCCGCCAGCGAGAAGAACAAAGTCAAGTTCTTCCTGCACAACAACCTCGGCGTGCTGATGAGCCTCATCGCCTTCGTGCCGATCATCATCTTCCTGCTCAAGGACAAAAAGACCCTGAACGAGCAGACGAAGAAATTCGTGGCGATCGGTCTGATCGGCTTCGCCCTGATCTGCGCCGTGACCGGTATCGACTTCAACCCCATCTCCGCCGAGCAGAAGGCTCAGCAGCTGGCGGAAGCAGAGGCTGCTGGTCTCGGCGAAGTATACTGGACCACCTTCGGTCACAAGTATCACTACGACCAGGATTGCCAGCACATCCGCAACAGCGGCACGCTGTATGCGGGCACCGTTGAAGAAGCCATTCAGGCCAACCGCACCGAGGTCTGCAAGACCTGCTCCGCGCGTTTGGAAGCAGGTGAGATCGGCTCCCAGGCAGCTCTGCCCGAAGCGACCGAGACCACCGGTTCCGAGACCGTCGAGACTGCGGAAACCGAAGTGACCGAAACGGTTGCGCCCGAGGTCACCGAAGCCCCCGCCGCCTGAACCGCGAACCGTTCAAAACATCCCCGCGACGCAAATGCGTCCGGGGGTGTTTTCATGTCCGGGCAAGACCGAACGGCATCGGGGCAGAAAAAAAGCCCGCCCATCGAAAGGCGGACTGTTTCGTTGATTGCGATCTTTTCAGTTGGATGCGCGATCGGGATGCAGGAGCAGACCGATGAAGAACCGGGCGTACAACGCCAGTGACAGCAGAAGCATCCCCGCCGAGATCCCGATCAGGACCGTGGACAGCTGCGCGGGCATTTTCGAGAAAGCGAACAGCACGACCATGACCGAATAAAACACGACGGTACTCGCTTTGCCGAACCACTTTGCCGAAATCGCGTTGCCGTATTTCCGGAGCGTGACACCCGCCATCAGCGCCTGGATCAATTCTTTCGCAACGAAGATGATCAGCAGGTATTTCATCGACGGATAGCACTGCAGCAGGCAAACGACCATTGCGCCCTGCGTCAGCTTATCCGCGATCGGATCGAGGATCTTTCCGAGATCCGTCGTCATATTGTACTTTCTCGCGATCTTCCCGTCGGCGATATCCGTCGCGGCGGAAATCAGGATCAGAACGACGGCACCGATGTTGGACTGCTTCTCGCGAAAGACCCAAATGATCACCGGGACCAGCATGATCCGCAACAAGCTCAGAAGATTCGGCAGGCTCAATACGTTTTCCCGCGAAAACAGCGTCTTGAAAGTGTTGCGTATCCAGTGTTCTCTGTATGCACTCATAAAGTTAACGTTTCCCCTTTGTTTTCCCCCACCGATCGGCCGATCAGGTGTTTTTTTCGATCACTTTCCCACACCCGGGGCAAGTGATGCGCAACTTGCCTTTTCCCTTAGGCACACGCAGCTGCTTCCCGCAACCGGGACATTTGACGTAAACATGCGTTTTCCGGTCGGTCCATTTCCGCTTCATGAGCGAAAAGAATCCTTTGACCTTCCCCGTGATGCCGAGGTACCATTCGCGTTCTCTGCGGCGGCGCGCCTGATCCTTCGAGTAGATGCGGAAGATCGAATACACGATCAAAGCAAGCGCGATATAGTACAGAAAGCGCAAGCGGACGGAAAACATCGAGATCAACAACAGCACGACCGAACCGATCGTCATTGCGTTCGAAAGCTCATCGGCGCCGTAGCGACCGACCATCATCTGCTGCATTTTGTAACCGAGGTTCCGGAAAAACTCTTTCATTGATCATTGCCTCCGTGCTTTTCTTTCGTGTTCCCGCCGTCCTCCATGAGACGATCGATATTCTCGAGGATCCGGATCGCGACGCGCTCCGCTGTCGCCAGCTCGTCCGCATCGATGCCGCCGAAGATCTTTTCGCTGACGGACTGTTTGATCTTTTCCGCCGCACAGACGACACCCGTGCTTTTTTCCGTCAGCGTGTAGATATTGAAGCGGCGGTCCGCAGGATCGGTCTCCGCGTTCAGATACCCTTCCTTGCAAAGGCGGTCAAAGCTTTGGGAGACCTGCCCCTTGTTCAGTTCGAGTACCCGGGAGATCTCGCTGGCGGTCGCGCGCGGTTCCAGCGCCAGATACAGCAGCAGCTCGATCTCGATCTGACGAAGACCGAAGCGCTCCCTCAGGTCATCGTACGTGCGTTCGATATACCGTTTGAATTTCCGTCCACGCAGAGCGGTTTCGATCCGTCTGTCCATATTTCGTCTCCGATTAGTTTAATTTGGAACCATATCAGCCTATCACACCGTTTTCGGTTCGTCAACGCAAGGTAAACGGTTTTTCATTCCCGACATATTGCGTTCACGATTCCGTTGCCGGCGTTATTTCTTTTTCTTCTTGACGCTCCGCCGGAAATGCTTGTCGAGAAACGCGCGTACTTCTTCGATACCGGAAATGCCGAACAGGAACATCCGGTATTTTTTGACGCGGATCAGTCCGGTATTGCGTTTCTTTTCGAACGGCAGCTGCTTGATGATGAACTCTTCTGCGGAAACACCGCTGAGTTCCATGCGTTTGCGTCCCATTTCGATAAAGGCGCGTGCTCCGCGGAATTCATCCGCGGCGACGAAAGTGATCGTGCATTCCGCGCTCTTCACGGCATAGAGGAGCAACAGAACGATCAGCAGGAACATCAAGAGGAAGAACTTGACGTCGAACCTGCCGACGATCAAAGAATTCAGCAGCGACATGACGACATACAACGCCACGTAAAGGATTCCGAGTTCGGCAAACGCCGAGGGACGGTCCGTTTTGACGACGAGCCGCAATTCTTCATTCGGTTTGTTTTCCATACGCTCTCCTCCCGGTTCATTCCTCGGAAACGACCGCGTTTTCCGCCGGTGCCGCACCGGCATCGGCTTCTTCCGCCACCGCTTCGACGGGGTTCACGATCTGCCCGATGCGTTCGAGCAGTTCCTGCATGCCGTCCCCTGTCTCACTCGACCAGGCGATGGCGTGTTTCGGTGCGCCGAGCGCCTTTGCGGCTTTGAGCGCCTCCTGCTTGCGCTTGGATTTTGCAAGCTTGTCCGCCTTGGTGGCGATCAGCGTGAACGGGATACCGTAGTAGATCAGGTATTTGAACATCTGCTTGTCGTCCGCCGTCGGTTCGTGGCGGATATCCACCAAAAGGAACAGATGTTTCACGCGACCGCTCGCCAGATAGCTTTCCATCAGCTGTCCCCACTGCGCCTGTTCGCTCTTGGGGGCTTTGGCAAAGCCGTACCCCGGCAGGTCGACGAGGTAGAAGCTGTTGTTCAGCCGGAAAAAGTTGATGAGCCGCGTTTTGCCCGGCGTGGACGAAGTCTTGGCAAGCTTGCGGTTGTTCGTGAGCTTGTTGATCAGGCTTGATTTTCCCACGTTGCTCTTGCCGACGATGGCGATCTCCGGACCGTCGACCGCAGGGTAGTTCCCGTTGGTGCCGACGCTCGTCACGAACTCCGCCTGTTTAATGACAAACTGCTGCATGCTTGTCCTCCTTTCTCATCACGGGATGCGGTGCGGGCAACTCCGCCAGCGCATACGCAAGGACCTCATCCGCCGTGCGGACGAAACGGATCTCGAGCGCATCTTTGACGCTGTCCGGCACCTCGTACAGGCTCTCTTTGTTTTTTTCGGGGATGAGTACCGTCGTGATCCCCGCGCGGACGGCAGCGAGGAGCTTCTCTCTGAGCCCGCCGATCGGCAGCACACGACCGCGCAAGGTGACCTCGCCGGTCATGGCAAGGCGCGCGCGGACGGGAATGCCCGTCAGAACGGAAGCCAGTGCCGTGACCATCGTGATGCCCGCGGACGGACCGTCCTTCGGAACCGCCCCCTCCGGAACATGGATATGGATATCCGTCTTTTCGAACAGACCGTCGTCGATCCCGAGGTCCGCGGCATTCGCGCGGATCCAAGTCAAAGCGGCGCGTGCGGACTCCTGCATGACATCGCCGAGCTGACCCGTCAGCTGCAGAACACCCTTGCCGGGCAGGACGCTGGCTTCGACCTCGAGCATCGTACCGCCGACGCTCGTCCATGCGAGACCGTTGACGACGCCGATACGCTCTTCTCCGGCATCTTCATCGGGACGGAACTTTTTCGGTCCGAGCCATTCGGTGAGAAGCTTCAGGCTCAGCGTCGTGCGCTGTTTGCCGTTCACGACCTCGCATGCGGTCTTCCGTGCGACCGTTGCCAAGGTACGCTCAAGCGAACGCACGCCCGCTTCACGCGTGTAACCTTCGATGAGTTCGCGGAGAACGTTTTCGTTCACGCGGAGGTTGGTTTTGGAAAGCCCGTGCTTTTGGAGCTGTTTGGGCAACAGGTGGCGCTTGGCGATCTCGAGCTTTTCGTCGAACAGATAACTCGGGACCTCGATGACCTCCATACGGTCGAGCAAGGGTTGCGGAATGGCGGACGCGTCGTTCGCGGTCGTCATCATCATGCACTTGGACAGATCGTACGGCAACTCGAGGAAGTGATCGGCGAAGGTGTTGTTCTGCGCGCTGTCGAGCACTTCGAGCATCGCCGCCGCGGGATCCCCGTGGATGTCGTTCGACAGCTTGTCGATCTCGTCGAACAGCAGCAGCGGATTGACGGTCTTCGCCTTGCGCATCGCGTCGATGATACGGCCGGGTTCCGCACCGATATAGGTCCTGCGGTGACCGCGGATCTCGCTTTCATCGTGCACGCCGCCGAGGCTCATACGCACGTACTTGCGCCCCATCGCTTCGGCGACCGCCTTGGCAATGGAGGTCTTGCCGACGCCGGGAGGTCCCACAAGGCAGACGATCTGCCCTTGGGCGTTGCCCGTGAGCTTGCAGACCGCGAGCATTTCCACGATGCGGTCTTTGATCTTTTCCATGCCGTAGTGATCGCGGTCGAGCACCTCGCGGGCGTGGACGAGATCGAGATTGTCCTCGGTGGCTTCCGTCCACGGCAGATCCAGGATCAGCTCGATATACGCTTCCGCCATGGGCATTTCATGCGAGCCGCGCGGAAGATCGGCATAGCGGTCGATCTCCTTTTCGAGTTTTACACGGACCTCCTCGGGGAAGCTCTTTTCTTCCATGCGGGCACGGTAAACTTCCGCCTTGGAATCTTCCGTGTCGCCCAATTCTTCTTTGACTGCGCGCAGCTGTTCGCGCAGGACGAATTCCTTTTGGTTGCGGGCGACGGCTTCCTTGACCTTTTCGCTGATTTTCGCCTCCGCGCGGACGACCTCGAGCTCTTCGCCGAGGAAGGTCAGCAAGCGGATCGCACGGTCCTCCGCATCCGCAGTCTCGACCATGACCTGCTTATCGGAAACGCGGGTCAGGCAGCACTGCGCAACGGCATCGGTGAACGCAGGGAACGAAGAGATACGACCGATCGCTTCGCGCTGTTCCTTGGTGAGCCGGTTCTTTTCTTCGGTATATGTGGCAAACGCCTCCGTCAGCTTGCGGCGGAGCGCTTCGGCGACCGCCGGTTCCGGCTCGGATTCGGAAAGCTTCTCGATGCGCGCGGCAAAAAAGCTGTCGGTCGAAACGATCTCGCGGATCATCGCACGGGAAAGACCCGTTACCAGCAGGTGCACGGAATCGCCCTGAACGCGGAACACCTGCTTGATCTTGCACAGGGTGCCGAAGGGGCTGAAGTCGTCGGGCGTGATCTCGGTCTTTTTCGGATCTTCCTGACAAGTCAAAAAAGCAAGCCCGTCCTTTTCGAGGGCGTGCTGCATGGCGCCGATGGTTTTGGGGCGCCCGATATCGCAATGGATGATCTCACCCGGCAGGACCGCAAGGCCCCGGAGCGGGATCACCGGAACGATCATGATTTTATCTTCCATAAAGACATACTCCTTTAGCATTACAGTATATCAGTTATTCTCGCGGTTGCGCAAATGCGGTTTCGGAGAATTCCGTGAACTTTTCGTGTACCTCTCTTCGATACGTCTCTTTCGCTGTTGCGCACGCCCCGGTTTCATGCTACGCTATCGGCATGAAACAGCATTGGAAAACACCGCTCGCCGCCGTATCGGTTTCGGCGTTGCTTCTGCTTTCGGCTTGTGCCAAAGCCCCCTCCGTTCCCGTTGCGCCGCCCGCAACGAGCATCCCCGAAACGACCCCGGCACCCACGCCGGAACCCACCGCGGAACCTGCGCCCGCAGCCCCGACCCCTGCCGCCGTCACTTCGGACACCGTCGTTTCCGGAACAAAGCAAACGGTCCCGGACGACGCCGAAGGTCTGTTCTTCGTTTCCGGCGGAGCGCGTTTGACGCTGGAAAACTGCGGGTTCGATCAAACGGATGCGGCGGTCGCTTCCGACGGGGCGCTGATCGCCGTAGCGGACGGTCACCTCACGATGGAGCGCTGCACGCTGAGCACCTCCGCCTCGGGCGTTACCGCCGTTTCCGCCGAGGGTCCCGGCTCACTGACCGTGCGGGATACGGTGCTGGTGCTTTCCGGGAACGACAGCCGGGCATTTTCCGTACACGACGGCGTCGCCGCCGTGCTGACGAATGTTGCGCTGTCGCTGAACGGGCTGCGCTGTACCGGCGTTTCGGCGTCGGCGGGAAGCAGCGTTTCGCTGACCGGATGCACATTGGAATCCGCCGAAAACACCGGTTCCTTCCCGCTGGGGTGCACCGGTGCGGAGCTCATTCTCGAGGCTTGCTCCGTAATGGGAAACATCCATACTGCGGGAGACGGCAACGCGGTGACGCTCGACCGTTCGGAATGGAGCGGATCGTTTTTTGCGGAAAGCGATGAAAGCGCGACGGAACTGACGCTCAAAAACATTTCCGTTTTCACGGGGTCCTTCCGGGAGGATTCCGGGGATGTGAGCCTCACGCTCGACAGCACGTCCCGCTGGATCCTGACGGAGGACAGCACCGTCGGCGCCCTGTCGGATGAAGACGCGACGCTTTCGAACATCACCGGCAACGGATTCAACCTGTATTACAACAGTGAACTCGAAGCGAACGCGTGGCTGAACGGAAAAACACTCGCGCTGAGCGGCGGCGGATATCTCATCCCGCTGATTTGACGACGACCCGATATACAACGAAATGCGCCGCAGCGGACAGCTGCGGCGCTTGTTTTTGCAGCAAAACGCAACAGCCCGGAAGCGATGCTTCCGGGCTGTTGTACCGTGAACGCGTTCAATTCTTCTCCTCTTTCTCTTTGAATACGAAGAAGCGCTGACCGATGTAGTTCAAACCGATGAACAGGCACATGCCGACGAGCATGGCGATGTTCTCCTGCGTGGTGACCGCGAACCCCGAAAGCACGCGCCGTGCCAAAGGCTTTGCGACGCCGTATGCCACCAGGTAGCAAACGCCGATGCTGAGCACGAACCGCGGCAGGGTCTTGCCCGGCGTTTCCTTGTTTTCGAAGGTGAACATACGGTTGAGGATGTAGCTCAGGATGCTGCCGAAGAAATAATTCGAAGCAGACGAGACCCAATAGCCGAGCCCGAACACATTGTAAAACAAGAACATGATCCCCGTACCGAACAGGGTATTCGCAACGCCGACCAAAAGAAATTTCCAGAACTTCCGGTCGAAAAATTTCATCAAAAAGGCTTTCATTCCGTTTCCTCCTCCGGTCTCCGCTGACGCCGACCGTTTTCGGTTTGCTTTGCGCGGGGACCCCGCGCGGCTTATCCATTGTACCACAGTACGGACGAAAAACAAGGACCGCGGCCGTCCGTTTCCGGACGCGCGGTCCCATACCGTTCTCACTTCCGATGTTTGTTTTTCCGGGAGCGGATACACATGCCGGCGACGAGAACGCCCGCCAGTGCGATGCAACCGCCGCCCACGACCATGGGCGTTCGGTCGGGTTCCCGTTCAATGACCGTGCCGGCGACATCCTCCGCCTTCGGCGCGGTGCCTTCGAAGCCGGTCTTCGTCTTTTTGGAGGCTGTGACCACGCGCCTGGGTTTGTTGTTATTGTTGTTTTGCGCGGGTGCGGAAGCAGTCGCCGCCGCAGACGACGATGCCGATGCTGCGGATTTTGCGGAACCGAGGATGCTCGTGCTGCCGCTCTCATCGTTTCCGGTCGCCGAATCGGTCGCTCCCGACGCTGCGCCGTTATTCCCGCCGCCACCGAAGGAACCGGAAGGACGGGAGCCGCCCGAGGGACGCGAACCGCCGCCGGGGAATTGCGAGGCCTTCTCTTCTTCAAACTCCGCCTTCAGCACCAAATCGCCTTGTATCCCGGAAGAAGGATCTAATGACTTTATCAACCCACTAAATCGGTTAGAACTCCAACCAAGAAAACTAAAACCTTTCAAAGTTGGCGTAGGTAATTGAATGGGATTATCGGTACATGTATAACCTGTAGGTGCTCCATCCACCTTATTCGCGCCATTCCAATCGTATCTGATATCAAACTCTTCAACGAACAAGCTTCCATTTCGAGCGCCGGTTCTGTACGTATCATTTCCAATTCTAATTGAGGACACTTTTTTGGGGGAACAATCCGACTTGGCTTCAACCATCAAACTCACTGTTCCGTTGGATACTCTTGCTCCAGAATTGTAATTATCCTCCTCTGAACCACTATACTTGATCCAAGATACCGTACCTTCCATGCAATCAACGGAGATAGTATCCGCAATACGCATCGAACCCAGTAATTTTACATCTTTGGGTTGCGTATAAGCGAAAACCTTGCCGCCCGAAATATACAAATCTCCATTTTTCAATGAAGAACTGATATATACAGTCCCACCTTGAATTGTCCATTTATTTTTGTTTAGATCTATAGTTTTTGTCACGGTCATCCCATCTTGGGTATTTATGGAACATTCAAATTTAACTGAATCTACAGAATCGTCCTCTAAAGCATCTTTAAGCTCACCGGGGTTCTTAACCACCGCTTCCTTTGCCTCAGCCGTCATCAATAACGCCATCGTCAATACAATATATAACGCGATACGCACGATGTTTTTCCAATGCATCCTTCTCAAACCGGTTGCCTCCTTGGGGAAACGATAATCTCTTGATCGTATTATATCATCTCCGCTAATACGCACTTAAAAAAACGGCACCCCCGGTTTTCAATCCGTTTTAACTTGAAGCCCAATAATATAATCTGTCCTTCCGGAGAACCGGCGACCGATTCCGCCGATTTTTCCGGGAACATCCGAAATCACGGTGCCATGTGCACCGAAAACCTGTAAGGAGCGACCAACCATGGAACAACCCGCAACCCCCGCCAAACCGGCAAAGAAAAAGAAGAAGGGCTCCCGCTTCGGTAAAGCGGTCCTCATTTTGCTGATCCTGCTCCTGCTGGGCGCAGGCGGCTTTTTGCTGTTCGGCGACTTCAGTACCGATTCCGCTTCCGCCGGCGTGACGCGTGCGCGTACCGTAGCCGTGACGGAAGGCGAGATCCGCACGACGCTTTCCGGCAGCGGCACACTTGCCGCGACCGAAGCGCTGACGGCGACCGCTCCCGCGGATTGCACCGTGGAAAAGATTTATTTTGCCCCCGGTGAAAGCGTGCCCGCAAACACCGTGGTGATGACGCTGAAAAGCGACGCGGTCGACGCCGAGCTCGCCACGCTGTACACCGAATTGCAGAGTGCGCAGAACAAGCTGACGGGCACGACCAGGACCCGCACGAACCGCAACATCACCGCACCGCGCAAGGGCATCGTCAAAGACATCCGCGTGACCCCCGGTTCCGCCTGTGAGGATACCGGCTACCTTTGCGTGATCTCCACCGACGGGATGATGCGCGTCGTTCTCGACCGCAAGGACGGGATCCGTTTGTATGAAAGCGTTTCCGTATCCGTGGGCGGTACCGCGGTCGAAGGCACAGTCTCCCGCACGACGGAGGACAAGGTCTTCATCACCATCCCCGACGACGGTTACGCGATCGGCACGCCGGTCACGGTTTCCTCGTTCGCCGGCAAGGTTTACGGAACGGGTACGCTGGACACGAACGAATCCGTACTCGTGCTGCAGAAATACGGTCAGATCGACGAAGTCCGCGTTGCGGAGAACCAGCTCGTCAACAAGGGCGCCGTTCTGTTCACCCTGACCGCAGACACTCCGAACGACACCTACCACACGCGCTTGGAATCCGTCCGCGAGATCGAGGACGACATCGCCGCGTTGGAAGAGATGCTGGTCGTCCGTTGGGATAAGGACGCCGTTCTGACCACGCTGTCCGTTGCCGAAGGCGCGAGCGCCGTTCAGGGCGACACCCTCTGCTACCTGACGAAGGCGGACGGCTACACCCTCTCCGTTGCGATCGACGAAAGCGACATCGGCTCCGTCAAGATCGGTCAGAGCGCCGACATCACGATGGACGCCCTCGAGGGCTCCTTCGAAGGCACCGTTTCGAACCTGAGCTATGCGGGCAGCGGCAATTATGTCACGAGCTTCACCGCGACCGTGACCACCGCCGCGATCGAAAACGCCTACCCCGGCATGAGCGCGACCGCAAGCATCGTGACGAGCACCTCCGGCAAGACCCTTGTCGTGCCCGTTGCCGCCGTTCAGTATGAAGCCGGAAAAGCCTACCTGCTGCTGAATAACGGCAGCTCCGCCGCGTCCGGCGAACGCCCCTCCGGCAGCGGCAGACCGCTTGGCAACACCACGGCTTCCGACGGTACCGCAAACGCGATGCCCGAGCTTTCGGAAGGCTTCCCCACCCCCGGCGAAATGCCGGAAGGCGCGCCCTCGTTCGGTGAAATGCCCCAGGGCATGCCCTCCTTCGGCGAAGCGCCTCAGGCTCTCCCCACTGCCGGCACCGCCGATGCGACATCCGGCAAAAACGACAGTAACGCAAGCGACACCGGCAAGTCCGCATCCAAGGACGCAACGGCTTCCGCCGATGCAAGTTCCGAAGGCACCGGCACGAGACGGAACCGCACTTCTACCGCAAGCACGAGCGCCGCAGGAGCGGAAGAGACCGGCATCCTCGCCACGCTGAAACAGCTTTGGAACACCGTTGTCGCGAAGGTCACCGGAAAGAGCACCGACACCGCCAACGTGAGCACCTTCAACGCCGCCGATTACGAACGAATTTACGTGACGACCGGTATGAGCGACGGCAGTTACATCTCCGTCAGCGGTGAAGGGCTGAGCGCCGGTACCCGCATCATCTACCCCGTGCTCGAAACGACGCAGCGCTACACGCAGAAGCAGTCGGCTTCGACCACCGCCAACGGTTTCGGCAACTTCAGCGGTATGCCCGGCATGAGCGGCATGCCCGGCGGCAACTTCGG
>JAUNCT010000004.1:42970-109307 GCA_030526425.1 Clostridia bacterium
ACAACAGTAACCGCAATAACAACAGCAACCGCAACAACCGCGGATAACGGAGCACCGCCATGCTGAAGCTCGAACATATCACCAAAACCTTTTTCGTGGGCGACGAGCCGGTCTACGCCCTGCGGGATGTGAACCTGCATGTCAAGCCTTACGAATTCGTT
This sequence comes from Clostridia bacterium, assembly GCA_030526425.1. Classification (GTDB taxonomy): domain Bacteria; phylum Bacillota; class Clostridia; order Christensenellales; family CAG-138; genus CAG-1024. Next base: position 43,132 of record JAUNCT010000004.1, read on the forward strand.
GCCATCTGCGGTCCCTCGGGCAGCGGCAAAACCACGCTGATGAATATCATGGGGTGCCTCGACACCGCGGACACCGGAAGCTATCTGCTCGATGGGATCGACATCAACGACTGCACCGACGAGGAGCTTTCGGACATCCGTTCCCGGAAGATCGGTTTCGTGTTCCAGCAGTTCAACCTGCTGCCCCAGATGAGCGCGCTCGAAAACGTTGAATTGCCGATGATCTACCAGAAGGTCCCGGCAAGGGAGCGGATGCAGCGCGCCAAAGCCGCACTGGAGATGGTGGGACTTGAAAACCGCATCCATCACACGCCGGAACAGCTTTCCGGCGGGCAGCAGCAGCGCGTCGCGATCGCCCGCGCGTTGGCTTCGAATCAATCCGGCGTGATTTTGGCTGACGAACCGACCGGTAACCTCGACACCAAGAGCGGCAACGACATCATGCAGTATTTCACCGACCTTGCCGCCAACAAGACGCACACGGTCATCCTCATCACCCACAACCCCGAAATCGCGGAACAGGCGCAGCGCACCGTGTTCGTACGCGACGGCATCCTTTACGAGAAAGCAGGAGAGAACGAGATCATATGATGATGTTTTTCAACTCGGTGCGCCTCGCGATGCGGAGCGTGACGAAGAACAAAATGCGCTCGTTCCTGACGATGCTCGGTATCATCATCGGCGTTATGAGCGTCGTGATGCTGATGAGCATCGCGCAAAGCGCGACCGGTTCCATCACGGGGGCGATCGCCTCGATGGGTGCGGAACTGCTGACCGTATCCATCACCGAAGAAGACATCGCCCTGACGGAGGACGACCTCTCGCCGCTGAAGGAACACGAGTCCGTTTCCGGCGTTGCCCCCTACCTCACCGTGAGCGGCACCGTGCGCAGCGGATCGAGCTACCTGAACGTATCCGCCACGGGCGTGACGGACACCTACCTGGACGTTGCTGACCTGAAGCTGCAGTCCGGCCGTTCCGTCGTACCGAGCGACCTCGAATGGAACACGAAGGTCGCGGTCATCGGCACGGAGATCGCGGGGACTTTGTACCAAAGCTACGACGTCATCGGCAAGACGTTCACGATGTCGAACACGATCTTCACGGTGGTCGGTCTGCTGACGGAAAGCGGTTCGGATTCCGGCGGTTCCCTCGACAGCCGCGTGCTGATCCCGCTCACGACGGCACAGCACATTTCGGACAACACCGATATCACGACCTTCTACGTCAAAGCCGTCTCCGCCGACGCCGTTGCAGAGGTGAAGACCTATACGGAACAGCTGATGTACAGCCTGACCGGGGATGAGGACGCGTATTCGGTTTACGATCAGTCGCAGCTGCAATCCACCCTCGACAGCGTCACGGGCACGATGTCCCTGCTGTACGGCGGCATCGCGGCGATCTCGCTGCTGGTCGGCGGCATCGGCATCATGAACATCATGCTCGTTTCCGTTGCGGAGCGCACGCGAGAGATCGGCATCCGCAAGGCCATCGGCGCGAAGCGCAAGCACATCATGATGCAGTTTCTGACGGAGGCCTGCGTGCTTTCCGTCATCGGATGTCTGATCGGTCTCGGGCTCTCGGTCGTCGGGCTTCGGGTCTACTCCCTCATCGCGAAGACGGAAACGGAGATCTACTCCATCGCCGCGACCGCTTCGCTTGCGTTCTGCTCGGTGATCGGCATTGCCTTCGGCGGATATCCCGCGGCAAAAGCCGCCGCGATGACACCGATCGACGCGCTGCAGCGCAGATGACCACACACGAACAAGAACAAAAAAAGAAGAGTGCAATGCGCACTCTTCTTTTTTGTTTCGTTTTCAACCGAACAGGTCTTCGAGGAAACCGACGACTCCGGAGAACGGACCCTCGATATCGTTCTCATAATTGTAAACGACATCGAACAATTCGTTTTCATCGAGGTCTTCCAAGCGGCGGATGAGTTTGATCGTTTTTTTCAGTTGCTTGTCGGTCAGCTTTTCCTCGGTCGCATTGCGGAGATACGTTTTGAGCTGCTTATCCGACATCGTCGCCGTTTCACCGAGGATCTGCTTGAGACCGCCGATCAGCGCTTCCGCGGGTTCGTCTCCGATCGACCGGGACAGTTCGCCGGTGATCACCAATTCTTCCGCGCCGAGCCGCTTTGCCGCCGCGGAAAGGGTGCAATCCGTTGCGTATTCATACGCTTTGTAGATCCCCGTCAGGGCGCCGGTCCCGCTGACGGGATACGGTGCGGAGACGATCACAAGAGCGTCGTCGATGCCCGCGGTATGCAGCGCGTTGCGGATGATCCCGTTCGTGAGATAGGTAACGTTTTTAAGCCGGATATCCAAACCCGAACCTTCCGGCAGGATCGTGATGCGCACACAGCTGAGCGCCGAACGCCCGATCTGCCCATCGGACAGGATTCCCGACAGGCACGCGCGTTCTTCGCTGTTCGTCACGGAGAGCTCGAATACCGTTCCGGGTTCGACCCCGAGGTCGGCATAGACCGCATTCCGTTGCGCGCGGGTGAGATCGGCACCCATGGCGACACAGGTCATTTCCGTATCATACTGCGCCGGGAGCACGCTCTCTTCCGGCACGGTTTCCACAGCGGCCTCAGTCGTTTCTTCGGGATACTCTTCGGGTTCGACCCAAGACTCTTCCGGGTAATTCACTTCGAGGCAGAACTCTTCCGGGTCTTCCCATACTTCCCCGTCTTCGTCTTCGCCTTCGTATTCGTATTCAAAAATCGTGTTTTCGTCTGTTTCATCGTAAAACCCGGATTCGAAATAGATATCATTCAGATCGATCTCTTCCGTCCAAGGGTCTTCTTCGGCGAATGCGCCGGCGGCGCTTCCCGCGATGAACGCAAACGTGAGCAACATCGACAACCACTTCATGTGGGGACCTCCGTATCGGGTTTGCTTGCGCTTTATCGTTTCAAAGTATAGCATAAGCCCGGCTTTTCCTTCCACGCGGGCAATGTTAACTTTTGGTGAAAGCACCTCCGAAAAAAAGAAAAAACTTTTGGATTTGCTATTGAATTTAGTATGCTAAAGTGGTAAATTACTAACATACAAAATCAAAGAACGGAGAAACCACCATGAAAAAGACCATGAGATCGATCGTTGCACTGTTGCTCGTCCTCGCATTCGCGCTGACCGCCACCGTTGCTTTTGCCGCAGATGACGACGCGGCATACATCAAAGAAAAAGGCAAGATGCTCATCGGCATCACCATTTTCGACCCGATGAACTACTACGACGACAACGGCAAGCTCATCGGCTTCGACACCGAATTCGCCGAAGCGGTTTGCGCCAAGCTCGGCGTTGCTCCGGAGTTCGTTGAGATCAACTGGGACACCAAGGAGATCGAGCTGAACGCGAAGAGCATCGACTGCATCTGGAACGGTATGACCATCACCGAGGAGCGCAAAGAGAACATGGAGTTCTCCGCAGCGTACATCCGCAACAAGCAGGTCATCGTCATCCGCACCGAAAACGCCGCGAAGTACACCGATACCGCAAGCCTGTCCGGCGCGACCATCGTCGCCGAGATCAGCTCCGCAGGTGAAGAAGCCATCCTCGCCGACGAGAACCTCTCCAAGGGTACCTACATCGCTTGCGGCAAACAGGCGGACACCCTGCTCGAAGTCAAAGCCGGCACCGCCGATGCAGCCGTCATCGACTATGTCATGGCGAAGTCCATGGTCGGCGAAGGCACCGATTACGCCGACATGATGATCGTCGAAGGCGTTGACCTCGCCGTGGAAGAGTACGGAATCGGCTTCCGCAAGGGCAGCACGATGGCCGCCGAAGTCGATGCGCAGTTCAAAGCGCTCATCGAAGACGGTACGATGGCCGCCATCGCGGAAAAGTACGGTCAGGCCGATGTTCTCATCACCGATATCGCGAAATAATCACATCATCATCAACACCCGAATCATCTCGGACATTCAGCGGGAGCCGCGCAACACGGCTCCCGCAGTGTCGGTTCTCCGTCATTCGAGAAAGGAATCCAAATGCCGTTTTCAACCGTAACCCTGCGCCTGCTGGAGGGCTTCGGCGTCACTGTGCAGATCTTTCTGATCACGCTCGCCGCCGCACTTCCGCTGGGTCTCGTACTTTCGTTCTGCACGATGTCGAAATTCGCACCGCTGCGCTGGCTGACCAAGACGCTCGTGTGGATCATCCGCGGGACTCCGCTGATGCTTCAGGTCATCATCGTGTTCTACGGACCCGGACTGATGTTCGGCTCCAAAGCCATCCCCCGCCTGAACGCGGTGCTCATCGCCTTCATCATCAATTACTCCTGTTATTTTTCCGAGATCTACCGCGGCGGTATCGAAAGCATCCCGAAAGGGCAATACGAAGCAGGCGCCGTGCTCGGCATGACGAAGACGCAGGTCTTCTTCCGCGTCATCCTGCTGCAGGTCGTCAAACGCATCGTCGCCCCGATCGGCAACGAGATCATCACCCTCGTCAAGGACACCTCGCTTGCGCGGATCATCGCCGTGAAGGAGATCATCATGATGGCTCAGGAGTACATCACCTCGAAAGCACTCATCTGGCCGCTGTTCTACTCCGGCGCTTTCTACCTTCTGTTCTGCGGTCTGCTGACGCTGTTGCTCCGCGCCGTGGAAAAGAAACTCGACTATTTTACGGTATAACGAACCATGGCGATTCTTGAAGTCAAAAACCTGAAAAAGAACTTTGCGGGAACCGAGGTGCTCCGCGGCATCGACTTTTCGCTCGAACGCGGAAACGTGCTGTCCATCATCGGCTCTTCCGGCAGCGGCAAAACGACCCTGCTCCGTTGCCTGAACTTTCTTGAGACCCCGACCGAGGGACAAATCGTCGTCAACGGGGAAACGCTGTTCGACGCGGCGGACCCTGCGACCCAAGCGGAAGCGCAGCTGAGAAAAAAGCGGCTCCACTTCGGGCTCGTGTTCCAGTCGTTCAATCTCTTTCCGCAGTATACGGCGCTGAAAAACGTAATGCTCGCCAAAGAACTGCTGGCAAAGGAGCGCCCCGATTACCGCGCGAACCGTGCGGCGGTCCGCAAGGAGATCGCGGAGACCGCGGAGCGTTTGCTGACCGAGGTGGGACTTGCCGACCGCATGAACCACTACCCGCACCAGCTTTCCGGCGGACAGCAGCAGCGTGTTGCGATCGCGCGGGCGCTGGCGCTCGACCCGGATATCCTTTGCTTCGACGAGCCGACGAGCGCGCTCGACCCCGAGATCACGGGTGAAGTTCTGAACGTCATCCGCGATCTGGCGAAGACGCGGAATATGACGATGATCATCGTCACGCACGAAATGAGCTTTGCACGCGAGGTCTCCGGGCGCGTTCTGTTCATGGCCGACGGCACTGTCATGGAAAAGGGGGCACCCGAAGAGCTGTTCGGAAACCCGAAAACGGAACGCCTGCGCAGCTTCCTTTCCGCGGTCCGCACCTGAGAACGCACGAACGCCCCGCACGGGGCGTTTTCGTTTTGCCACATTTCCGTCAAGGAAATCCGCAAATCGTTCACAGGTTGTCTATTGGCATCCGTTTCTCCGCGTGCTATGCTCATGTCGTACCAAATAAATACAGAAAAGAAGGTGCAAACCATGTTGAAAAAAACGATCGCCGCGGGTCTGGCGCTTTCGATGACCCTTTCCTCTTTCGCCTTTGCCGCTGAGCGGGACTACACCGCCTATGACAAGCTGATCGCTTCCGTCGAGCAGCAGATGTCCTGCGGATGGGAAAAGACTCCCGAAGATCTCGGTGTGAGCGTGATGCTCGAGGTCTCCCCGGAAACCACGGGATGGCTCCGCCGCGATATCGACAACAACGGCACCGATGAGCTGCTCATCGGCGAACTGCCGCAGAAGGATTGGGACGGCGTGATCTACGATATGTTCACGCTCGACGCCGCGAACAACCCCGTGCATGTGTTTACCGGTTGGGACAGAAACCGTTGGTATCTGCTCGAGAACGGAATGCTGCGGAACGAAGGTTCGAGCGGTGCGGATAATTCCGTTACCGAATATTACACCTACAAAAGCGGCGAACTGACGAAGGCGGAAGCCCCGAAAGACTCCGTGAAGGTCGTATCCCTCGACTTCACGCCCTTCTCTCCCGCATCCTCCGTTTCCATGGTGAACCCTTGGACCGAAACGGACGCCAAGGATGTTCAGGATAAGACCGGTGTGACGATCGGTATCCCCGAGGGTGCCGAGAATGTCCGTTGGTTCGTGTTGGAAGATGCCGGTCTCGGAGACGCCGAATTCACGCTCAACGGAATCCCGTTCAGCGTTCGCTTCAAACTCACCGCGGAAGCCGAAGATCTTTCCGGTTTGTACTATGAAAACTGGACGACCGAGAAAGCGACCGTCGGCTACTGCGACGCCACCGACCGCCGCGTGAAGGACGAAACGACCGGAAAGACGATCGCCAACTGCCTCTGGTTCGACCTCGTGCCCGGCATCTCCTACTCCGTCACGGCGGAAGCCGATGACCTCGACGGGTTCGACATCATTGCCGTTGCGGAACAGGTTTTCATTCCGATGCAGGGTGACGCCTGACCGACGCCGCACCGATACGACAAGCACGCCCTTTCCCGGGGCGTGCTTTTTCTGTTATACTGATTGTATCCACATTACAAAACAGGAGGACCCGTATGTCCGTTGCGATCAAAAAACTCGGTTTCGGTCTGATGCGTCTGCCGAAGACGGAAGACGACAAATTCGACATGCCGCAGATCAAGGAGATGGTGGACCGTTTCCTTGCGGCGGGTTACACCTATTTCGACACCGCCTGGGCATATGAAGGCAGCGAGACGACCATCCGCGAGGCTTTGGTCGACCGGTATCCGCGCGAGAGCTTTTGCCTTGCGACGAAGAACGCCGCATGGATCAAATGCAACAGCCGCGAGGATGCGATCGCGCAGTTCGAGACCTCGCTCAAACTGACGAACGCCGGATATTTCGATTATTACCTGCTGCACAACCTCGGCGCAAACCGCACGGAGCTGTTCGAAAAGTTCGGACTTTGGGATTTCTTCCTCGAGAAGAAAAAGGAGGGGCTCATCCGTCACCTCGGTTTTTCCTTCCACGACACAGCGGACAAGCTCGACGCGATCCTGACGGCGCACCCCGAAGCGGAATTCGTACAGTTGCAGATCAACTACGCCGACTGGGAAAGCCCCACGGTGCAGTCGCGCCTCTGCTATGAAACGGCGCGCCGCCACGGGAAACCCGTGGTCGTTATGGAGCCCGTGAAAGGCGGTTTGCTCGCCGACCCGCCCGCCGCGGTGAAAGAGGTGTTCGACGCCGACGGGCTCGGGCTTTCGTACGCGGCGCGCGCAGTCCGTTTCGCGGCAAGCCGCGAAGGCGTTCTGACCGTGCTTTCCGGCATGTCGAGCATCGGACAGATGGAAGACAACCTCAAGGCAATGGAAGGCTTCGAGCGGCTTTCCGAAACGGAGTCCGCTTCCCTCGATGCGGCACGTGAGGTCATGGCGAGGATGCCGCTGATCCCCTGCACGAACTGCAAATACTGCATGAAGGTCTGCCCCGCGGGGATCGGCATCCCCGGGCTGTTTGCGGCACGCAACGGCTACACCCTGTATCAAAACATCACCAAAGCCAAGAACGACGTCCACTGGGCAACCGCCGCCATCGGTCTTGCAAAGCCCGATGCTTGTCTCGAATGCGGCGCCTGCGAGGACGCATGCCCGCAGCACATCGGTATCCGCGACCGGCTGAAAGAGCTGACGGATACACTCGGGATCGAATAAGCAAAACACCCGGTCTCCCGCATGGGGACCGGGTATTTTTTCGCCTTGCCGGGACCGGTCTCACCGCCGCTTTCCGGAGCCGTTCCGGTTTGGGCTTTCCGGTAAAAAACGACAGTTGACACAAAGGGTCCGTTGTGTTTCAATATTATCCGAAAGTTTAGTAAGTGTAAACCCAATGTTTAGGAGTGCAAGACATGGCAGGTATCGGAGAAAAGATACGACTGCTTCGGTTGCAGCGGGGTCTGACCCAGGAGGAGCTGGCCGCGCGGACCGAACTCAGCAAAGGTTTCATATCCCAGTTGGAGCGTGATATCACCTCCCCCTCCATCGCCACGCTGATGGATATCCTCGAAGCGCTCGGCACAGATGTCGCACGGTTCTTTTCCGAGGACACGGACGATACGGTCGTCTTCAGTGACAAAGACATGTTCGTGAAGGAAGCGGAAAACGGCGTCGAGATCAAGTGGCTGGTCACGAGCGCACAAAAGAACGCGCTCGAGCCGATCCTCGTGACGATCCCGCCGCATGAGCAGACCGCGACGGACGAACCGCACGAGGGCGAGGAGTTCGGTTATGTCCTTTCGGGCAGCATCGAGCTGATCCTCGGCGGACGCAAGGTCCGCGCGCACAAGGGCGACAGCTTCTGTTTCCGCCCGACGACGGATCACGCGATCCGCAACACCGGCAGCCACGAGGCGCGGGTCCTTTGGGTCTCGACGCCCCCCAGTTTTTGACAGGAAAGGAAACCTCATGAAAGACGAACACCTCATCGAGCTGATCGATGTATCCAAAGACTATCAGGGCGACGTTGCGCTTGAGCACGTCAACCTTTACATCAAGGACGGCGAGTTTCTCACCCTCCTCGGTCCCTCCGGTTGCGGAAAAACGACGATGCTGCGCCTGATCGCGGGCTTCATCCAGCCGACCTCGGGACGCATCGAGATGGATGGCGTCGACATCGCGAAGGTGCCGCCGCACAAGCGCAAGATCAACACGGTCTTCCAGAAATACGCCCTGTTCCCGCACCTGAACGTTTACGACAACATCGCGTTCGGTCTGCGCATCCAAAAAATGGACGAGAAGACCATCGAACAGAAGGTCAACGCCATGCTCGAAATGGTCAACCTCTCCGGCTACGGCAAACGCGGCATCGACCAACTCTCCGGCGGTCAGCAGCAGCGCGTTGCCATCGCACGGGCATTGGTCAACGAGCCGCATGTCCTTCTGCTGGACGAACCGCTCGGCGCGCTGGACCTCAAGCTCCGCAAGGAGATGCAGGTCGAGCTGAAGCGCATGCAGCAGCGCCTTGGGATCACCTTCATCTTCGTCACGCACGACCAGGAAGAGGCGCTCACCATGAGCGACACCATCGTCGTGCTGAAGGACGGAGAGATCCAGCAGATCGGCACGCCGACGGATATCTACAACGAGCCGAAGAACGCCTTCGTCGCGGACTTCATCGGCGAGTCGAACATCGTGCCCGCCATCATGCTGCAGGACTACCGCGTTCGTTTCCGCGGACTCGTCTACGAGTGTGTGGACAGCGGTTTCAAGAAAAACGAGGAGGTCGACGTGGTCGTCCGCCCCGAGGATATCGACATCGTTCCCGCAGAAAGCGCACGCGTGCACGGCATCGTCCGTTCCGTCGTTTTCATGGGCGTCCATTACGAGGTGGAGCTCGACTGCAACGGCTACGAATGGACCATCCACACCACCGACAAGGTCGACATCGGCGAGACCGTCGGCATCGTGATCCCCCCGGACGCCATCCACGTCATGCACAAATCCCGCTCGATGAACATCTTCGATGCCATCGCCTGGCCGAAGGACGGGCTCGTCACCATCGACAACACCGATTTTGCGGCGAACGTCGGCAGCGGGTTCGAAGAGAAACAGGAAGTGCTCGCCGAGATCAAACCCGACGACGTCATGCTGATCCCCCCGCAGGATGAGCGCACGCAGATCACCGGACGGGTCAAAGCCTGCATGTGGCTGGGGACCCATTACGAAGTCACGATCGACTGCGGCGAAAACGACTGGATCGCCTTTGCGGACGAGATCATGGAGGAAGGCGAAGAGGTCGGCATCCGCGTCGAGAAGGACGCCATCGCGGTTTCCGGAGGCGAAGCGTGACCATGAAACTGACCTTTTCGGAAGGGGTGACACAACGTGCATCGTAAGGTATTCGCATACCCCTACATCGTTTGGATGATCCTGTTCATCGCGGCGCCGATGCTGTTCATTTTCTACTACGCGGTGAACGTGGACGGCGTTTGGACGTTTGCGAAATGCTGGCAGACCCTGTCCGACCCGCAGAAATGGCGCATTCTCTGGGAAAGCGTCAAAATGGCTTTCAACACGACGGCGCTGTGCCTGCTGCTCGGCTACCCCATCGCGTACATCCTGTCCAACATGAAAAAGTCGGTCGCCGGGTTCATTTCGGTCCTGTTCTTCGTGCCGATGTGGATGAACTTCGTGCTCCGCACCTACGCTTGGTACGCGATCCTCGAGTATGCGCTCCCCGACAAGATCTCGGCGGCGATCAGCGGCACCGAGGGCGCCGTGCTGATGGTGCTCGTGTACAACTTCATTCCCTTCATGGTGATGCCGCTGTACAACTGCCTCACCAAGCTCGACAGGAGCCTGCTCGAAGCCGCGGCGGACCTCGGCGCGAACCGATTCAAGACCTTCACCAAGGTGGTGCTCCCCCTTTCGGTGCCCGGCATCGTCAGCGGCATCACGATGGTGTTCATCCCAGCGATCACGGCGTTCACCGTGCCCGCGCTGATCGGCAACGGCAACTATCACCTGTACGGCAACGAGATCGAGCTTGCATTCAAGCAGATGTCGAGCGCGGGTGATTATTCCATCGGCAGCACCTTGTCCATCATCCTGTTCGCACTGGTCATCATCAGCACGATGATCATGAACCGCGTGGACGGCAGCAACGCAGAAGGAGGTACCCTGCTGTGAAAAAGGTACGCAGCTCCTTCAAATACGTTTACCTCGGGCTGATGCTGTTGTTCCTGTATCTGCCCATCCTGTACCTGATCGTTTTTTCGTTCAACGAGTTTTCCACGGGGCGCCGCATCAGCTATGCGAACCTCGGCAAGTGGAAGGGCTTCACCTTCGCGAACTACGGCCGCATCTTTACGGGAGAAGCCGGAAGCGCGCTGATCCTGACGCTTGAGATCGCCGTGATCACGAGCATCGTCGCCACGGTCATCGGCACGGCGGCGGCGATCGGCATCAACTCGATGAAGAAGCGCCCGCGGCAGCTCATCACCTCGGTTTCGCAGCTGCCGATGGTCAACCCCGACCTCGTCACCGGTATCACGTTCATGATGCTGTTCGCCTTCATCAACGGCATCCTCGTGAAGATGGGTATGGCGCAAGTCAACGACTTCGTCAAGCTGTTGGTCGCCCACATCTCGTTCAGCATCCCGTATGTGATCTTCTCGGTGCTGCCGCGCCTGCGCCAAAGCTCGGACATGCTTTACGAGGCGGCGCTCGACCTCGGCTGCACGCCCTTGCAGGCGCTTTGGAAGGTCGTCATCCCGGATATCATGCCGGGGATCTCGACCGGATTCATCATGGCGCTGACGATGTCCCTCGACGACTTCGTCGTCAGTTACTTCGTTTCCGACCTTCGGAGCACGCTTTCGGTGTACATCTACTCCTCCGCGCGCGGCGCGAAGGGCGTGAACCCCGCACTGGCAACGGTGATCTTCATTCCGTTGGTCACGCTGTTGCTCGTCGTCAACCTCCGGAGGCTCAAAAAAGAGCACGAAGACGAGATCCAGAACCGCAAAGTCAAAATGAAATAACAATACCACAGGAGGAAACCCAAATGAAAAAGATCGCATTGTTCCTCGCAGCCGTCATGCTGGCTGTCTCCCTTTCCGCCACGGCGTTTGCCGAAGAGATCTTCGCCAACGGCGACCAATACGACAAGATCGGCGGCGAGCTGAACGTTCTGAACTGGGGTGAGTACATCGACCCCGAGCTGATCCAGCTGTTCGAGGAGGAGACCGGCGTAAAGGTCAACTACATCGAGATGCTGTCGAACGAAGAGATGCTCATCAAGCTCGCTTCGCCCGATTGCGTATACGACCTCTGCTTCCCCTCCGACTACATCATTGAGAAGCTGATCGCTTCCGATATGCTGCTGCCCCTCGATTACGACAAGATCCCGAACGCCAAGAACATCGCGCAGGAGCAGCTCGCGCTCACCGGCACCTTCGACCCGGGCAACAAGTACTCCCTCCCCTATATGTGGGGCACCGTCGGCATCCTGTACAACACCGAGCTCGTGACCGAGCCCGTGACCAGCTGGAAGATCCTGTGGGACGAAAAGTACGCGGGACAGATCTGGATGTACGATTCCGTCCGCGACTCCATCGGCGTCACGCTGAAGATGCTCGGTTACGATCTGAACACCCGCAACGCGGATGAGGTCGCCGAAGCACGCGATGCGCTCATCGCACAGAAGCCGCTCACGAAGGGCTACGGCACCGACAACACCCGCGCCTCCATGGTCAACGGCAAGGGCGCGCTGTGCGTCATCTATTCCGGCGACGCTTTCTGCTGCATCGATGAGAACGACAGCCTCGCATACGCGGTCCCCGAAGAGGGTTCCAACGTCTGGTACGACAACGTCATCATTCCCAAGACCGCGAAGAACGTCGAAGCCGCGCACGCGTTCATCAACTTCCTGAACGACGCAAACATCGCCGCGCGTAACACCGAATACATCTGCTACTCCACGCCGAACGCCGCCGCGATGGATCTGCTCGACGAGTATTACACCGGCAGCGAGACCTACAACCCGCCGGCAGAAGTGCTCGAGCGTTGCGAAGTGTTCCATGACCTCGGCGAATTCACCGAAGTCTTCAACGACGCCTGGACCAAGATCAAAGCGGCATAACCGCGACCGGGGGAGACCGCACGGGTCTCCCCTTTTCTCATACGACCGACCATGAAAGGAAAAACCGAATGAACAGCATCCTTCCGAACCCCAACGGCATCCGCCGCATCGGCGTGCTGACCTCCGGCGGAGACGCCCCGGGAATGAACGCCGCCGTCCGCGCCGTCGCGCGCACGTGCGAAAAGAACAATATCGAATGCATCGGCATTTACCGCGGATACAGCGGTCTGATACGCTCCGACGTCGTTCCGCTGAAGGCACGCACCGTCAACAACATGACTTCGAAGGGCGGCACCATGCTGTACACGGCGCGCTGTGCCGCATTCAAGACAGAGGAAGGTCTGCGTCAGGGCGTGGACGCCTGCAAATACCTCGGCATCGGCGGTCTCATCACCATCGGCGGCGATGGGACCTTCCGCGGCGCGGAAAAGCTTGCGAACGCGGGCATCAACACCGTTGCCATCCCCGCGACGATCGACAACGACATCGGCTGCTCGCATTACTCCATCGGTTTCGATACCGCGGCGAACACCGCCATCGAGGTCATCGACAAGCTGAGCGACACGATGCAATCGCACGAGCGCGCCTCCGTCGTGGAGGTCATGGGACACGGTGCCGGACACCTCGCCGTATATGTCGGCATCTCCGTCGGCGCGACGGCGATCGTACTGCCCGAAGGCGGCTTCGATTTCGAACGGGATATTCTCGAGCGCATCCGCGAGGGCAAGTTCAACGGTAAGCACCATTTCATCATTATCGTCTCCGAGGGGGTGACCGACACGATGGCGCTGGCGGAACGCATCCAGCGCGAGACCGGCGTCGAGACCCGCACGACGATCCTCGGGCATATCCAGCGCGGCGGTTCCCCCTCCGCGCGCGACCGCGTGATGGCTTCCCGCATGGGACACTTTGCGGTGGAAGCTTTGCTGAAGGGCGAAACGAATCAGGTCGTATGCTACCGCGATTCCCGCCTGCTGCTCACCCCCATCAACGAAGCGCTGCAAATGAAAAAGCCCCTCGACGAGTACATGCGCAGGGTTTCATACGAATTGCCGATCTGACGGCGATAACGGTCCGCACGGACCGTTTTTTCTTTGCCCGTTTTCGCCTGCGCGGGGGGTGCCGTGTTTCGGAAACGTTCGGTTGACACCTGGATAGTTTTTCTCTATAATGGTTATGCATTTCTCAACACACATACGGGTTCTCCGCATGTGAATAATCACGGAGGAAAACAAATGAAAAAGTTGGTATCTCTGTTGCTGGCTCTCGTTATGGTCGTTTCGGTCTTCTCGATCGCAAGCGCCGATGAAGCCATGGACGCGCTGATCGCAGCCGCGAAAGCTGAGGGCGAACTCGTCGTCTACGGTTCCTGCGAAGAGCAGTATCTCTCCGCCGCATGCGAGAACTTCGAAAAGCTCTACGGCATCAAGGTCTCCTATCAGCGTCTCTCCACCGGTGAGGTGCAGGCGAAGATCGAAGAAGAAAACGGCAACCCGTCCGCAGACGTTTGGTTCGGCGGCACGACCGACCCCTACAACGTTTGTGCGGAAAAAGGTCTGCTCGAAGCCTACGATGCGATGAACGCCTCCCACATCACCAAGGAGAACTTCAAGCACAAGGAAGGCAAGTGGCACGGCATCTACACCGGTATCCTCGGCTTCATGGTCAACCAGGAAGAGCTCGACCGTCTCGGTCTCGAAGCTCCCGCCGATTTCCCGGATCTGCTCAAGCCCGAGTACAAGGGTCTCATCTGGCTGTCCAACTACCAGACCGCAGGTACCGCGAAGCTGTTCATCAACACCATGATCCAGAAGTACGGTCATGATGAAGGCATCAAGATGATGGTCGACCTCGACAAGAACATCGAAGTCTACACCAAGAGCGGTTCCGGCCCCTCCAAGAACGTCGGCACCGGCGAGTGCGTCATCGGCATCGGTTTCCTCCACGACGGTATCTATCAGATCGTCGACAACGGTTATGACAACATCAAGCTCGTCGTTCCCTCCAGCGGCACGACCTGCGAGATCGGCGCGACCGCGATCTTCACCGGTGCGAAGCACCCCAGCGCGGCGAAGCTGTGGATCGAGTACGCTCTGAGCCCCGACTGCGTCAACCTTGCGAAGGACAACGGTTCCTACCAGTTCCTCGTCATCGACAACGCGGAGCAGCCCGCTGTTGCAGTCGAATTCGGTCTCGATCCGAACAACGTCATCGATTATGACTTCGAAGACGCCACCGCGAATATCAAGACCTATCAGGCGGAAGTCATGGAAGCGATCGCAGCGTCCGGTTCCGATACCAGCGACGCGCGTTTCCAGACCAAATAACATCCGACCCGGTACGTCCGAGGGGGACGGCGGTCACCTCCGCCGTCCCCTTTTCATTCCCATCCGACCCGAAAGGAGCCATGAATGGCAACTGCTAAAGGCAAGGCGCTCGACCGGAAGAAACTGATGGCCGACCCCATCATGATCACGACGATCGTGCTGCTGATCACCTTCCTGACACTGTTTATCCTTTATCCGCTCGCAATGCTTCTCGTCGACAGCTTCGTCGGTGAAGGCAGCGCGTTGACGCTCGACAACTTCAAGCGCATTTTCAAACTTCCCACCTTCAACACCGCGATCTCGAATACGATGAAGATCGGTTTCACGGTCGGTATCTTCTCCACGCTGATCGGTCTTCTTTTTGCATATGTCGAAGTCTATCTGAAAATGAACCGCGTGACCGGCGGACTGTTCAGGGTCGTTTCCCTGCTGCCCGTCGTTTCCCCGCCGTTCGTTCTTTCGCTGTCGATGATCATGCTGTTCGGAAAAGCGGGCATCATCACCCGGCACCTCCTCGGCATTTACGACAACTCCGTTTACGGCTTTTGGGGCATCGTGATCGTACAGACGCTGACGTTCTTCCCCGTTTGCTACATGATGCTGAAGGGACTGCTGAAGAACATCGACCCCTCGCTTGAAGAAGCGGCGCGCGACATGGGCGCGAGCCGTTGGCGCGTTTTCATGAATGTGACCCTGCCGTTGCTGCTGCCCGGTCTCGGCAACGCATTCCTCGTGACGTTTATCGAATCCATCGCGGACTTTGCGAACCCGATGATCATCGGCGGTTCGTACGACACGCTCGCAACGACGATCTACCTGCAGATCACCGGCGCGTACGACAAAGCCGGCGCAGCCTCGATGGCGGTCGTTCTGCTCGCCATCACACTGCTGATGTTCGCCGTGCAGAAATATTACCTCGAAGCGAAGACCGCAGCGACGCTGACGGGCAAAGCCTCCCGCGCGCGTATGCTCATTGAGGACAAGAGCGTGAAGATCCCCCTGACGATCTTCTGCACGGTGGTCGCCGCGTTCGTCATCCTGATGTATGCCTGCGTCCCCGTGGGCGCGTTCTTCCCGACCTGGGGCCGCAAGTTCTTCCCGCTGACGACGAAGTGGTTCAACCTCGTCTTCACCCGGTACAAGGGCTTCAAGGCCTTCGGCGACTCCTTCATGCTGAGCCTCATCGCGGCACCGATCACCGCATTGCTTTCGATGATCATCTCCTACCTCGTCGTGAAACGGAATTTCCGCGGCAAGGGCTTCATCGAAGCGGTCTCGATGCTGGCGATGGCCGTGCCCGGCACGGTCCTCGGCGTCGGTTACATCCGCGGCTTCTCGGGCGGCGTGTTCCACACCGGTTTCCTGCAGGGGCTGTACGGTACGGGTCTGATCCTGATCATCGTATTCGTCGTGCGATCGTTGCCGACGGGTACGCGCAGCGGTATTTCCGCCTTGCGGCAGATCGACAAATCGATCGAGGAATCCGCATACGATATGGGTGCTGACAGCTTCAGGGTCTTTACGACCGTCACGCTTCCGCTGATCAAGGATTCGTTCCTGTCGGGTCTGGTGACCGCGTTCGTCCGCAGCATCACGGCGATCTCGGCGATCATTCTCCTGGTCACCCCCGAATTCCTGCTGATCACCGTCCAGATCAACGAATTTGCCGAAAAGGGCGAATACTCATTGGCTTGCGCGTTCGCGACCCTGCTGATCCTGATCACTTACGGTGCTGTGCTTCTGATGAACCTTGTGATGAAGTACTTCGGCACCAGCCGCAAAATAAAGGAGGACCGTTAACATGGAAAAACAGAAAAAGGGCGTACGCCTCGAACATATTTCGAAAATCTACCAAGATCCGAAAACCGGAAAGGATTTCTACGCCGTTCACGATACGACCCTGGAGATCGAACCGGGCAGCTTCGTGACCCTGCTCGGTCCTTCCGGTTGCGGCAAAACCACGACGCTGCGCATGATCGCCGGTTTCGAGAGCCCCGACGAGGGTGAGATCTATCTCGGCGAAGAACCCATCAACGAGCTGACGCCGAACAAGCGCGACACGGCGATGGTCTTCCAAAGCTATGCGTTGCTGCCGCACTACAACGTATTCGACAACGTCGCCTACGGTCTGAAGCTTCGCAAAGTCCCGAAGGACGAGATCAAGCAGCGCGTCATGCACATCCTCGACCTCGTCGAGCTGACGGGTATGGAAGCGCGCATGACCAACCAGCTTTCCGGCGGTCAGCAGCAGCGTGTTGCGCTGGCACGCGCACTGGTCATCGAGCCGAGCGTTCTGCTGTTCGACGAACCGCTCTCGAACCTCGACGCGAAGCTGCGTGTGTCGATGCGAACGGAGATCCGCCGCATCCAGCAGGAGGTCGGCATCACCGCCATCTACGTCACGCACGACCAGAGCGAAGCGATGGCCCTTTCGGATCAGATCATCATCATGAACAAGGGCGTCGTTGCGCAGATGGGCACGCCGCAGGAGATCTACTACCACCCCGTCGACCGCTTCGTCGCCGACTTCATCGGCGAGGCGAACTTCCTCGAAGGCAACTACCTCGGCGAACAGGACGGTGTGGCAAGCGTGAAAATGGACAGCGGCGAGGTGTTCCGCGTTGCGCCCAGACAGGGAATGCACGCGGGCGACCGTTGCACCGCGGTGCTGCGCCCCGAAGCGGCGATGCTTTCCGACGAGGGTGGTATCCCCTGCAAGGTGGAGCTCAGCTGCTTTATGGGCAGCTACCAGAACTACCATGTCCGCGTGGGCAATACCCTCGTGAAGCTCGAAGAGCACAACCCTCAGAACAAACGCATCTACCGTGTCGGCGAGACCTGCTCTCTCGTGTTCGACCCGATGAGCGTGCACCTGCTGTAACACTTCCAAGGACGGAGACCTTTTTCGGGGCTCCGTCCTTTTTTTCGGGGCCCGCACTATGAAACGTGAGAAACGCGTGGGGCGACGTTTGCGCGCGGGAAGCGTGCTTTTCCCGTCCTTCCGGCGCACGATGATTTTTTGTTCGCGTATCGTTGCGGATAATCATTGCAATTTTCGTATCGTGTGCTAAAATATTTTTAGATATCCTATTCAATTCTTCTATCGGCGAACGCCGGAACACCGTTCCCCCTGTCCGCACCGGAGGCCGAACCATGATGACCGACAATGAAACACTGATCGGCTTTTGCCGCGAAGCTTTGCGCATTCCATCCGTTTCCGGAGAGGAAGGTAAAGTCGCCGAACTGATGGCTTCCTATATGGAGCGCTTCGGTTTCGATTCCGTACACACCGACCGTTACGGCAGTGTGACCGGGCGCATCAAGGGCAAGCGGCCGGGCAAGACCGTTTTGATGGACGGGCACATCGACACCGTCCCCGTGATCGATGCGGACGAATGGCAGCACGATCCCTTCGGCGCCGAGCTCGACGGAACGCGGATCTACGGACGCGGTGCTTCCGACATGAAAGGCAGCGTGACCGCGATGATCACCGCCGCCGCGCGGTTTGCCGAAGAAACGGACCGCGATTTTGCGGGCGAAGTATGTGTTTCCTGCACCGTACACGAGGAATGCTTTGAGGGCGTTTCCTCCCGCGAGATCGTGAAGGATGTCAATCCCGATTTCGTTATCATCGGCGAAGCGACCTCCGGTACGGTCAAGATCGGACAACGCGGCAGAGCGGAAGTCGTCGTCGAGACCGAGGGCGTATCCTGTCACTCCTCGAACCCCGAAAAGGGTGTGAACGCCGTTTATCACATGGCGGTCCTGATCGGCGAGATCCGCAAGATCGAGCCGAACGAGCACCCCATTCTCGGCAATGGGATCTTGGAATTGACCGATATCAAGTCTTTCCCCTATCCCGGTGCTTCCGTCGTCCCGAACCTGTGCCGTGCGACCTTCGACCGCCGCACCCTGCCGGGCGAAGACGAAACGGTCGTTCTCGGGCAGATCGAAGAAGCCATCGCCCGCGCGAAAGAACTTGTGCCCGGGTTGAAGGCACGCGCTTACATTGCGGAGGGTTCCGAACGCTGCTATACCGGAGAGACCATCTCCGCGAAGCGCTTCTTCCCCGCATGGTGCTACGGCGCGGAAGACGAGCTGACCGTAAAGGCATTGGCCGGACTCAAAAAAGCCGGTGTGGAAACAAAGCTTTCCCACTTCTCGTTCTGCACGAACGGAAGCTGCTTCTGCGGTGAGGCGGGGATCCCGGGGATCGGCTACGGTCCGTCGGAAGAGTATCTCGCGCACGTACGCGATGAATATATCGAAACGGCAGCCCTCATCAGCGCCTGCAAAGGCTTCACGGGCATCCTCAAAGAATTGCTGCAATAAACGACAACGGTTTTTTCGGGTATCCACCCGGTAAAATAAAAATTATTACGATCGGAGAGAAACAAGTTATGGGTAAAATCGATCTGACGATCTGCAAGGAAGGCCTCCAGCACAATATCGAAAAGGCCAAAGAGAACCATGTGATCGTCCCGACCTTCGCGCAGATGCAGGATCCTTCCAAGATCCCGGAGAAAGTCAAGGAAAAGCTCAAGAACACCGGTCTGTGGGATGTGAACCCCCTGAACCTGTTCCGCATCTCCTGGAAGAACGAAGCAAAGGAATTCGGCGGTCTGTATCAGGATGTGCCGAACTATGTTGAGATCCCCTCCGCTCTGTCCGGCGTTCCCTGCCGCATCGTTGCGATGGCAGGTAAGTGGTTCCCCACCGGTTGCCACAAGGTCGGTGCTTCCTTCGGCTGTCTGGCTCCCCGTCTTGTGACCGGTCAGTTCGATGCGACGAAGCATCACGCTGTTTGGCCCTCCACCGGTAACTACTGCCGCGGCGGCGCGTTCAACTCCAAGCTCCTCGCTTGCGACAGCGTTGCGATCCTCCCCGCCGAGATGAGCAAAGAGCGTTTCGACTGGCTGAAGACCATCGCCGGTCAGATCATCGCGACCCCCGGCTGCGAATCCAACGTCAAAGAGATCTTCGACAAGACCAACGAACTGAAGCAGGATCCGTCCATGATGATCTTCAACCAGTTCGAAGAGATGGGCAACCCCCTCTGGCATTACAACGTCACCGGCCGCGCACTGGCCGATCTGTTCGAAGCCGTCAAGAAGCCCGGTCAGCGTCTCGCGGGTGCTTGCTTCACCAGCGGCAGCGCAGGCACGATGAGCTCCGGCGACCTGCTGAAGGAGCGTTATCCGGATTGCAAGCTCGGCGTCGGTGAAGCACTGCAGTGCCCGACCATCCTGAACAACGGCTTCGGCGGTCACCGCATCGAGGGTATCGGCGACAAGCACATCCCGTGGATCCACAACGTGAAGAACACCGACATGGCGATCGCGATCGACGACGAAGACAGCCAGCGCCTGCTCCGCCTGTTCAACACGCCCGACGGTGAAGCTTACCTGAAGAACGAGCTCGGTCTCGATCAGGAGCTCATCGAGAAGCTGCACTGGCTCGGTATCTCCGGTATCGCGAACATCCTCTGCTGCATCAAGATGGCGAAGTACTACGAGTTCACCGCGGACGACATCGTCTGCACCGTGCTCACCGACAGCGCCGTCATGTACCAGAGCCGTATCGAAGAGCTCAACCAGATGCACGGCGAGTACAACGCCCGCGAAGCGGTGCTCGATCACAACCTGCATATGCTCGGCCTCAAGACCGACAACATGCTCGAGCTCACCTATGCGGAGCGCAAGCGCGTCCACAACCTCAAGTACTACACCTGGGTCGAGCAGCAGGGCCGCACGGTCGAAGACCTCAACGCTCTGTGGTATGACACCAAGGGCACCTGGGATGCCGTCCATGCGCAGGCTGCGGAACTCGACGAACTCATCAACGAGTTCAACGAGGCGACCGGCGTGCTGAAGAACCTGTAAGTCCTTTTTTCCCGGTAATCTGCCGGGATTCCGAAAAGGACCGCCGCACACATCGTGCGCGGCGGTCCTTTTCTTGTTTCGGTCTTTTTCATTTGTTCTTGTTTTCCGAAGCTCCGTCTTGGTTTGTGTTCCTTCGATTGCGTCTCCGCGGTGCCGTGGCTTCGTAGCTGAGGTCCAGCAAAAACACCAGTTTCTCTTCGGGCACCGTCCCGTCCAGTGCGACGGAGACCCATTGTTCTTTGTTCATATGCCATGCGGGAAAGATGCCCGGTTCACAACGCAGCGAACCGACAAGAAGCGGATCGCATTTGAGATTCACGATATCCATCGTTCCGCTCCCCGGCGCCCCGAGTTTTTCCCTTGTCACGGAAACGCAGATGGCAAACCACTTGCCGCTTGCCCGATGACGGAAGACTTCGTTCTCCGGATACTTTGCCCACGGGCGGTCCGGAACCGTATCATAACGTTCCTCTATGATGCGTTTCAGCGTTGCGCGATCCATCGTTCCGTTCTCCCTTCCCCGGTTTACCGCCGAAACGCGGGATACCCCGAAGTGATATCCGTAATTATAAGACATTTTTGATGAAATATCGCCATGTCTTCAACTCCCTGCTCGAAAAAACAACGGTTTGGACGATAGAGGAAGACTTGTCCGACCACTTTCCGATTTCCTTGACAAAGGGTTTGAAAGAAAATAAGATGTACTTTAGATATTTCCTATTAGAAATTTATGTACGGAGGTTACATCATGAGCTATATCCGCGACATCAACCTGGCGCCTTCCGGTAACGACAAAATCGAGTGGGTCCGCCGCAATATGCCGATTCTCCGCAGCGTTGAGGAGACTTTCCGCCGCGATCTTCCCTTCAAAGGTCTGAAGATCGCACTTTCCATCCATCTTGAGGCCAAGACCGCGTATCTGTGCCGCGTTCTCGCGGCGGGCGGTGCCGAGATGTACATCACCGGCAGCAACCCCCTCTCCACCCAGGACGACGTTGCAGCCGCGCTCGCAGCGGGCGGTCTGAACGTGTTCGCCATCCACGGCTGCGATGCGGAAGAATATGAGAAGTGCATCGCGATGGTCTGCGAGCCCGGTCCGGACATCATCATCGACGACGGCGGTGACATCATCAACATGATGCACAACAAGTACCCCGAGCTCGAGAAGAAGGTCTACGGCGGTTGCGAAGAGACCACCACGGGCATCGTCCGTCTCCGCGCGATGGAGAAGGACGGCGAGCTCCGCTTCCCGATGTTCGCGGTCAACGACGCGGACTGCAAGCACCTGTTCGACAACCGTTACGGTACGGGTCAATCCGTGTTCGACGGCATCAACGGCACCACGAACCTCATCGTTGCCGGCAAGAAGGTCGTCGTTGCGGGCTACGGCTGGTGCGGTAAGGGCACCGCGATGCGCGCAAAGGGTCTCGGCGCGAAGGTCATCGTGACCGAGGTCGACCCCGTCAAGGCGATCGAAGCGGTCATGGACGGCTTCGAGGTCATGCCGATGGCGGAAGCCGCAAAGCTCGGCGATGTGTTCGTCACCGTCACCGGCTGCGCGGGCGTCATCACCGAAGAGCATTTCTACAACATGAAGGACGGCGTCCTGCTTTCGAACGCGGGTCACTTCGATGTTGAAGTCGATGTGGCGAAACTCCGCGAGATCGCCGTTGAGACCCGTGAGATGAAGCCCAACATCATGGGTTACAAGCTTTCGAACGGCAACTGGCTGTATGTGCTGGGTGAGGGTCGTCTGGTCAACCTCGCAGCGGGCAACGGTCACGCAGCGGAGATCATGGACATGAGCTTCGGCATCCAGGCGCTGTGCGCCCGTTACGTTGCGGATCACCGCGGCGAGATGCCCGTCAAGCTGACCGCTGTCCCGCGGGAGATCGACGATCTCGTCGCGCGCACGAAACTCGCTTCCCTCGGCGTCACCATCGACACACTGACCGCCGAGCAGGAGAAGTACCTCAACAGCTGGCAGGTCTGACATGAAGCAAGCATATACCGAAGCATACTTCAAGGCGAGCGCGGACTATGTGCTCGAGAAGGCGGGCTTTGCTCCCGAGATCGGCGTGATCCTCGGGAGCGGTCTGTCGCCCCTCGGCGAAGCCGTTGAAAACGCCATCGAGATCCCTTACGCGGACATTCCGAATTATCTCGTTTCCACCGTGCAAGGTCATGCCGGCAAGCTCATCCTCGGCACCGTCGCGGGCAAAAAGGTCGTCTGCATGAGCGGACGTTTCCACACCTATGAGGGATACGACCCCGAGGAGCTGACCGCACCGATCCGCCTGTTCAAGCTGCTCGGCTGCAAAGCCGCCGTCGTCACCAACGCCGCGGGAGGCGTCAACACCGACTACAAGCCCGGCGACATCATGATCATCTCCGATCATATCAAGCTCATGGGCGACAGCCCGATGCGCGGCAGAAACGTGGACGAATTCGGTCCCCGCTTCTTCGATGTGTCGAAAATGTACACGCCCGAGCTTCGTGAGATCGCCCGCCGTCTCGGAAAAGACAGCGGTCTGACCATCCACGAGGGCTGCTATTTCTTCATGACGGGTCCCCAGTTCGAGACCCCCGCCGAGATCCGCGCGATCCGCATCCTGGGCGGCGACGCCGTCGGTATGTCCACTGTGACCGAAGCGCTGACGGCTGCGCATTGCGGTCTCCCCTTCCTCGGTCTGTCCGTCATCACGAACATGGCCGCGGGCATCCTCGACCAGCCGCTCGGTCACACCGAGGTCATCGAGACCGCGAACGCCATCCGCGACAGACTGACCGCCTATGTCAAGGCGATCATTGCCGAAATCTGAGGAGAAACGATTTGAAAACACTGTTTACCGGCGCAGATATCCTGACGCTCGAAGCCGGCAAGCCGGTCGTGCTGCGCAACGCCTGTCTCGGCGTTGACGGCGACCGGATCGACTATGTCGGCACCGTGCGCCCCATTGCGCAATACGATACGACACGCGATTTCACCGGGAAGATGCTCATCCCCGGTCTCGTCAACACGCACTGCCACGCCGCGATGACGCTGTTGCGCGGACTCGGCAGCGACAAGCCGCTCGATGTGTGGCTGACGCAGTACATGTTCCCGACCGAAGACAAGCTCCGCCCGGAAGACATCCGCTCCGGTTCGTACCTTGCCATCCTCGAAATGCTTTCGACGGGCACGACTTCGTTCACCGATATGTATTACATCAACGATGAAACGATCGATGCCTGCCTGACTGCGGGGATCCGCGCGAACATCGCCCGCCCCGTGCAGGAATTCGACCCCTCCGCGCGCTACGAAGACAGCCGCCGCGCCAAGGAATCCTTCGACCTGTACCGCCGCCGCAACGGCGACGGGAACGGTCTGATCAAGATCGATTTCTCGATCCACGCCGAATACACCTGCACCGAGGAGATCGCCCGCCGCTACTGTGAGGAAGCCAAGCAGTACCCGGGTGCCGGCATGCACCTGCACATCTCCGAAACGAAAAAGGAGCACGTGGAATGCATGGCGCGCCGCAACGGCAAAACGCCCGCGCAGTGGTTCGATTCCATCGGCGCATTCGACGGCGTTCTCCGCCCCTATGCCGCGCATTGCGTTTGGGCAACGGACGAGGACATCGCCTTATTCGCCGAGCGCGGTGTTTCCGTGATGCACAACCCCTCGAGCAACATGAAGCTCGGCAGCGGTTTCTGCCCCGTTGAGAAGATGCGCGCCGCGGGCGTGAATGTGACCCTCGGCACCGACGGTGCGGCAAGCAACAACAACCTCAACATGTTCGAGGAGCTGCACCTTGCAAGCACGATCCACAACGGTTACATGATCGACGCCGAAGTCATGAAGCCCGAATACACGCTGTTGATGTCGACCCTGAACGGCGCAAAGCTGCAGGGACGCGACGACACCGGCGCACTGCTTGCCGGTTACAAAGCGGACATCGTCGCCGTGGATATGAACAAGCCGCACCTCTACCCGAACCCCGAACCGATGGCAACGCTGTGCTATAGCGCACAGGGCTCGGATGTTTGCATGACGATGGTCGACGGCAAGGTCGTTTACGAAAACGGCGAATTCAAAACGCTGGACAGCGAGCGCATCCTTTACGAAGCGAAGCGTTCCTGCGAGTACCTGTACGGAAAGGAGTAAACCATGGAAAGACAAGACCGCGGTCTCGCATTCATGCTGCAATACGAGAACATCGCTTGGTACGACAACGGTGAGGTCCGTATCCTCGACCGCCGCGTTTACCCCGGAACCATCCGTTTCGAAGTCTGCAAAAACCACGTGGAAGTCACCAAGGCCATCACCGACATGGTCACCCAGTCGGCGGGTCCCTTCACCGCAGCCGCGATGGGCATGGCTCTCGCAGCGTGGGAATGCCGTGACAAGAACGAAAAAGAGCAGATGGAGTACCTGACCAAGGCCTCCGAAACCATCAGCCATGCGCGCCCGACCACCGTTGCACGCATGAAGCGCATCACCGAAGGCTGCCTCCCCGTTGCCGAAAAGGCACTCGCCGAGGGCAAGCCAGTCCCGGAAGCAATCGTCGCGCACGCCGTTGAAGCGAACGACCTGCGTTACTACAAGGTCGGCCGCATCGCGGAATACCTGGTCGACATGTTCCCCGACAAGGGCACGGTCATGACGCAGTGCTTTGCGGAGACCATTGTCGGTCAAATGCTGAAGGTCGCCAAGGCCCGCGGCAAGGACATCCGCCTCGTGTGCCCCGAAACGCGCCCTTATTTCCAAGGCGCGCGCCTCACGGCGACCGTTGCGCACGACATGGGCTGCGACGTCACCGTCATCACCGACAACATGCCCGCTTTCTACATGAAGAAGGAAGGCGTGGACCTTTTCACCTGTGCCGCGGATGCGATCTGCCTCGACGGTCATGTGGTCAACAAGGTCGGAACCTTCCAGCTCGGCATCGTTGCGAAATACATGGGCGTGCCCATGTTCGTGACCGGTGCGCCGGACCCGGGTCATCCGACGGTCGATACCATCAACATCGAGATGCGCGACCCCGAGTTCCCCCTGCAGGCGATGGGCGTCCGTACCGCAGCGGAAGGTGTCAAGGGTTGGTATCCCTCCTTTGACATCACGCCGCCGCACCTCATCAGCGGGATCGTCACGGACCGCGGGATCTTCGCGCCGTACGACCTGAAGCGTTACTTTGCCGATGAGCCCATGGGCCGTTTTGAAATGATCGTATGATTTTCCCCTTTCACCCCGATGACCCATTGCACGCAAGCGCAATGGATTTCATCCTGACCGGTGCCGAGATCGCCGAGGACACCCCCGAATACCTGATCCTCCGGAAGGGTCTCATCCATTACGGATTGGGACGAGCGGATCTTTCGGAAACCTTCCGCAAGTCTCTGATGGCCCTTTGCATGGACGAAGAGGCTTCGAAGATCATGGCGGACGACGGGTGCTTCGACGGCGTGATGCCCTGCTGGCAGTACGTCTTCCCGGAGAACCACATTGAGCTGCCGCACCCGGAAGGCTTCGATGTCCGTCCGCTGACGCTCGACGATGTCCCGTTTCTGGTCAGGGAGTACCATCACCCGAGCGCGACGCCCCGCCAAATGACGGAGCGGGTCGAAGAAGGCATGCTCGGCGTTTGCCATGAGGGCAACCTCGTCGGTTTCGTCGGCACGCACGCGGAAGGATCGATCGGTCTGCTTGAGGTGCTGCCCGACTACCGCCGCAAAGGTCTTGCGAAATACCTGATGAGCGCGATGGTCGACGATCTGCTGAAAAAGGGGCGTATCCCCTACGCGCATGTCAAACTCGGCAACGAAGCTTCCATGCGCCTGCAGGAGCATATCGGTATGGTACGCGCAGCGACACATGTGACCTGGCTTTGCAAAAACGAAGAGTACCGCAAAGCAAACCTGATTTGAAGTAATGTCAAACACGGACCCGGAGCGCTTCCGTTCAACGGAGCGTTCCCCGTTCCGTCAAATTATGCGGAGGCAAAACCTCCCAAAAATCAAAAAGGAGAAAGACAAATGAAAAAGTTTCTTGCTCTCGTTCTCTCGCTCATGTTCGTGCTGAGCCTCGTTCCGATGGCACACGCCGAAGCGACCAAGCGCATCGCGGTCATCTGCGACCCGATCGGCACCAACCTGTTCCTGACCCAGGTCAAGGACACCATCGAAGCCCGTGCGGAAGAGCTCGGCTACACCTACAGCCTCATCGAGTGCACCGACTCCGACAAGTGGCAGTCCAACTACGAAGCTGCCGCACATGAAGATTACGACCTGATCATCGGCGTCGGCTGGCAGTCCGGCTCCTATGCGAAGGAGAACGCGGAAGCGGGCTACGGCGAGACCCAGTACGCGGTCATCGACACCGATGCGGGCAGCGATGCGGTCGCTTCCTTCAGCTACAACGAGGAGCAGGCTGCTTTCGTCATGGGTCTCATGGCGGGCAAAGCTTTCCCCGAGCAGGAGATCTACGGCTACATCGGCTGCTTCGACGGCCCCGGCAGCTGGAAGTATCGCTTCGGCTTCATGGAAGGCGTGAAGATCACCAACCCCGATGCGAAGTTCACCTTCAACTGGACCAACTCCTACTCCGACCCGACCAACGCGCATGAGTACGCCCTGCAGATGCAGGCGAAGGGTTGCACCTACATCTTCGGTGGTGCCGCCGCTTGCAACGAAGGTATCTTCCAGGCTGCTCTCGAGCTGGCGAAGGAAGGCAAGTACATCTACTCCATCGCTCAGGATGCCGACGCAACGACGCCCGACAACCCGTACATCATCAGCTCCCAGCTGAAGAACACCGGTGTCACCACCAGCATCATCCTCGACAAGTTCTTCGCGGGCGAGCTCACCACCGGCCTCACCGAGCTGAAGCTGGCGGATGGCGCGATCGGCGCGACCTGGGTCACCAACGACGGTAACTTCCGCAACACCGAGATCATGACCGATGAGCTCATCGCGTTCTGCCAGGATTACGTTGCAAAGATCATCAGCGGCGAATATCCCTTCGTCCTTGCCGATGAAGCGACCTACCAGTTCAACATCGCGTAATCATCACCCTGACTCACTGTAACCGAAGGGGGCGGCGGTAAGCCCGTCGTCCCCTTTGCATTGGAACCGAAACGACACCGGTCCCCCGGGACCACAGGAGACAATATGGCCGAAACAATGTTTGAGATGCGCCACATCAAGAAGATGTACGGCACGCTCGCCGCCAACGACGATGTGTCCATCCGCCTCGACAAGGGTGAGATCCTCTGTATCGTCGGCGAAAACGGCGCGGGCAAATCCACGATCATGAAGGTGCTGTACGGTTTGGAGCAGCCGACTGCGGGCGAGATCCTCGTGCGCGGTGAGCGCGTGCGCTTCCGTACCCCCTCCGACGCGATGGCAAAGGGCATCGGCATGGTGCAACAGCACTTCATGCTGTTCGAAGACCTGACCGTTGCCGAAAACATCGTGTTCAAAAACGAAGTCCGGAAAGGTCCGTTCCTTGACCGCAAGACCACCTTCGAGACCGTCCGTCAACTATCCGAAAAATACGCGCTGAAGATCGACCCGAAAGCAAAGATCTCCGATTGTCAGGTGGGTCTGCGCCAGCGTGTTGAAATACTGAAGATCCTGTATCAAAACGCCGAGATCATCATCTTCGACGAACCGAGCGCCGTGCTGACGCCGTTGGAGGTCGAAGGTCTGCTTGAAACCATGCGCAACCTCGCCGCTGCGGGAAAGAGCATCGTTTTGATCACACATAAACTGCAGGAGGTCATGGCCGTTGCGGACCGCATCTACGTCATGCGGTTGGGCAAGGTCGTTGCCGAGCGCAGGAAGAGCGAAACCAGCGCGGACGAACTTGCTTACCTGATGGTGGGTCATCACCCCGCGACACGCGATATCCCCGCGATCGCCCCCGGCCGCCCGTTGCTCGAGGTCAAGGACCTCTGCCTCGAAAACGACGGACGCGATATCCTCAAAAGCGTGAACCTGCACGTCGATGCGGGTGAAGTCGTCGGAATCGCTGGCGTTTCCGGCAACGGTCAGTCCGAGCTCGAGGCGTGCATCACGGGTCTCACCGCTTCGACCGGCGGAACCGTGTTGCTCGACGGAAAAGACGTAACGAAGGCAACCGTGCACGAACGCCGTGAGAACGGCATGGCCCACATCAGCGAAGACCGCTTCCTTTGGGGCGGTGCCACGGAGGGCATGCTGTACGAAAACGCATTGATGGCAAAGGAGGACAAAGCGCCCTTCTCGAAGCACGGCTTCCTGAACAAGCGCAGCATCTCCGATTACGCGGACGACCTGATGAAGCGTTTCAAGGTCAAGGCTTCATCCAATACGCAAAAGCTCCACGAGCTTTCCGGCGGCAACGCGCAAAAGCTCATTACGGGACGCGAGATCATGATGAACAGCCCCGTGCTTATCTGCTGTGAGCCGACGCGCGGCATCGACATCGGCGCGCAGGAATTCATTCACGATGAAATCCTGAAAAAACGCGAAAACGGCGACGCCGTCTTGCTGATCTCTTCGGAGCTCACCGAGATCATGACCCTATCCGACCGCATCTACGTTCTGTTCGAGGGCAAGATCGCGGGCGAATTCAAACGCGGCGCCATCGATGAGAAGTCGCTCGGCATCCTGATGTTGGGAGGAAAAATCAATGAGTAAAAACGGAAAAGGCTCCGGGCGCACCCTGTCGGGACTTCTCGACGCGCTCGGTCAGCCTGTGATCGCGGTGCTGATCAGTTTTCTGATCGGTGCGGTCATTCTTTTTGCATCGGGCTACAACCCGCTCACGGCGTACGGCACGATGATCACCGGCGCGTTCGGCAAGGGCTTCTACCTTTCGAGCACGCTGTCCCGCGCGACGCCGATCATCATGGGCGGTCTCGCGGTCTGCATCGCTTGGCGCTCCGGTTATGAGTGCATGGGCGGTGAAGGTCAGATGATCTTCGGTGCGATGGTCTCCGCCCTGATCTGCTACTATATGCCCGGTCCCGGGATCGTCCGCATCCTCGTCGCGTTTGCCGCCGCCTGCCTTGTCGGTGCGCTGTACTGCATGTTTTCCGGCTGGCTCTGGCACCGCTTCAAGGTGACCTTCGTCATCTCGACGCTGATGCTGAACTACATCGCAAACTATGTTTGCTCCTACCTCACCCTGTATGTTTTCCGCGACCCCGCGAGCACCGATATCAACGCCACGCAGACCGGTAAGCTCATCGAATCCGCCAGGATCGGCCGCATCGATCTGCCCGGACTCGTCAACAGTCTGCCCGATGGGCTTCCCTTCAAGGAAGGTCTCGTCAAGTACTTCAAGGGCTTCAACCTGCACTGGGGCTTTGTGATCACGGTGGTCCTCGTTATCCTGACTTGGGTGTTGCTGAAGAAGACCGTGTTCGGATACCGTTCCCGCATGAACGGTCTGAACGACCGCTTTGCGCTTTACGGCGGCGTCGCCCCCGTGAAGATGCTGTACGTCGTGATGTTCCTTTCCGGCGCGGCTGCGGCACTCGGCGGTTCGTTTGAGGTGCTCGGTTCCAAATACCGTTACGTCGATCAGATGATCTTCTCCACCGGTTACGCATGGAGCGGCATGGTCGCCGCCCTGCTTGCGAACTTCGACCCCTTCGGAACGATGTTCGCTTCCATCCTGCTTGCGGCGCTTGCCACCGGCGGCGCCGCCATGCAGCGCAGCGCAGGCATCCCGATCGAAACGGTGAAGATGATCGAGGGCGTCATCATGCTCCTGATGAGCGTGAAGCTCCTCCGCCTCTTCGCCTTCCGTCACAAAGCAAAAACCACGGCGACCGCCGATGAGAAAGGAGGCGATGAGGAATGACGCTTTCCGCAGATTATTTGGCACAGGTCTTCAACACGACCATCCGCTACCTCACGCCGATCCTGCTCATCACGCTGTGCGCGAACATCTGCTCCAAATCCCGCGTGTTCAACATCGGTTTGGAAGGAACCCTGCTGTCGAGCGCATTCTTCGCCTACCTGGTGCAGAACAAAGTCGGCAACATCTGGCTTGCGGTTTCCGTCGGTATGCTGACGGGCATGCTGTTCACGTTCATCATCGCGCTGTTCATCGTCAAACTCAACGGTCAGCCGATGATCGTCGGTATGGCGGTCAATACCTTTTCCCAAGGCTTGACGACCTTCCTTCTGCAAACGATCTTCCACACGAAGGGCGTTGTGAACGATGTGAAGGTCACCGGTCTCCCGAAGGTGAACCTGACCTTCCTCGAGGAGAAATTCCCGATCGTCTACAAGATGTTTTCGAAGCTGACCGCAGTGGACTACCTCGCCTTTGTTTTGGCGATCGTGATGTTCATCATCCTGTACCGCACGGTCATCGGTTTCCGCATCCGTTGCATCGGCATCAACCCCGAAGCGGCAAAGAGCCTCGGTCTCCGCGTCGACCGCTACCGCGTCATTGCGCCGACCCTTTCCGGCTGTATGATCGGTCTTGCGGGCTGCCTGCTGTCGCTCGGCTCGGTCACGATGTTCATGCAGGACATCTCCGCCGCCCGCGGTTATGTCGCCCTCGCGGCAAACAACCTGTGCCTCGGTCATCCGCTCGGTGCGATCGCTTCTTCTGCGCTGTTCGGTTTCACGAAGGCCCTGTCGCAGATTTTGCAGAACGTTGCGCCGATGCAGCTGCTCGAGTGCATCCCCTATGCCTCCACGATCGCCGCGATGGCGATCTACTACGCCGTAACGACCCGCAAGCACAAAAAGCGCAAGGCGCTGTGAGCCGCAGGTCCGCGGTAAAAAAGACGCTCCCCCATGACCGGGGGAGCGTCTTTTTCTTCTTGCGGGCAAACAACAAGCCACCTGGGAATCGGGATGGCTTGGTTCGTTATTCTTCCGGGGGAACCGGATTGGAAGCCTCGAAGCGTTCCGCAAGGATCTTGGTCGTGAGGTAGGCGCTGATGGCATCGATCGCCATTTTGTTTTTGCCGCCGCGCATGACGGCGAAATCGGCGTCGTCGATGTATTTTGCGATGTACTTTTCATACATCGGTTTGACCGTTGCGAGGTACTGCTCGGTGATGGAGTCGATCGAGCGCCCGCGCGACTTCATATCGCGGCGCACACGGCGCAGCAGGCAGATATCCGTGTCGACCTTGAGATAGACCTTCAGCGCCATGAGATCGCACAGCCTCTTGTCGTAGAACATGTGGATCCCTTCGAGGATGAGCACATCCGGCGGCTCGATGAGCGTGTCGGAATCGGCACGGAGATGGTTGGCGTAATCGTAACCTTTGGTCGTGATGGGCTTTCCCTCCGCCAGAAGCTTGACATCCGCGATCATCTCATCGAAATCGAAGATCGCGGGATCGTCGTAGTTGAGGTGACAGCGCTCTTCGAACGAAAGATGCTCGAAGCAACGGTAGTAACAGTCTTGCCCGATGACGGTGCAAGTGCAAGACAGGGATTCCTTGATTCGTTTCGCAAGCGTGCTTTTCCCGCAGCCGCTTGCACCGCAAATGCCGACGATGATCATCTCTGATTCCTCCTTTTCCCGATGGGTTCAACGATATTTCTGTACGCGGAACAGCATTTCGCCGTAGCTCGGCAAAGGCCAGTACGCCTTGTCGACGACGGTTTCGAGCTTGTCCGTTTCGCGGCGGAGCGCCGCCATGCGCGGCAGGATCTTATCCCGGTAAGCACAGGCGAGCTTTTCGGAGTCTCCCTTCTCCGGGAGCTTCACGAGCACGGAATCGAGGTTTTCGAGCTTGACACGCACATCGTTCATGCGGCGGTTGAGCTCGCGGAGCATCGCGGTCTGCGCGGGCGCATCGATCCCCGCCTGAAGGCAAGCGGTCACACTGTCCGCAAGAACGGCGCTATATTTGGCGGCGGCGGGCAGAATGGACTGCCTGCAGACCTTTTGCATGGTGGTCGCTTCGATGAGCCCCGCCGTGGCGTAATTCTGCTGTGCGATCTCGCAGCGGGCGGCAAGCTCGTTTTCGTTGAAAACGCCGTGTTTGGTGAAGACCTCTTTCGCTTCCTTGCTGACGAAAACGCCGAACGCGTCGACGGTATTGTCGATGACGGGAAGTCCGCGGCGCTTAGCCTCCAGCATCCAGGCGCTGCCGTAGTTGTTTCCGTTGAACACGACGCGACCGTGCTCCAGATACATGCGGCGGATCATTTCTTCCCAGGTCTTCTCTCCCGCAGCCGAAGCTTCGAGCTCATCCGCGATGCGGGACAGTTCCTCCGCCATGATGGTGTTGAGCACGGTGTTCGGCAAACCGAGGGACTGCGATGAGCCGACCATGCGGAACTCGAACTTGTCTCCCGTGAAGGCGAACGGCGAAGTGCGGTTTCTGTCCGTGTCGTCGCGCTTGATGTCCGCAAGGGACGACACGCCGATATGCATGAGCTCGGACGGCGCCTCTTCGGCGGACTCGCCGTAAACGAAACGCTCGAGCTCCCGCTTGACGCCGGTGCCGAGGAAGACCGAGATGATCTGCGGGGGCGCTTCGTTTCCGCCGAGGCGCTTCTCGTTCGATGCGGACGCGCAGCTCATGCGGAGCAACGGGGCATACTCATCGACCGCGGCGATGACCGCCATCATGAAGGTGTACCAAAGCTTCCGGTCCTCGCCCTGTTTCGGCGGCTTCAGAAGGTTTTTCCCGTCGTTCGTCGAGAGAGACCAGTTGTTGTGCTTGCCGCTGCCGTTGACGTTGAAAAAGGGCTTTTCGTGCAGCAGGCAGATCAGGTCGTGGCGTTCCGCGATGCGCCGCATCATTTCCATGACGATCTGGTTCTGGTCGACGGCGACGTTTGCCGAAGCGAACAGCTGCGCAAGCTCGTACTGCGCGGGCGCCGCCTCGTTGTGCTCGGTCTTTGCGGGGACGCCCATCCGCCACAGCTCGCTGTTCAGCTCGTGCATGAAGGAGATGACCTTCTCGGGCGTGGCGGCGTAATACTGATCGGACAGCTCCTGCCCCTTGGAGGGTTGCGCGCCGAAGAGCGTCGTGCCGGTGTAGACAAGATCCTTCCGTTTGAAGAAGGTCTCTTTGTCGATGAGGAAATATTCCTGCTCTGCGCCGACGGTCGGTACGACACGGGTGGTGGCATCGTCGCCCAACGCACGGAGAACGCGCAGGGCTTCCCGGTTGAGCGCATCCATCGAACGCAGCAAGGGCGTCTTCTCGTCGAGCGCTTCGCCGTTGAAGGCACAGAACGCCGTGGGGATGCACAGGCAAGCCGTTCCGTCCGGACTGTGCTTGATGAAAGCGGGGCTCGTACAATCCCACGTGGTGTAGCCGCGCGCTTCGAAGGTCGCGCGGAGACCGCCCGAAGGCAGGGACGAACCGTCCGCCTCGCCCTTGATGAGCGCTTTGGCGGAAAACTTGAAGATCGGCGTTCCGTCGAGTTCGGCGGGGCTCAAAAAGCTGTCGCGCTTTTCGGCGGTGGCGCCCGTCATGGGCTGGAACCAGTGCGTGTAATGTGTCGCTCCCTTTTCGAGCGCCCACTCCATCAGCGCCTCGGCGACTTCGCCGGCAACGGCGAGGGTGAGACCGCCGCCGCCTTCGATCGTGTGGCGGAGCGCCGTATAGGTTTCCGGACGGAGCCGCTCCTTCATGAGCGCGTCCGAAAAAACATCCGTACCGAAGGAAAGCACGCTTTCCGCGGTGCGTTCTTTATTGATTTCCATTGGTTTGTTACTCCCTGATCGGTTTCTGTCAATATAACAGAAGGAGGGACGGTTTTCAAGCCAATTCGATTCGTTTTGCGTATTGTGGGGACAGTTTATCATTTTGAAAAGATATTGTTGTTTGCAGTGGGGAATTCTCGTTTTCCGCTGTGCTCCCGGGAAACAAAAAACCGGGCACCCCGCACGGTACCCGGTCCGGAAAACGCTTCAGCGCATCAAGCCGGTGAGTTTTTTGACTTTCGGAATGAACGCAACGATAAGACAGAGCACGGTGTCCACGCCGATGGTCAGGAAATTATAGAGAAAGCTGTAGACCCAGGGGTTCGCGATGCCGTAGTCGAGTCCGCCGTCTGCAAAGAAGACCGCGCCCGAGACGATGGAAACGAGCATCCGCGCGAAACCGCCGACCGCAACGCCGAGCGGCAGATTCTTCGGGAAGAACGCCGGGATACCGAGGCACAGGAACGCCGCGAAATAGTCGAGCACGAACTGAACGGGGTGCACGATCCAGGCGCCCTGAACGATTTGCAGCAGTGCGTACGCGAACGCCGCGATGAACCCCATTTTCGGACCGAACGCACAGGCGAACAGCATCAGCGGCAGCATGGACAGCAGCGTGATGGAACCGCCGAACGGCATGGAGAACAGCTTGAAATACGAAAGCACGAAGGACAGCGTCATGCACATCGCGCCGTAAACGAGCGCGCGGGTCGTGAGCTTCGCGGGTTTGACCAGCCCTTTGCGCACGCGGCTGCGGTAATCCAGCACGCCGATGAGCAGTGCGGCAAAGACCGCGATCGCGATAAGGAACAGGACGAGTTCCGTTCCCGCAAGGGAACCGAGTTTGGAAAACAGTTTGAATTTCATGAGATACCTCCGCAATAAAAAAAGTCGCCACGGGCGACCATCGGTTGGAGCGTATATGGATATCACTTTCCTACGATGGCATGACCCAACAGGTTCCAAGGGTGCTTCTCAGTCCCGATGCGGCGGGACGCCCCCGTGATGGTTCCGATTATAGCACCGCCCCCCGCGCGTTGTAAAGGCGGGGCACCCAACGCGCACGGGATTATGGTATAATGGAACAACGAATGCAACGCGCCGCGTGCGCGGAAAGGAAGACAACCAATGCGATTGGATAAATATTTGAAGGTCTCGCGCATCATCAAGCGGCGGACCGTCGCGAACGAGGCGGCGGACGGCGGACGCGTGATGCTGAACGGAAAACCCGCCAAGCCCTCTGCGCAGGTGAAGCCCGGAGATGTGATCGAGATCCGCTTCGGCGAGCACACCATGAAGGCCCGCATCGAAAACTGCGACGAAAAAGCGCAGAAAGCGGAGGCCGCCATGATGTACACTGTTTTGGAGAACGGCAAATGAGCGCGACGGGCATTTTGCTGTGCGCGGGCGGTTCGACGCGCATGGGCTTCGACAAGCTGATGACCCCCGTTTCCGGCAAGTGCGCGATCGCACGGAGCGCGGAGGCGCTGATTGCAGGCGGCGTGACGGAGATCGTCTTTGCGGTCAGCGAGCGCACGCGCGCATTTTGCGAAGCACTCCCCCTCTCCGTTCCGAAAACGCTGGTGCAAGGCGGTGCGGAACGGCGGGATTCCGTCCGCAATGCGATCGCAGCGGCAACGGGCGACATCCTCGTGATCCACGATGCGGCACGCTGTCTCGTTTCTCCTGCGATCGTCCGAAGCAGTATCGCATCGGCGGAGCAATACGGCAACGGCGTCGTTGCGTTGTCCGTTACGGATACCGTGTTTCTTTCGGAAGACGGAAAGCTGACGCGGTTGCCGCGGGAAAAGCTTCTCCGGATGCAGACCCCGCAGACCTTCCGCAAGGCGGAGATCGCCGAAGCCTACCGGAACACCGCGCCCGAGGCTGCGGAAGCGACCGACGATTGCACGCTGTACGCGCTTGCCGGCTATGTTCCGCACTTCGTTGCGGGAAGCGAGGACAATTTCAAGCTGACGACCCCCGCCGATTTCGCGCGGGCGGAACGGTACTTCACGCGGTACGGCACCGGCTTCGACACGCACCGCCTGGTCGAAGGGCGCAAGCTCATCCTCGGCGGCGTGGATATCCCGTATGAGAAAGGTCTGCTCGGTCATTCGGATGCGGATGTATTGACCCATGCGGTGATGGACGCCCTGCTCGGCGCCGCGGGACTCCCCGATATCGGGCACCTGTTCCCCGACACCGACCCCGCATTCAAGGATGCGGACAGCATGGTGCTGCTCGGCAAGGTCGTTGCGGCGGTCGCGGAAAAAGGACTCCGCCCGGCAACGGTCTCGGCCGAGATCATCGCACAGCGCCCGAAGCTCGCGCCGCACCTTCCGGGGATGAAACGCCGCTTTGCCGAGGTTTTGGGGATTCCCGAAGAGGACATCGCCCTCGCGGCTACGACGACGGAAGGAATGAACGACGAAGGACGCGGCCTTTGCATTTCGGCGCAAGCCGTCGCATCCGCCCGCTGAAACGGGGTGCCTATGCAAAACGAAAACGCAAAGCAGCGCATGGAAGCGCTGGTCCGGAAACTCAACGAGGCTTCGGACGCTTATTACAACGACAAGGACGAGATCCTGAGCAACTACGAATGGGACGCTTTGTTCGATGAGCTTTCCGCACTCGAACAGGAGACCGGGATCGTTCTTCCGGACAGTCCGACCCGGAAAACGGGTGCGGAAGAATCCTTCGGCAACGGCGCCCGCGAGGCGCACGAGTACCCGGCATTGTCCCTTGCCAAAAGCAAGGACGTCGGGGTGCTGCAAAAGTGGGCAGGTGACCGCCCCATCTGGCTGAGTTGGAAGCTGGACGGCATCACGCTCGTCGCGACCTACGACAACGGAAAGCTTTCCCGGCTCATGACGCGCGGCAACGGCGTGACGGGCACGAACATCACCTACCTCGCAAAGCATATCCGCGGCGTTCCGCTCACCGTGGCGGAAACCGGACATCTGGTGGTTCGCGGTGAGGCGACGATCTCCTACCCCGCGTTCGAAGCGTTGAACGAGCGCACCGAAAACGACGACGAAAAATACGCGAACCCGCGGAACCTCGTTGCGGGAACGCTCGCCCTCGATGAAGACCGCGCCGCAGAGGTCGCGGAGCGCGGCGTTTGCCTCAACGCGTTCACCCTCGTGCATACCGACCGCAAGATCGTTTCGTGGGGGAAACGCATGGCGTTCCTGCGGGAGCTCGGTTTCATTACCGTGGACTCCGAAGCATGCACCGCGGAAACCCTGCCCGATGTCATCGGCAAGTGGACGGAGCGCGTGCGCAGCGGCGCGATGGAGATCCCCGTCGACGGGCTCGTCATCTGCTTCGACGACACGGAATACGCAGCGACGGGAAGCGTCACGGGGCACCATGCAACGAACGCGGGCATGGCATTCAAATGGCAGGATACCGCCGCCGACACCGTCCTCGATCACGTGGAGTGGAGCTGCGCCGCTGCCAGCATCACGCCCGTGGCGGTCTTCGCCCCGGTTCGTCTGGAGGGCACGGATGTCCGCCGCGCCAGCCTCTGCAACCTGACCGAGATGAAGCGACTCGGCATCGGCGCGGACAGCGTGACGAAGCTCAAGGTCATCAAATCCAACATGATCATCCCGAAGGTCATCGCGGCAGACGGTTGCGGCACCGCCTTCTCCGTTCCGGAGACCTGCCCCGTGTGCGGCGCGCCGACCTTCATCCGCACCGGTTCCGGCACAGGCAGCGAGACCCTGCACTGCTCGAACCCCGATTGCACCGCGAAAAACATCCGCAAGTTCGAGCGCTTCGTTTCACGGCAGTGCATGGACATCGACGGACTGAGCATCGAAACGATCTCGAAGTTCATCAACGCCGGTGTGATCTCCGACTTCGTGTCGTTTTACCACATCGCCGGGCACCGGGATACCATCGAACAGATGGACGGTTTCGGTCCGAAGAGCTTTCAAAACATCGTCGCCGCCGTGGAAAAGAGCCGGGATGCGCACCCCGCGAACCTCATCAACGCGCTCTCGATCCCGAAGATCGGTCTCGACGCCGGCAAACGCCTGATCGCCAAGTTCGGAACCGCGGGCTTTCTCGAGCACCTCGAAAAGGGCGAAGGGTTCGAAGCCATCGACGGCTTCGGTGCGGAACGCAGCAACTCGATCCTCACGTGGTATGCGGACGCCCGCAACCGCGAAATGTTCCTTCGCCTCATCGGCGAATTGCGGCTGAAAGAGCTCGACCCCGTTTCCGAAGACGCCGGCGGACGCCTGAAGGGACTTACCTTCTGCATCACCGGGGATGTGCACCTGTTCAAAAACAGGGACGCCTTCAAGGCTTATGTGGAATCGCAGGGCGGCAAGGTCTCGGGCAGCGTTTCCTCGAAGACGGCGTTTCTCGTCAACAACGATGCGGCTTCGACCAGTTCGAAAAACAAAAAGGCCGCGGAGCTCGGCATTCCGATCCTCACGGAGGAAGAATTCACCGCACGCTTCGGCGGTCCCGGAAGCGAATAACGGAAAAAGCCCCGGCAAACTGCCGGGGCTTCGTTATTGCGGGCAAGCAACAATGTCATGCGAACCGGATGGACAGGTTCCCTTCCCCGTCGATTTCCGGGCGGAGACCCTTGACGAAGTTCGCAAACATCTCATCCCGCACCGGGGCGCTTTCCTTCAGACGCGCAGCTTCGAACGCGCCCTCGAACAGATCGCGGAGGTTGACGACGATCGCGTTGTTCAGCTGCTTTTCGAACACATGACGGAGCGCCTTGTCTCGGAAGCCGCCGAGGTTCTGCGAAAACTCATCGGTATAGCAGACGGCAATGCCGCGGTCCTCATACAGACGGACGGTCTCCTTGCCGATGGCGTCACGCTCCGCGAGAACGAGGAACCGCACATCGGGCATGGCGCGCATCATACCCCAGAAGTCCGAATCGGACGAGGCGATGAGGAACGCGTCCGTCCCGTTGACGAAGTGCTCCCGGCAAGCACCCGCGGTCAATGCGATGTCCACAAGCGATTTTCTGCCCGTCACCCGTTCGATCTCCTCGTGTTCCACACGGACGCCGACGAAGGTTTCGAGGATATCCCAAGTATCGACGGTATGATAATCGTCGAACAGGACGATCTTTTTCAATGCGCCGTTTCTCAGCATGCCGTTGTCCTGCATATGGGAGAGTGTTGCGCACAGCTTGTAGGGATCGGCATTCTCACAATCCACCAGCAGCACCGCGCCCGTATTTTCGCGCATGAACGCATCCAGCCGTTCGCAGGTCTCGGCATCGGCGGCGGTCACCCGGTCGTAATCGGTGAACTCACTGCCGTTGATGCGGTAGACCAGCGTCAGGAACTTGCGGTCGTTCAGCAGGATGTTTCCCGCGGGGCAGGCATCCGCGTTGAGTTCGGGGCGTTCGTGATAGAACCGCGTTTCCAGCCGCCAGTTGATCCAGCACCGGAAAGGATAGCTACCGGAGGTTTCGCGGAAGCGGTCGATCGCCGCCTGTACCTCTTTCCCCTTCGAACCGTTCGGCATGACGATCGTGTTTTTCAGGTATTCGAACGGAAGGATCGTCGGAATGAGGTCTTTGATGTTCCGGATGCGGTTAGAGATCTCATTGTTGATGAGCACGATGTATTCCGTAACGCTTTTGAGCTTGCTGCCCGAAATGATGCGGATCCCCGCCTCGTTCAACGGTTTGAAATATGCGGGGTCGATGAGGTCCGGCATCGTATCGAGGTTTTTCATTTCGTTTTGCATTTTATGGGAGATCAGTCCGGGCTTCAGCATGAGTGCCGTGCGGATCGCCGTGAGGCTGCGGATGATCCTCGCGCGGGTGTCCCCTTCCAAACGTTCGAATTCGGTTTCGGAATACTCTTTCCCAAAGCGTTCCCGCGGGATACCGCAGAGATATGCGACCACGGATACGATCCCGTTGGGTTGCGTTTGTGTTTTCTTTTCCGTTTCCGCTCCGTTCGTTTCGAAACTCTCCGGGGAGCCGCCCTCCATTTCGCAAAGGTCGTTCCGC
Organism: Clostridia bacterium; assembly: GCA_030526425.1. GTDB lineage: Bacteria > Bacillota > Clostridia > Christensenellales > CAG-138 > CAG-1024. The sequence goes on from JAUNCT010000004.1 coordinate 83,711, forward strand.
AGTTCGGTCAGGTTTTTCATGCTCACTTCATCCAGGCACATGTTTTTCGTTCTCCTTGTGTTTTGATTTTCGGAGTCCGAAGCCCGGTCGCCCCCCATCCGGATGCGGCCGGACTTCTTGCCCCCATCGCCGGGTTTTCCGGCATCTTCAGCATAGAACAGCACCTGTTCCATAAAACGGACAGAGACGCGGGCACAGCACAAAAACACCCGGCATTTTAGTTGCCGGGTGTTTTTTCGTATTCGGTTTTCAATCCTCCGCGTGGAGACGGACCCCCGCGGCGACCAGTGCCTCCGCAAGCGTCTCATACGGCAAGGTCGCCGCATCCAGTCCTTGTTGCAGACAGAGGGCGGCTGCCATGCCCGCGGCTTGCCCCGTTGCCGCAACACCGGGGATCACTCGGGCGACCATCCATGCCCAGCCATCGGCGGCAGCGGTACGCCCCGCCGCCCAGACATTGGGATATGCGGGATGGTACAGGGAGCGGTACGGGAGCTCCAGCCAGTCCCCGGAATGCAAAAAATCCGCCACGGGAGAGACGGAGTCCGCAATGTGCGTGTTGATATCCGCATCCACCGGCGTATACGCCGCGTCGATATGACGGATCACACGCAGCTGCGGCATCGTAGGCAGCTGGAGGATATCCTTCTGCTGCTTCGGATACGGAACGGAAAGCAGATGTTCCTTCGCCGCCTTGCGTTCATACAGCATGAACTCGGTGACTTCCTTGCTTGTAACGCCCGCCATTTTGGGCAGGTCGCCGGGATGCCCTTGCCCCGAGGCATTCGACAGCAGAACACGGTGTCCGTACAGATCGAGGAGGTTTCCGGATGCAAGCGCGGTCTTCATCGTGTCCGGATTGCCCTCCTTCAGGATGACGGAAATGACGTTTTCGCCCTTGACGCACGGGACGCCCATACGGTCCAGCAGGGTCGCGTCGCCGGTGGCGTCGATCGCCGCACGGGTTTTGTAAACCCCTCTGCCCTCGGTGCTTTCGACGATGACCCCCGTGAGAACGTTGCCGTCCGTCTCAACGCCGACGATGCGGCTGTCGAACAAGACCTCCGCCCCGCTTTCGATCACGAAATCATCGAGTGCGATCATGGAAGCTGCTTCCGAATAGAAGGATTTGCAGCGTCCGGAGCCCTCGGGGACACGGTCCGGGAAGTCTTCCCACGCCTCCGGTATCTTCACGGGACCGAGTTCCGCAAAGCGGCGGAACAGTTCCTCCGCCATTCCGTAGGTGATGCGTTTCCCCTTCCCGTCGTCGAGCGGTTCATACAGCACGATCAGACCCTGCGTGGCAAGCCCGCCGAGCACATAGCTTTTTTCCAAAAGGAGCACGCGCTCCACACCCGCGCGGCGTGCCTGCACCGCGGCACAACAGCCCGCGACGCCGCCGCCCGCGACGATCAGATCGTATTCGCCCCAAACGGGCGTCGTCATGGATTCTTTGATTTCCGTCATGAATATCCTCCGTGGGAACGATCGCCGTTCCGATCATTTGATTATATATGATAACCCGATCCGCTATCAAGTCGTGCAGATTCCTCAGGGTATTGAGATATCCCTACCGGAGTGGTATGATAAAAAGAAAAGCGAAACCGACGGAGGAAACAACATGCCCTCATTTTTGGAGCAACAGCTCGCATTGGAAAAAAGCCGTACCGGATATGCGGTGGTGACCATCGTTTCCTCGGGCGGCAGTACACCGCGTGAATACGGAAAAATGCTCGTGACCGCCGAGGGTTACGCAGGCGGGACCATCGGCGGCGGAAATGCGGAATATCTGGCCATCGCCGACGCCCAAGAAGCCCTGAAGCGCGGACGCAACACGGTGAAAACCTACACCCTGCAGGGAGAAAAGTCCTCGACGGGCATGACTTGCGGCGGCGAACTGAAGTTGCTGTTCGAAGTGTATCCCGCAAGACCCGTGCTCGTGATGATCGGCGCGGGGCATGTCGGAAAAGCCGTGCTGACACTGGCGCGTTTCCTCGGCTTCGATACCGTTCTTTTGGACGACCGCCCGGAAGCGGACATCCGCGATGCCATCGCCCTTGCGGACCGCTTTGTCTCCACACCGGATTTCACAAATGAGCTTGTCGCGCTCGACGTTCCCGCGGATGCAAGCTATGTCATTGCGACCCACGGACACAAATTCGACAGCACGGCCCTGAAATCGGTTCTCGGGAAGCCCTTCGCTTACGCGGGAATGATCGGCAGCAGAGGCAAGGTCAACAAAGTGATCCACGACCTGCGCGCGGAAGGCGTTCCGGAAGAAAAGCTTGCCGCCGCGCGCGCGCCGATCGGTCTGGAGCTCGGCGGTGAGACCCCGGAGGCCGTTGCCTTCTCCATCCTCGCCGAGATCATGCAGGTCACAAACGGCACATCTGCCCGACCGATGCGAGAGGTGCGGTAAATGAAGGATGTTGCGGAACGCTTTTTGGAATACGTCGCGTTTGAGACGACTTCGGACGAGGACAGCGGGACCAGCCCGAGCAGTGCAAAGGAACTGCTGCTTTCCGCGCACCTCGCGGAGGAGCTGCGTGCGATCGGTCTGAACGACGCCGCCGTGGATGAATACGGCTATGTGTACGCCTCTCTGCCCGCGACGCACGGTTATGAAAACGAACCCGCAATCGGTCTCATCGCGCATGTGGATACGGTCCCCGGCGTTTCCGGCACGGGGATCCGTCCGCGGCGCTTCGTGTACCGCGGAGGCGACATCCCGCTGAGTGAGACCATCGTAACACGGGTCGCGGATTTTCCGTTTCTCGAAACGCTGACCGGGGAGGAGCTGATCGTCACCGACGGAACGACCCTGCTCGGTGCGGACGACAAGGCCGGCGTTGCGGAGATCGTCCAAGCATTGGAGACCCTTGTGAACGATCCGTCGATCCCGCACGGGCGCGTGGCGGTTTGCTTCACGCCGGATGAAGAGATCGGCGAGGGCACCGCACATTTCGATTTGGACCGTTTCGGCGCGGATTTCGCCTATACCGCCGACGGCGGACTGCTCGGCGAGCTCGAGTACGAATGCTTCAACGCCGCCGGCGCGAAGCTCACTGTCAACGGGCGCAACATCCATACGGGCAGCGCCAAGAACAAAATGAAAAACGCCGTGCTGATGGCAACGGAATTCATCGGCATGCTTCCCGCCGCCGAAGCCCCCGCGCATACCGAAGGCTATGAAGGCTTCTTTCACGTCGGCGATATCTCCGGCAACGAAACGAAGACCGTCGTCAAAATGCTCGTGCGGGATTTCGGCAAGGAAGCTTTCGAACGGCGGAAACGGTTTCTCGAAAGCACGGCGGATTATCTCAACGCCAAATACGGCGCGGGGACCTTCGTTCTCGACATGCAGGACACCTATTACAACATGAAGGAAAAGATCCTGCCCGCCTTTCACGTGGTCGAACGTGCGGAACGCGCCTACCGCGCCGAAGGGATCGAACCGGTTGCCGTCCCGGTCCGCGGCGGAACGGACGGAGCGCGGCTTTCCCACATGGGGCTCCCCTGCCCGAACCTTTGCACGGGCGGCGCGAATTACCACGGCGTCAATGAACTCGTTTCCGTGGACGCCATGAATAAATGCGTCTCGATCCTCGTGCGGATCCTTCGGGCGGACGGCTGACCTCCCGCAATCCATGAAAAAAACACGCTTTCACAGGGAAAGCGTGTTTTTCTTATGCAAAGGGATCAGCGGAAGCTGCGTTTCTTGCTCCATACGGTCGGGGCGAAGATGAGCACCATCGGAAGGATCTCGAGACGCCCGATGAGCATATTGAAGCTGAGGATGAGCTTGCTCGGCACGGACAGGAACGCGAAGTTCCCGATGGGACCGACGAGGCTGAGACCGGGACCGACGTTGTTGATACAGGCAGAAACCGCCGTAAAGCAGGTTTCGGTATCCGGTACCGCGGGGTCCATCGCAACGAGCAGCGTGCTCACAAACATGATCAGCGCGTACAGGATAAAGTACAGCTGCGCGCCGCGGAGCGTCTTTTCCTCGATCGGCCGACCTTCGAAACGCGCAGTCGTGATCGCGTGGGGATGCAGCATGCGCTTGATTTCGGCAATCGCGGACTTCACCAGGATCAGCACGCGGCCGACCTTGATGCCGCCGCCCGTCGAACCCGCACAGCCGCCGACGAACATGAGAAGGACCAGTACGATCTTCGAATACAGCGGCCAGACGTTGAAGTCTGCCGTGGCGTAACCGGTCGTCGTGATGATGCTGGACACCTGAAAGAAGGAAAAACGGAGCGCATTGCCGGCGCCTTGGTACAGGTGGCGGATGTTCCACGCGATGGTGAGCGTGGAGAACGCGACGATGATCAGATATCCGCGGAGCTCTTCGGATTTCAGCGCGTCCTTGATCCGCCCGCGCAGCGCAAAGTAATAGAGGTTGAAGTTGACGCCGAACAGCAGGATGAACACGCCGATGACGATGTCGATATAGGCGCTGTTATACGCACCGACGCTGGCAGCCCTGTTCGAAAAACCACCGGTACCGGCACTTCCGAAGGCGTGGATGAAAGCATCGTACCAATTCATACCGCCGAAGCGCAGCAAGACCGCCTCGACGAGAGTCATCACCGTGTAGATGCCGTACAGCACCTTTGCCGTATCCTGCGCTTTGCTGGAAAGCTTGCCGACCGTGGGACCCGCCATTTCCGCGCGCATCAGATGGATCGAGCGACCCTCCGCCAAGGGGATGACCGCCATGACGAACACCAGTACGCCCATGCCGCCGATCCAGTGCGTGAAGCTGCGCCAGAAGAGCATGCCCTTGCTCATCGCCTCGATATCGGTGAGGATCGTGGAACCCGTCGTGGTGAAACCGCTGACGGTTTCGAAGAAGGCGTCGACGTAGTTCGGGATCTCCCCGGAGATCACAAAGGGCAACGCGCCGAAGGCCGCCATGAGGACCCACGCGAGGGCAACGATGACAAAGCCTTCGCGCGCATACATGTTCTTCCGTTCGGGTACCTTGAACCCGAGCACCGCCGCACAGGCGACCAGCAGGGCGATCGTGATCAGGAACGCAGAGGCGCCCGCTTCCCCGTAACCGACGGTCACAAGCAGGGGCAACAGCAACAGGACCGCCTCCGCCGCGAGGATGCGGCTGAGCGTGAAACCGACCATGCGGTAATTCATTCCCGTGCCTCCTTACGCGAGGATCTGCTCGAGATCCGTCAGCGTCTTGTCGGTCGTGACGACGATGACATCGTCCCCCGGCTGCAGCGCATCGTTGCCGCCCGGAATGATGACATTGCCGCTTTGGCGCACGATACCGCCGATGAGCAGGTTCTTCTTCAGCCGGAGCTCTTTGAAGGGAACGCCCGCGAAGCTGCACCCCGCGGAAACACGGAATTCGAGCGCCTCGGCTTTTCCGTCCGCCACATGGTGCAATGCCGCGACACCGCCGCCGCGGCTCGACTGCATCGCCCGGATGTACCGCGCGATCATTTCCGCAACCACGGGACCCGTGGATACGACCGTGTCCACCAGGCGGCTGTCGGCAACGAACTCCGTAAACCCGGGGCGGTTGACCTTCGCGATGGTCTTTTTGACCTGCTGTCCCTTCGCGTAGAGCGAAAGCAGGATGTTCGTTTCATCGAGACCCGTCAGCGCGACGAACGCATCCATCTGCGCGAGGTCCTCCTCCTGCAGGAGCTCGGAATCCGTCGCATCGCCGAAGATGACGAGCGCCTTGGGCACGGTTTCCGAAAACTCGCGGCAACGTTCTTCATCGAGATCGACGACGCGCACGGCGATCCCCGCTTCGGAAAGTTCCTCGGTGAGGTATCGTGCGATGCGGCTCGCACCCGCGATCATGACATTGCGGACCGACTGTTTGACCCCGCACGCGGTATCGAAGAACCGCTCCATCTCCTTTGCGGAAGCGGCCACGTAAATGACGTCGTCCGCTTGGAGCACGAAATCACCAGAAGGGATGATGCACTCCTTATTGCGCAGCACGGCACAGATGAGCACGCGCACGCGGAACTTCGCGTAGATGCCGTCGAGACGGCTTCCGTCGAGCTTCGAGCCGGCTTCGATGCGGTATTCGACAAAATCGAGACGGCGCTTGGAGAACGACTCGACCTTGGTCGCGTTCGGGAAGCGCAGGATACGCGCGATCTCGCGGGCGACCGCCTTTTCGGGATTGATCGCAAGGGACAAGCCGAGCTCTTCCCTGAGAAGGCGCACATGCTCGGCGTATTCGGGTTTGCGCACGCGCGCGATGGTATGCCGGATGCCGATTTTTTTCGCTGTCAGGCAGCACAGAATGTTGACCTCGTCGTTCGAGGTGCAGGCAATGAGCATATCCGATTCCGGAACGCCCGCCTCCCGCTGGATCTCAAGGGAAGCGCCGTTTCCGCAAAGGGCCAGAACATCATCGAGATTGGTGACCTCCTCGACGGTTGCGGGATCGGAATCCACCGCAACGATATCGTATCCGCTTTCGGACAGCATCTTCGTAAGGTTCTTTCCGACCTTGCCGAGACCGACGATCACAATACGCATTTTGTTTCTCCTATTCGGCGAACCGCCTGTTATTCGTTATTCCCCATCCCGCCACCGGCTTTCCGCCGGTACCGTTTCGCTGCCGGTTTCACTGCAGATTCCGGGTAGTATTACACAGTATTATATCACAATGCGCGCGTAAGCTTCAAGCGCGCCCGTTCCGCCGCCGGCGGAACGAAAAAAGGAACGGCCACGCGGACCGTTCCGATCGAATCATTCGTTGTTGTCTGCCGTGACACGGGGGACGGGAACGACAGCCGTCACATCGTCGTCGAGGACGACCGCAACGAGCATGACGCCCTTGCCCGCACGCTCCTGGATACGGAACTGTTCCGTCGAAAGGAGCGTTTCCGAACCGTGCCGCTGGAGGACCCGGACGTCGGCCGCATCCTTGACGGTGAACGCCGCGGCAAGGCGGGTACCGTTCGAGCCGTTTTTCTTGAACTCGAACGTGCGGACGCCCTTACCGCCCCTGCCTTGCGGTTCGTAGTCGAACAGGAAGCTGCGCTTTCCGTACCCGCGGTCGGTCAGAACGGCGAGTTCCCCTTCTTCCCCGCACTGTTCCATGAAGAACACGCTGTCGTCGGGGTCGACCTTCATGCCGCGCACGCCGCCGCTGACGCGCCCCTGTACCGGAACATCACCGAGTTTGAAGCGGATGCTCATTGCTTTTCTGGTGAGCATCATGACCGGCAGGCTCTCATCCAACGCGTGGACGACGCACAGCACGCGGTCGCCGTCCGACAGCTTCATGCCGATGGTGCGGTTGACGCGAAGCTTGTACTCCGCGGTCGCCGTCCGCTTGATCATGCCGCGCTGCGTGACGAACAGGTATTCACCGGCATCTTCCTCATCGTAAACGGCAATGATGTGTTCATCCTTTTCAAAGGGCACGAGACCCGCGAGGTTCGCGCTCTTGGCGTTCATCCTCGTTTCGGGGATGGTATCCACACCGACGGTCAGCACCGCGCCGAGATCCGTGAAGATGCGGATGCGGCGGGCGGTGTTCGTTTCGATGATGTATTCGGGTTTCTCCTCGGCCAGCGCCGCGGCGTCGAAACGGCCGCGCGGCAGGCGGCGGATGCGCAGCCCTTCCAAAATCGCGACCGTGACATCCTCGGAAACAATCTCCTTCTCTTCGCTGGCGGTGATCGTTTTGACGGTGTCCTTCACGATCTCGGTGCGGCGCGGGTCAGCGATCTTTTCCCGGACATCGAGCAGTTCCTTCTTGATGGTGTTCATGAGCTTGCGGTCGCTCGAGAGGATGCCCTTCAGCCGGTCGATCTCCTTGACGATCTTGTCGTAATCGTCTTTGATCTGCTGAAGCTCGGTATTCGTGAGGCGCTGGAGGCGCATGTCGAGGATGTACTGCGCCTGCAGTTCGGTGAGACCGAAGCGCTCCATCAACGCCGCTTTCGCCTCCTTCGGAGACTTCGACGCGCGGATGGTCGCGATGACCTCGTCGAGGTTCAGCACGGCGACCATGAGACCCGCGAACAGATGCTCCTGCTTTTGGGCGGCTTCGAGTTCGTATTCGGTGCGGCGCCGCACGACCTCACGGCGGTGCCCGATGTAACAGCCGATGAGCTGTTTGAGACCGAGCTGCTGGGGCTTGCCGTCGGCGATCGCCATGATGTTCACGCCGAAGGTCATCTGCAGGTCGGAATACTTGAAGAGGTACTGCAGGATCTTTTCGGCGTCGTAGTCCTTTTTGACTTCGATGACGGCGCGGATGCCCGTGCGGTCGGACTCGTCGCGGATATCGGAGATACCGGCGAACAGGGTCTTCTTCTCCTGCGTGATGTCGAGGATCTTCTGCAGGCACGCCGCCTTGTTCACCTGATAGGGGAACTCCGTGGCGACGATGAGCGTTTTGCCGTTCTTCTGCGGCTCGAAATGCGTTTTGGCGCGCATGGTGAGTTTCGATCGGCCCGTCGCGTAACCGAGCGCGATCTCGGGAGAATCGACCAAAAGACCGCCCGTCGGGAAGTCCGGCGCGGGCATGATCTTCATGAGGTCTTCCAACGAAATGTCGGGATCGTCCATCTGCGCGATGACCGCATCGATCGCTTCGCCGGGATTATGCGGCGGGATGTTCGTCGCGACGCCGATGGCGATGCCCATCGCGCCGTTGATGAGAAGGTTCGGCATGGACGCGGGCAGCAGCTCCGGCTCGACCTCGGAATCATCGTAGTTGCGCACCATGGAAACGGTGTCCTTGTCGAGCGCCTCGAGCTGCAACATGGCCGCGCTCGTCATGCGGGCCTCGGTGTAACGCATCGCCGCGGCACTGTCGCCGTCTTCGGAACCGAAGTTGCCGTGACCGTCGACGAGCGGCACGCGCATGTTGAAGGGCTGGGCGAGGCGGACCATCGCATCGTACACGGAACTGTCGCCGTGCGGGTGGAACTTACCGAGGCACTCGCCGACGATACGCGCGCTCTTCTTGTGGGGCTTGTCCGGCGTGAGCCCGAGCTCCTTCATGGTGTAAAGGATGCGGCGCTGAACGGGCTTGAGACCGTCCTCCGCACGCGGCAGCGCACGCTCGAGGATGATATGCTCCGAATAGGGGATCATGCTTTCGTGCATGACCTCGTCCATGCTCTTTTCTACGATCTTTTCTTCGAAGATTTCGCTTTGTTTCATACGCTGTGTCCTTTACGCCTTCTTTTCCTGCTTGTCGGCAAATTCGTCGAAGGCGGTTTTTTCTTTGTTGAAATTCGCGTTCCGGAAGATGTACTCCCTGCGCGGCTGAGCCTTGTCGCCCATGAGCACGGTGACGCGGCTCTCGACCTCGCCCGGGTTTTCGATGCTCACGCGCTGCAGCATGCGGTTGTGCGGATCCATCGTGGTTTCCCACAGCTGTTCGGCATCCATCTCACCGAGACCTTTGTAGCGCTGGACCTTCGCGCCCTTGCCGTAGGCACGGAGCGCTTTGGTCATTTCCGCGTCGTCGTAGCAGTAGGTCTTTTTCTCGCCCTTGGAAACCATGTACAGCGGCGGCAGACCGATGTACACGTGCCCTTCGGTGATGAGGGGCTTCATATAGCGGTAGAAGAAGGTCAGCAGGATCGCGCGGATGTGGTAGCCGTCCTGATCCGCATCGGAGAGGATGACGACCTTGTCGTACTTGAGCCCCGACAGATCGAAATCTTCGCCGAAGCCCGTACCGAGTGCGGAAATGAGGGTGCGGAACTCCTCGTTCTGGAGGACCTTGTCCTCGCGCTGCTTTTCGACGTTGAGCGGCTTGCCTCGGAGCGGAAGGATCGCCTGGAACTTGCGGTCGCGCCCCTTTTTCGCGCTGCCGCCCGCAGAGTCGCCCTCGACGATGAACAGCTCGTTTTTCGAGGCGTCGCGTCCGGTGCAGCTGGACAGCTTGCCGACGAGCGGCGCGATATCGAGCTTGTTCTTTTCGCGGGCTTTCTTCTTTTCCTTTTTCAGCTGTTCGCGCACCTTCGCCGCCTTGACGGCTTTTTCGAGGACCGCCTGCGCGACGGGACCGTTCTTCAGGTCCTCCATGAACTGCGTCAGACACTCGCTGACGACCGCTTCCACGGCGGTCTTCGCTTCGAGGTTGCCGAGCTTGGTCTTGGTCTGCCCCTCGAACTCGACGTTGCGCATTTTGAGGCTCAGCACCGCGGTGCGGCCTTCGCTGTAATCCGCGCCTTCGAAGTTCGGATCCTTGTCTTTGAGGACGCCGATGCGGCGGGCGCATTCGTTCATGACCTTGGTGTAGGCACTCTTGAAGCCCGTTTCGTGCATGCCGCCCTCGGTCGTCGAGATGTTGTTGACGAAGCTGAACAGGGTCTCGGTATAGCTGTCGTTGTGTTGGAAGGCCAACTCCACGACGATGCCGTTCGACTCCCCGACGAAATGCACCGGGGCGTCGTACAGGGGCGTCTGCCCGTTGTTGAGGTAGCTCACGAAATCGGACAGACCGCCGTCGTAACGGTATTCGACGGTGCGCTCCTCGGGCTTTTTCCGTTCGTCGGTGAAAACGAAGCGGACGCCGCGGTTGAGATACGCCAGCTCTCTGAGGCGCTTCGCGACGGTCTTGTGCTCCATGGAGACGGTCGGATGGAACACGCGCTTGTCGGGCAGGAAGGTCACGGTCGTGCCCTGCTTGCGCGTCCGCCCGGTTTCCGTGAGCGGTTCCGCGACCTTGCCGGAAACGATGTGCCCGTCCTCCTCGGGGGAAGCGAAGCTCATTTCGTAACGGCGCCCCTGGGTGCAGACCTCGACCTTGACCCATTCGGACAGCGCGTTGACGACGGAAGCGCCGACACCGTGGAGACCGCCGGAATAGCCGTAGGAGTCGTTGCCGAATTTGCCGCCCGCATGCAGCTGTGTGAACACGACCTCGACGCCGGATACGCCGAGCTTTTCGTGCGTGCCCACCGGGATGCCGCGCCCGTTATCGGTGACGGTGACGGAATCATCGCGGTGGATCGTCACGGAGATCTCGTTGGCAAAGCCGTTTGCCGCCTCGTCGACCGCATTGTCCACGATCTCCCACAGCAGGTGGTGGAGACCCTGCGGACCCGTCGAGCCGATATACATGCCGGGGCGCATGCGGACCGCGTCGAGCCCCTCCATGACCTTGATACTCGATACACTGTATTCCTGTTCCATCATTCCGTCCTTTTCCGCACATCCGCTCCCGCGGTCGCGGTGCCGGATGCGCATAGGTTCTACGATTTTATCATTCCCTATTGTGATGACTCCCGCGGGACCCCGCAATATTTTCCGCCTCCATTTCAAAAAAAATTCAAAAAAAGCACGCAGAATGAGGTTAATAATGGTGACAAGTGGGGGGAAATGGTGTATACTGCAATCAAACAGGCACCATACCCCGTTACGGCTACCCGTCCGGGTCATCAACAAGGGCGCCGCGGGAGGAGAAACACGCAGTCATGCTGATCGGTTCATTCGGTCACGCCCTCGATGCAAAGGGCCGTGTGTTCATCCCCGCACGCTGGAGAGATTCTCTCGGCGATGCCGTGATCGTGATGATGGGACTTTTGCCGGACACGGAACTGCGGTGTCTTTTTTGTATGTCCCTGACGGAGTGGGACGCCTTCGGCGCGCGCCTTTCCCAGTTGCCCGTGACCGATATGGCAGGACAGGCCGTCCGCCGCAGGCTCTATGCGAGCGCAGCCGCCTGCGAGATCGACAAGCAGGGGCGCATTCTGTTGCCGCAGAACCTGCGCGATCTTTCCGGGATCAAAAAGGACGCCACCCTCATCGGCGTCGGCAACCGCTTCGAGATTTGGGATCCCGAGCAGCTGGACAAACACAACGCCGCGGTCGACCGCGATTACGGTGCCGTACTGACGCACCTTTCGGAGTTGGGAATATGAATTTTGAACACAAGCCGGTCCTCCTCAACGAGGTCCTCGGAATCCTCCGCCCGGAACGGGGCGGAATTTTTGTAGACGGAACGCTCGGCGGCGGCGGGCATGCGGAAGCGGTGCTCGAACGGTTGCCCGAGGGCAGCCGACTCATCGGCATCGACCGCGATACCGAAGCGATCGCCGCGGCAAGCGCAAGGCTGGCCCGTTTCGGCGACCGGTTCACCGCCATCCACGGCAATTTCTTCGACCTTGCGGCGCTTTTGGCCGAGATTGACATTCAAAAGGTCGATGGTGTATTATTTGATTTTGGTGTATCCTCGCATCAGTTGGACGTTGCGGAACGCGGTTTTTCCTACCACCGCGACGCGCCGCTCGACATGCGGATGGATCAGACGGCACCGTTTTCCGCCTATGACGTGATCAACACGTACAGCTTCGAACAGCTGTGCCGGATCCTCCGGGAGTACGGCGAAGAACGCTATGCGGACCGGATCGCCGACCGCATCCTCCGGGAACGCGAAAAGGAGCCCATCGCTTCGACGGGGCGCCTTGCGGAGATCGTTTCCGCGGCGATGCCGAAGAAGAGCCGTTACGAGCAGCAGCACCCCGCACGCCGCACCTTTCAGGCGGTGCGTATCGAGGTGAACCGCGAGCTCGACGGTTTGCGCGAAGCCGTCGACTCCGCCCACGAACTGCTGAATCCCGGCGGACGCCTTGCCATCCTCACCTTCCACTCACTGGAAGACCGGATCGTCAAGCAGGCGTTCCGCTGCCACGAGAACCCCTGCACCTGTCCGCCCTCGGCGCCGATCTGCATCTGCGGAAAGAAGCCGACGGCCAAGATCCTGACACGGAAACCGCAGACCGCTTCGGAAGAAGAGCTGTGCGACAATTCCCGTGCGACGTGCGCAAAGCTGCGGGGGATCGAAAAACTGTGAAGGAGGGCTGTTATTGGCCCGTTTTGAAAAAGACGACGGGAAGAGCCGCCGCGCCGGAAGCGCGGAGACCCGGCTCCACTCGATATCCGATAAGGATACGAAAAAGAAAAAACCGACCGACAACGTGACGGACGAGAATGATGAAGTCATTCCCGTTCCTTTGCATATTCAAAACCGGCGCGAAATGAACACCGGAGAGCGCGTCGGCATTCTCGTTTGCACCTTCGTGCTCGCGGGAATGATCCTCTTCGTGCTGACCGGCTACGAGCGCATCACCCGCGCCTACGCGGCGATCAACGAACTGAGCCAAAGCATCGACGACGTGAACCTGCGCATCTCCGAGCTGAACGTCGCCATCGAATGCGCCGTGACCATCGAGCAAGCGGAAAACGCCGCGCTCGCCGCGGGCATGACCTACCCGACCGAGGCGCAGATCTTCAACGATTACCGCTTCCCCGGAGGAAGCATCGCTCCCTCCCAGCCGCAGGTCTTTTCGAGTGACGATTCCGTCACGGCGAACGTGCCGGCAGGCACCCCCTCCGGAGCCGACCCGACCGCGCCTTCTGCGGAACCCGGCGGGGAAGACATCCCGACGGAGGAGTGAGCCATGGCTTCGAACGCTTCCCCGAAAATCAAACAGAAGCTCATCTGGCTGTTCCTTGTGATGTGCGGCATCTTCATGGCGCTGGTGTTCCGCCTGTTTCAGGTCGAGATCCTGAAGGGCGATGAATACTCCGCAAAGGCAGCCCGTCAGCAAACGCGCAATTCGAGCCTCGACGCGCAGCGCGGACGCATTTTCGACCGTTCCGGTATCGTGCTCGCACAGAGCGGCACCTCGTACCGCGTTCTGGTCAACCCGCGCATGATCAACCCCTCCGAGCGCGTCCGTATCGCTTCCGAGGTTTCGGACATTCTCGGGCTCGATTACGATTACGTCTACACCCGCGTCTGCCGCGTGGAAAAGCAGCAGATCGTTTTGAAACGACAGGTCGACAGCGATACCGTCGACCGCATCACCGCGCTGCAGCTCGGCAACGGTATCAGCTTCACCACGGACCTCAAGCGCTACTATCCGATGGGACAGCTCGCCGCCCAGCTCGTGGGCTTCACCGGAACCGACGGCGAAGGTCAGACCGGCATCGAGGCTTCTTACGACGAATATCTCGCCGGCAAAAACGGGCGCCTCGTCACCCCCGTCGACCGGAGCAACAACGCCATCCCCTATGCGGATGAGGAGTACATCGCCCCCGTTCACGGTTACGACATGAACCTGACGATCGACTCCGTCGCGCAATCCTACATCGAGGCGACGCTGGCGGAAGCGTATACGCTCAACCGTTCCGTTCAGGTCACGGCGATTCTGATGAACCCGATGACCGGAGAGATCCTCGGCACGGCGTCCGCCCCCACCTACGACCTGAACAACCCGCCGCGAAGCGATGTCGCGCTGTTGCTCGAAATGTCGCGCAACTATTCCGTTTCCATCAAGTTCGAACCCGGCAGCGCGTTCAAGACCTTTGTCCTCGCCGCCGCGCTCGACAGCGGCGCCATCAGCGAGCACGACACCTTCACCTGTCAGGGTACCGGACCTTACGGTTACGAGACCTACGGAACGAAGCGGGTCTACTGCAACGGGAAGCACGGCACCATGACCCTGCAGGAGGCGGTCGCCGTCGACTGCGACTGCGCCTTCATGCAGATGGCGCACAAGATGGGCGTCAACACGCTGTACGATTACATCTATGCTTTCGGCTTCGGTCAAAGCACCAAGAGCGGCATCCCCGGTGAAGACAGCGGTTCCGTAACGCACCGCAAATACATCCGCGATGTCGAACTGGCGAACCTTGCCATCGGCAAGGGGATCACCGTGACGCCGATGCAGATGGCGAACGCCTTCTCCTGCGTGGTGAACGGCGGCTATCTCATGCAGCCATACGTGGTGAACAACATCGTCAACGCCTCGCAGTCTTCGGAAGTGATCGTGCAGAAAGAGCCGACCATTCTGAACCGCGTGATCAAGGAAACCACCTCCGCGGTCGTGCGGAAGCTGCTGCAGGGCGTGACCAGCACCGAAAAAGGCAACGCCTCGAACGGTCAGGTCCTGAACTACGCGACGGGCGGAAAGCCCGGTTGGGCAGTCCGCAATGATTCGGAGGGGCTTGCTTCGGACACGCTGTTCGTTGCGACCTATTCCGGTTTCATTCCGGTCGACAGACCCGAGCTCGTGTGCTTTTTGATGATCGACAAGCCCGCAGTCCCGCGGTCCTACGCGCCGACGCTGGCAGCCCCCTGGGTTTCGAAGATCTTCACGAGCCTCGCGAGATATTACACCATCGATCCCATCCAGAGCGAATCCCGTACCGTGCCCGACGTCGTCGGCATGACGATGCTCGACGCAAAGCAAACGCTGTCGAGTCAGGCGGGTCTCCCCTGTCATGTCCCGGACAGCGAGCAGGACGCGATCGTCACCGCGCAGGTCCCGGCGGCAAACAGCGTCGTGCCGCGGCAGACGCGCGTCATCCTGTACGATACGATGACGGGCTACAACAACGAAGGCGTGTTCGTCGAAATGGTGGAAGTCCCCGATTTCACGAATATGGCGCGCGGTTACAAGTACCGCCGTGCGGAAGCGTTGGATATCGCCTCCGAGCTCGGGTTGACCATCAGCTTCGACCCGACCCACTGCACGGGCTACGTCACGGGACAGTCCATCGAACCCGGCACCATGGTGTTACCCGGAACGGACATTTACCTGACGTTCAGCGGCTATTATGTCGCCGCCAAGCTTCCGGAACCGACCCCCGCGCCGACACCCGAACCCACGCCGGTGCCGACGCCCGAGCCCGCGGTTCCCGAAATCCCCAACGAACCGTAATCTCCCCGCCTTCCGGCGGTCGAACAATCCATTTCCAAGGGAGGAAACCCCGATATGCTGTTAAGCGAATTGTGCGCGCTCGCAGGGTTGACCTGCACCGGCGGAGACGCCGAGATCGCATCGATCGAATACGATTCCCGCAAGGTCACGGAGGGCAGCCTTTTCTGTTGCATCGTCGGACAACTCACGGACGGACACAAGTATGCCGCGCAGGCCGCCGAAAAGGGCGCCGTCGCGTTGCTTGCGGAACGCCCCCTCGAGATCGCGCTGCCGCAGATCGTCACCGACAACACCCGCAAGGCGATGGCTTTGCTGGCTGCCGCGTTCTATCACTACCCGCACTACGAGATGACGATGCTCGGCGTGACCGGAACGAACGGCAAAACGACGACCACCTACATGCTCAAGTCGATCGCGGAGCACGCCGGAAAGAAGGTCGGTCTGATCGGCACGATCCGCAACATGATCGGCGAGCGGAGCCTGAACACCGAGCGCACGACGCCGGAATCGGTCGACCTGTTCCGCATCCTTCGCGAGATGGCCGATGAGCACGTCGACATCGTGATCATGGAGGTCTCGTCCCACGCGCTCGAGCAGCACCGTGTGCACGGCATCCTGTTCGATGCCGCCGCGTTCACGAACCTGACGCAGGACCATTTGGATTACCACAAGACCTTCGACAACTACCTCAACGCGAAGAAGATCCTTTTCCGCAACACGAAGCAGGCGGTCATCAACATGGACGACCCGCACGCCGCGGCGATCGCGGAGGACTTGGATATCCCCGTGCTGACCTTCGGCATCCGCGACCGCGCGGACATCAACGCGACGGACATCGACATCACCGCGGGCGGCGTCGTTTTCGACTTGCACACCCCGCAGGGCGGCTGCCGGATGCAGCTCCCCATCCCCGGTCTTTTCAGCGTATTCAACGCGATGGGCACCGTGGGTCTCGCGCTGTGCGCGGGCATCGGTCTCAACACCATCAAAGAGGGACTGGAGGGTATGATGACCGTTTCCGGTCGTCTCGAGCCCGTGAAGATCGGCCGTCCCGTTCCCTTCTCCGTATTCGTCGACTACGCGCACACGCCCGATGCGCTGGAAAACGTACTGAATACCATCCGCGATTTTGCGAAGGCACGCGTCATCACCGTGTTCGGCTGCGGCGGAAACCGGGACCGTGCGAAGCGCCCCATCATGGGTGAAGTCGCCGGGCGGTTCAGTGAGTTCGCGGTCGTGACTTCGGACAACCCGCGCAACGAAAAGCCGATGGACATCATCGACGCCGTCGAAGAGGGCGTCAAGCGGTCGGGGACCCCGTACACCGTGATCGAAAACCGCAAGGATGCGATCACCTATGCGCTTTCCATCGCGGAAAAAGACGACATCGTCCTCGTTGCCGGAAAAGGACACGAGAACTATCAGGAGATCAACGGCGTCAAATACCATTTCGACGACCGCGAGATCGTGGAAGATTTGCTGAAGGAGCGTTTCTGAAATGTTTTTGAACTGTCTGCTGGCGGCGTTGCTTGCGCTCGTGCTCATGCTGGTCATGGGTCCGTTCGTGCTGCCGATGCTGCATAAGATGAAATTCGGTCAGGTCATCCGCGAAGAGGGTCCCGCCTCGCACATGGCGAAGCAGGGAACGCCGACGATGGGCGGTCTGATGTTCCTTGCGGCGATCCTCGTCGCTTCGCTGCTGTTCGCTCTCGACGGTGCGCAGATGGTTCTGCCGACCCTCGTGACGATGCTGTTGTTCGGTCTGGTCGGTTTCCTCGACGACTTTCTGAAGATCCACCACCACCGAAACCTCGGTCTGAGAGCGTGGCAGAAGATCTTCTGTCAGGTCGGCTTCGCGTTCCTCATTTCCTTCTGGGCGTACAAATCGCCCTACATCGGAAGCTCGCTGTATCTCCCGGTATCGGGAAAGAGCTTCGACCTCGGCATTTGGTACATCCCCGCGATGATGTTCGTCATTCTCGCGGAAGTCAACGGCGTGAACCTGACGGATGGTCTCGACGGTCTTTCCGCCAGCGTAACGAGCGTATACACGCTCTCGATGGGCGCGATCTTCATGGTGCTCGCCACGACCGCGGGCGCTGCCGGTTCTTCCGCACTCGCCGCCAACTACAAGGGCATGGCCGTGCTTTGCACCGCAGTCGTCGGCGCGCTGATGGGTTACCTGTACTTCAACGTGTACCCCGCGCGCGTATTCATGGGCGACACCGGTTCGATGGCGCTCGGCGGACTCGTTTCCGTTCTTGCCATCTGCTCGCGTTCGGTGCTGCTGCTCCCGCTGATGGGCATTTGCTTCGTCGGCAGTTGCGTTTCCGTCATCATCCAGGTCGGTTATTTCAAAATGACGCACGGCAAACGCGTGTTCCGCATGGCTCCGCTGCACCACCACTTCGAGCTCGGCGGAATGAGCGAGACGCGCATCGTCTGCATGTACACGATGGTCACCGCAGCCTGCTGTGCGCTGAGCCTGATCAGCTACTTCATCCCCAGAACCTGAGAACCTTTTGCGGCGTCGAGGTACCCCGTAGCCCGCGGGACCGTGCGCCGCGTTATTTTTTGCGAACGGAGTAAAACCTATGGAACAGAAAACAGCGCTCATCGTCGGCATGGCGAAGAGCGGTATCGGTGCCGCCAAGCTTCTTGCGAAGCAGGGTTGGCACGTGATCGTCAACGATATGAAATCCGAGATCCCGGGGCTGGAAGAAGCGCTGATGGGCGCCGAAGTCGAATACCGCCTCGGTGAGGACCCGTCTTCCCTGCTCGACGGTACGGACATGGTCGTGCCGAGCCCCATCATCCCGATGACGAAGCCCTTCCTCGTCGAAGCGCGGGAACGCGGCATCGAGATCGTTTCCGAAATCGAACTCGGCTACCGTTATGCACAGGCGGATTTCGTGTGCATCACCGGCACGAACGGCAAAACCACCTGCACCGCCCTGACGGGAGAGCTGTTCAAGGCAGCCGGAAAGCATACCTTCGTGCTCGGCAACATCGGCGTTGCGATCACGGAGCACGCACTGGAAACCGTGCCCGGCGACGTCATCGTCGCGGAGACCGCCGCGCTGCAGCTGGAGGGCTGCTCCCGTTTCCATGCAAGGGCCGCAGGGTGCTGCAATGTGACCGAGGATCATCTCGACCATTTCGGTACGATGGAAAACTACACGCGCTGCAAAAACATGGTCTACATGAACCAGACCGCGGAAGACATCGCGGTGTTCAACGCGGACGATCCGACCGTTGCCGCAATGGCGGAAACAACGCCCGCCAAAGCTTATTTCTTCTCCCGCAAGGGTGAAGTCGAACGCGGCATATTCGTGCGTGACGGCATGGTCATTTACCGAGACAACGGCGTGGATACCCCCGTGCTGCGTGCGGATGAGATCCGCATCCCCGGCGGGCACAACCTCGAAAACGCGATGCTGTCTTCCCTGCTGGCGATTCCGATGGGGATCCCCGTCGAAACCGTTGCGGAGGTGCTGCGCACTTTCCCCGGCGTCGAGCACCGGATCGAGTTCGTGCGCGAGTACGAAGGCGTGCGCTACATCAACGATTCGAAGGGAACGAACCCCGCTTCCACCATCCGCGCGATCGAAGCGATGTCGGGTCCCACGGTTCTGATCCTCGGCGGGTACGACAAACACGGCGATTTCCACGAGCTGTTCGATGTGTTCAAAAAGACCGGGCTCGTCAAGGGCATGGTCGTGCTCGGCGCCACGCAGCAGCAGATCCTCGATACCGCGGGCGATGCCGGAATGCGCGAGCTGTGCATTCCCGTGGAAACGTTCCGCGAGGCGGTCGAAACCGCAAAGGGACTTTGCACGGAAGGCGATACGGTCCTGCTCTCCCCTGCCTGCGCCAGTTGGGGCATGTTCGACAATTTCGAACAGCGCGGCGAGATCTTCAAGCAGATCGTCAACGAATGGGTCTGACGCAAAGTCAACGGTAAAAAAGACCACGCAACCGGAGTTGCGTGGTCTTTTCGTATGTTCGGTTATTCCGCCTTCAGCGCATAGTTGAATTCCGCATCGGGCTCATTGTAGTGTTCGTTCGGGACCCACATCACGGTGCGGTCGGTCAGATTGTAGATCGCGCTGTGCACGGTGATGCCGTTGCCGTCGTCGTTGTTCCAGCTGCGGCGGCCGACGATGGAAAGCACATCCATCGCCGCTTTTTCATCCGCGACGATGCCGTTGGTCTTGCCGAGCTCCTCATACAGGCGCTCGTAGCGGTCTGCGCCCTTCTTGTCCTCGGCGGGGGACCCCTCATAGTAGCCGGGCTGGATGACGAAGTTCGTCACGACCTGATAATCCGCAGCGGCTTCGGTTTCGCCGATGTGCGCGTCCATGTCGTTGTAGGTCACGACAAGCTCACGTGCCGAACCGTCGTTATCGGTGGAATCGGTCGTGCCGACCCATTCGAGCACCGCGCTGCGGCCGGAAGCATCCGCCACCATGTAGTGGTAAGAGGTACCTGCGGAATCGTGCAGGTCGTATGCGGAAGCGATCTGGACCGCCTCATCGAGATCGTCGGCGTAGTCGAGGATGAGCCGCAGAAGCGTCGTGGAGGTGAAGTCCGGCTTTTCGGTCTCCTGCGCGGTGGCGATGGTCTTCTCGCCGCCCTGATAGGTCATGTAGATACCACAGGCAACGCCGGCGTCGTTGATGCCGTCGAGCGGCGCATAGGTCGCCGCCAGACACGTGATCTTCTTCATGAGCCCCTCGACGTTCTTGTTCGCATCCATCCCGAGGAACCGGAGGTCGACCGTGGAGACGGAAGCGTGACGACCGGGATTCTTTTCCGTGAAGACCAGGCAGGTATTGGTCTTCGTCATATCGTAGTTGCGGGCAAAGAGCTTTTTGCCGTCGGTCGTGGTCGCGGTGAAGGAGGAGCATGCGATCTCGGGGTCCTTCATATCGATCTTGATCAGTCCCTTGGTGATCTTGTTCGTGACGAAGTTGATCAGTTCGGCGTCGTTCTTGGCGCCGCCCTGCGCAAGGAAATCATCCAGATAGAAACCGCCCTTGACGTGCATGGTGTAGACAGCACCGTCCTTGTGGGAGTCGTCGCGGTCGCGCAGGAGCTTCATGCTCGCAACGGTCGCGATCTCATTCCGCCAAGTGAACGCAACGACACCGCAGAGCAACACGATGAGTGCCAGCAGAGCCAGCAAGATCCTTTTGAAAACTTTCATTCTTATTTTCCTTTTCTTATTTCAAAAACAGTTCCAGCAGTTTTTGGTTGAGCTTACTTGTATACGGTTGGTAGCGCATGGGAAGATCCAGCCACGTCTTTTTGTCGATGACCGATTTTTTGTGACTGAACGCATCGAACCCGGCTTTGCCGTGGTATGCGCCCATACCGCTCGCCCCGACGCCGCCGAAGCCCATGCCGCTCGTCGCGAGGTGGATGATGACGTCGTTGACGCAGCCGCCGCCAAACGCGAGTTCTTTGTCGTAGCGGTCCCGGTGCGCTTTGTCACTTGTGAAGAGATACGCCGCAAGCGGTCTCTCCGCCTGTTTCAGCCGCTCGATCACCGTGCCGAAATCATCGAAAACGAGGACGGGCATCACCGGTCCGAAGATCTCTTCCCGCATGACGGGATCGTTCTCCGTAACGCCGTCCATGACGGTCGGCGCGATGCGCAGGCTTTCCGCATCCGCATTGCCGCCGTGTACGACCTTTTCCGGGTCGATCAGCCCCATGATGCGATCGAAGTGCTTGCGGTTGATGATCTTGCCGTAGTCGGGATTCGTGAGCGGATCGGCGCCGAATTGCGCTCCGATCTGCTTTTTGACCTCACGCAGGAACGCGTCCTTCACGGAACGCTCGCACAAAATGTAATCGGGCGCGACGCAGGTCTGACCGCAGTTGAGATACTTGCCGAACACGATGCGCTTCGCCGCCAGCGGGATATCCGCCGTCGCGTCGACGATACAGGGGCTTTTTCCGCCGAGTTCCAGCACGGCGGGCGTCAGATGCTCCGCACAGCGGCGGAGGACCTCCCTGCCGACCGCCTGAGAGCCGGTGAAAAACACCAGGTCGAAGCGCTGGTCGAGCAACGCGTTGTTCTCTTCCCTGCTGCCGGTGACGACGGCAACATATTCTTCGGGGAAGATCTCGCCGAGCATCTCCGCAATGACTTTGCTCGTTGCGGGGGAATACGCCGCCGGTTTGACGATCGCCGTGTTTCCCGCTGCGATCGCATCGGCAAGGGGTTCGACGGTGAGCATGAAGGGATAATTCCACGGACTCATGATCAGCGTGTTGCCGTAAGGCACCGGCTGCACGTAGCTGTGCGAGGCGAACTGCGCCAGCGGCGTCGCAACGGTTTTCTTGCGGGAGAAGGCACCGACGTGCCGGATTATATAAGTGATCTCCGCAAGGGTCATGCCGATCTCGCACATATAACCTTCGGTCGGGCTTTTCCCGAGGTCCGCCGTAAGCGCCTGTTCGATCCGCGGACGGTACCGCACGATCGCCCCATACAGCTTTTTCAGCTGTTCCTTCCGGAAAGCGACCGGAAGCGTTGTCCCCGTTTGAAAATATGCGCGCTGTTTGTCCCGCAGCGCGGCGATCTGTTCTTTGTTCATGCTTCCCTCCCTGCTGAAATGCGGCGGTAAATAACAGCGATTTGTTCCTCCGTCCACAACACGGGAACGGGGTACAGCGGGTTCGCTTCGTGTTCCGCGTGCCGTGCAAGCGCGGGGATGTCTTCCTCGCGGATATCCGAAATCGTTTCGGGGATCTCCATCGAAGCGTTCAGCTCCCGGATGGCGCGGATAAAGCGCTTTGCGCCCTCTTCATGGGTATGTTCTTCCGTGCAGACGCCTGCGGCAATGCCGAGTTCATGCAGCTTTTTGCTTGCGGCGGCACCGTAGGCTTCGAGCACGTAGGGCATCGTGACCGCGTTTGCCAGACCGTGCGGCGTACCGTAATGACCGCCGAGCGAATGCGCGACCGCATGGACATAGCCGACATAGGACTGTGTGAACGCTTCTCCCGCACGGTAAGCGGCATGGAGCATGTTCTTTCTTGCCGTGAGGTCCGTTCCGTCCGTGTACGCGGTGCGGATGTTTTCGAACACGAGGCGCGTTGCTTCCAACGCATAGCGGCGGGTCATCTTGGTGGTCGACCTGCCAATGTACGTTTCGACGGCGTGGGTCAAAGCATCCATGCCCGTCGTTGCGGTCAGATGCTTGGGCAGGGAAACCGTCAGCTTCGGGTCGAGCACGGCGTACCGCGGAATGAGCGGAAAGCTCATAATGGCGTACTTATCCATTTTCGCGCTGTCGGTGACGATCGCCGCCAAGGTGACCTCACTGCCCGTACCCGCAGTCGTCGGGACGGCGATGAGCAGCGGAAGCTTGCGCCATACACGCAGGATGCCCTTCATTTTGCGGAGGCTCTTTTTCGGATGTGCGAGGCGCGCGCCGACGCATTTGGCGCAATCCATCGCGGAACCGCCGCCGACGGCGATCAGCGCAGCACAATCGTTTTCACGGTAGACCCGCAAGGCATCGGCAACGTTTTCCACGGTGGGATTCGGCTGCGTCGCATCGTACACGGCGGCAAAGACACCGCCGCTTTCCAGCGCCCCGAGCAGGGGCTTGGTCAGCCCGTTCGCAACGACGCCCCGGTCGGTGACGATCAGCACGCGGCGGATCCCCTTGGCGGCAAGGACCGCCGGGATACCTTCAACGGAGCCGATGATCTCGGGCTCACGGTACGGAAGAAACGGCAGCGCGATGCGCATCGCAATCTGAAACGCACGGCAATACAAAGCTTTAACGAAAAACATCACAGCACCTCCCCGCTGCCTTCCGCGATCTTCTCCAGCCGTTCGCCGATGGCGGTGAGATTGCGGTAAAAGATTCTGCGCTCTTCCTCGGAAAGGACCCCGCTCGTTTCATCGAGAACGGAGTCCACGATCGCAACGATCTTTTCAGCGGCGGCCCTTCCCTTGTCCGTCAGCTTCAACGGGCTTTTGTAGCGTTTTTCGTGCTTGCTGTCGCAGAAAACAAAGCCCTCCTGCTCGAGATGATCGAGCGCGCGGGACACGGACGCCTTGTCCTCCGCGCATTTTTCGCAGAGCTCCGAAGCGGTAATCCCCTCCGAAAGATACAAATAATACAAGTAGGAAACATGCGCACCCTTCAAACCGAAACACGCCATTTTGCGCGTTTTGATGCGGTGGATGCTGCGGCTGATGCGGTTGATCAGGACCGTGAATTCTTCATATCGATCGTTCATTGCAAAACTCCTTTGTTGAAAAATCAACAGGAGCAATTGTAACACATTGTGTTGATTTGTCAACAAGTATGTTTCTATCATGCGCGTAAACAAAAAACGGAGATACGAAGCATCTCCGTTTTTTTTGCTGTTGTCGTCCACGGTCACCCCTGGAAATCATCCGGGGTATCGGGCACGGCGGGTGCGGTGCTCTGCGGAACGCCGCCCTGAGCGCCGTTTGACGTGGAATAGCTTTGCTGCGGGACGATATTGCCCTGCGCGTCCGGCGCGGTATACATTCCGTATTCATAGCCGCTGCCGAGACGGATGGCGTTCGCGTCCTGCGTTGCATTCTGCAAGGCGCTTTCCTCTGCGCCCGGCGGCGAGTACACAGCACCGCCCTTCGCGGACAAGTACAAAGTTCCCGTGTAGCAGTGCGCGGCTTCCGCGCGCGGCAGTGCCTGCGACAAGGTGGTGAACTTGCTGTCGAGATCGGTCGGCTGACCGACATGGATCTTGAAACCGTTGCGGGTGTACATGACGATCGCCAGCGGGGTCGTCATATCCACGGAACGGATCTTATCGGTCAGATTGTATTCCTTGAGCTTCGCAATGATCGAGATCAAGGACGCAGTCGTAAAGTCGCTCGATTCGCCGATACGCTGACCGAGCTTGAAACCGGACATGCTGACACCCGTGATCTGCACCAAGCCGCCGGAGCCCGCGCTCGTCATCGAGAGAACGTAGCCGTTTTCGTCGATGATGACGTTGTAGTCCAAGCCGACGATCGCGGCAGCTTCGGTGCGTTCCGTCAGATCGATGCGGATACGCGCGGGAAACACGTACTCGATCTTGTTGACCTGCATATAGGGGTTTGCGGTGATGTGCTCGCGCACCTCTTCGAGATCGACCAGCAGGATGTGCTGGCGTTTGCTGATGCCCGTGAGCCCGCGGATCTCATCATCGGTATAGGTGCGGGTCGTCCCCGTGATGCGGATATCCGTAATGAGGAACATGAAATAGCCCGCGGCAAGCAATGCGATGAAGATCGCGAGACCGAACACGAAGTTCGCCGCGGAACGGCGGATGAACGCCTCGATGGTCTCCCTGCGCTTGGAACGCACGCGTTCCTTCTCGGCCTGCTTCCGGTCGCGGTTTTCCTTTGTTTTGCGGTGCGCCGCTTCGACCGCGCGGGACATTTCCGTTTCGTTCAGCTGTACGCGGACATTGGAAGAGCTGCCCTTTCGGAAGCGCTGCGCGGTTTCCGCATCGGCATCGGTGCCGAACAAGCGGATCGTTTCGGGTTCCGGAATCGAAGAGCCGGACTCCTCCACTTCGTTTTCAAACTCCGGAGCGTCGTCATCGCCGAGGTCGAAACCGTCTTCCGGTGCGGCATAGGGATCCTCCTCGTCGGAGCCGGTGGGAATGTGTCCGTAGATGCGCGTGCCCTTGTGGTTCGTGCGCGGTTCCGCTTCCGGTGCGGCTTCGTCCTCCCCGGTCTCGTACAGGGTATAATCATCGTCGTCGTATTCCGGGGTGAACAGCGGTTCTGCATCGTACTCCGCGCCGTCTGCGATCGGATCGCCGTTTTCATCGTACAGCTCGGTCGTATCGTACAGCGGATTTCCGTATTCATCGTACAGCGGGTT
>JAUNCT010000055.1 GCA_030526425.1 Clostridia bacterium
CTTTGCGAAAACTTCGGCGTGCGCAAGCGTTGGGTCTGGCTGTGGGCGCTCGCCGACGGGATCCCCGCGTTGATCTGGGGCTTCTCTTCGAAATACAAGCCGCAGTGGACCGTCCCCGAAATGGATAAGGACGCAGAGATCTTCTTCTCCGGCAACACCGCGAACGTATTGGAAAACGGTCTCACCGTCAACCTCGAAAAGCGCACCGCCGTCAGCAACTTCAAAAAGAAGACCCTGCTGCGCGACATCCACCTTTCCGTCGAGCCCGGGCACATGGTGCTGCTGCTCGGCGGCTCCGGCGCGGGCAAAACGACGCTGGTGAACGCCATCAACGGCTATGAGAAGGCAGATGCGAAGGTCATGCTCAACGGCGGCGACCTGTACGCCGACTACAAGAAAATGATGTACGAGATCGGCTTCGTTCCGCAGCAGGATCTGATGCGGGAGAACGACACCGTGAACGCCACCCTTGCGGACGCCGCCATGCTGCGCCTGCCCGCCAAGTTCACCGCGGCGGAGCGCAACAAGCGCGTGGACGAGGTGCTCGAGCTGTTCGGTCTCACCCCCCTGCGCCGCAGCCTTGTGGGCAAGCTTTCGGGCGGTCAGCGCAAGCGCCTTTCCATCGCGATGGAATTCCTCTCGAACCCCACGCTGTTCATCCTTGACGAGCCGGACTCCGGTCTCGACGGCGTCATGGCGCGCGGGCTCATGCAGCAGCTGCACGACATCTCCCGCCAAGGGAAGATCGTCATCGTCATCACCCACACGCCCGACCGCGTCATCGACCTGTTCGACGATGTCATCGTCCTCGCGAAGGACAGCACGCAGTCCGGTCGTCTCGCCTACTTCGGTCCCATCGACGAGGCGAAGCGTTTCTTCGAGCGCGACACCATGGAACAGATCGTCCGTTGCATCAACCGTCCCGGCGAGGGCGGCGAGGGTCGTGCGGACGAATTCGTGAAAAAGTTTGCGGAGGTACAGAAGAATGGATAACGCAACGGCGATCAAACCCCGGAAGCTCCGCCGCCGCGGCCGCACGAGCCAGGTGCGTATCTACCTCGGCAAGCTCCTGCGCGGCTTCGTTTATCAGTCCGACTGGAAGGTCTTCCCCATGGCGGCGCTCATCGCGGCGCTGTTCTCCATGGTCGGACGCAACAACTTCTTCACCTCGATGGAAGGCACGCTCACGGGTTCCTTCGGTCTCGCGTGCATCGGCATCTGGAACGGCTGCTTCAACTCCATCCAGGTCATCTGCCGCGAACGCGCCATCATCAAGCGCGAACACCGTTCGGGCATGCACATCTCCTCGTACATCTTCGCGCACATGCTGTATCAGGGTCTGCTCTGCGCGGGGCAGACCGCGTTGACGCTGTTCGTGTGCTACAAGCTCGGCATGCACTTCCCCGTCGCGGGTCTGGTCACGCCGTTCTTCATGGTGGATATCGCCGTCACGATGTTCCTTTTGACCTACGCGGCGGATATGCTGTCGCTGCTCATCTCGGCGCTCGTCCACAGCACGACCGTCGCCATGACGGTGATGCCCTTCCTGCTCATCTTCCAGCTCGTGTTCTCGGGCGGCTTCTTCCAGCTGCCGCAGTGGACGGAGGGTCTGAAGACCGCGGCGCTGTCGAACTTCGGTCTCCGCGCGATCTGCGCGCAGACGGATTACAACGGGCTCCCCACGATCGCCGGCTGGCGTCTGCTCGAAAAGGCGACCGGGCTCGAGGTCAAGGGCGAGGTCTCTCCGCAGGAGATCATCGACGCCGTGCGCAAGAACCCGACCGAACCCGTCCGCGCATTCCTCGAAAAGCCCCTTGCCGAAGGGCTGACCCTGAAGGATCTGCTCGATCAGACGGACAACGCGGCGCTCGTTTCTCCGGAGCTCCGCGAAATGCTCGACGTGAAGATCCCCTACGAATTCACCGTCGGCGACGTCATCGAAGCCGTCGGCCGGGAGAACGTGGAAACGATCATCAAGGTGCGCGCCGCCGCCGCGATGCAGAACACCCGCTACGAGCACGAGCGTTCGAACGTTCTCATGTGCTGGCTGTTCCTCGTCTTCTACGCGCTGCTGTACGCCTTCGTCGCGACGGTCGCGCTCGAGTTCATCGACAAGGACAAGCGCTGAATCCGCTCCCGTCCTTTGCTTCCCCTCCATGCCGGGGAAGCTTTTTTGTTTCCTTCCCGTGCCGTTGCCGTTGAAAAAACACGCCTTTTGGAATAGAGTAATAAAAGAGATGATTTGCGTCTTTAGGCGCTTTTGGAAAGGAACCGCTATGTCCGTCGTATTTGTCGATTTGGAAATGAAGCCCATTGCGAAGGAGTGGCCGAAGGAGAAGAAGCTGTACTCCATGGAAACGCTGCAGTTCGGCGCGGTCAAGCTCGAGGGCGGCACCGAGACGGATACCTTCTGCCGCGTCGTGCGCCCCGCGTTCGGTCCCGTGCCGCCGCGCTACGAGGCACTGACCGGCATCACCAACGCCGTGGCGGAAGCCGCCGACCCCTATGCGGAGGTCCTCGCCGACTTCATCGCCTGGTGCGCCGATGCGGAAGCCGTTTACGCCTGGAGCACGAGTGATATGGCGCAGCTGCGCCGCGATGCCGGTCTGCACCCCGAGGCGCCCGCGCTCGACCCGCTCGTCAAGGTCTGGGGCGACTACCAGAAGATCTTCACTTCAAAGCTCGGTCTCCACCGGGAGCTCTCGCTCAAGCAGGCGCTCGAGATCGTCGACCTGCCGTTCGAGGGGCACATGCACGACGCCTTGTGGGATTCGCGCAACACCGCCGCCCTCTACCGCCTCTCGCTCGATGAAGCGCGTTGGAAGCAGGCGACCGCACACCTGAAGAAGACCGTCAACAACGACGCGCCCGTCACCTTCTCGCTGGCTTCGCTGTTCGCGGGGCTCGACCTCGGGGAGGACAAGTGACCGTGCGCATCCCCCTGACCTCGGCGGACGACCCGCGCGTCGCCCGCTACCGCGACCTCAAGAACCCGAAAGGCGCCGGCGCGACCTTCATCGCCGAAACGAACGGCGTGATCGCCTCCGCGCTCGACTGCGGGCTCGCGCCCGTTTCCGCCATCATCGCCGACCGCTTTGCGGAGGGGCGCGACAAAGAACTCATCGCCCGCTTCGGCGACGCACCCGTATACACCGCCCCCGAGGAGACGCTTTCCGCCCTCACGGGGTACAACCTCACGCGCGGCATCCTTGCGGAGTTCCGCCGCCCCGCGCCGCTCCCCCTCACGGAGGAGCTGTTTGCGCCCGTGACCCGCATCGCCATTTTGGAAAACGTGCGCGACGCTTCGAACACGGGTTCGCTGTTCCGCTCCGCGGCGGCGCTCGGCATCGGGCTCATCCTGCTCTCCGCCGGCTGCTGCGACCCGCTGCACCGCAAATCCGTCCGCACGAGCATGGGCGGCGTGTTCCGCATCCCTTGGGTGAAAACGGAGCTCGGCGGAGAAGCGCTCATCCGCCTCGTACAACAGAACGGCTTCACCGTCAACGCGCTCGCCCTTCGGGAAGGTGCGCTCCCGCTTTCCGCCGTCCGTCCCGCCGTGAAGACCGCGCTCGCGCTCGGTGCCGAGGCGGAGGGGCTCACGGATGCTGCGATCGCCGCCTGTGACCGCGCCGTCATCATCCCGATGCGCTCGGGGATGGATTCGCTCAACGTTTCCGTCGCCGCTTCCATCGCCTTCTACGCGCTCGGCGAAGCGTGACCGTTCCGACCTTGCAATTTCCGCCGTCCGCGTGTACAATCGAATACCGTAACTGTTTTACTTCGGAGGTATGAAAGTCTATGCAGCAAACGAACAACTCCCGCTCCTGGATCGCTTCGGTGATCCTCGGCGCTTTGGTCGTCGTTCTGGGTTTCTTCATGATCCGCAACCCGCTTGTGGCGTTTGAGACCCTGTCCACCCTGTTCCTCGTGAACTTCCTCGTCATCGGCGTTGCGCAGTTCGTGTCCGTCATCATCCACCGCAACATGCTCTCCTGCTGGGGGCTCCACCTGATCCTCCCCGGGCTGATGATCTTCGCGGGTCTGACGATCCTCACCACGCCGTTCGCAAAGGAATCGATGTTCTGCGTGTTCGCGGGTGCCGGCGTGCTCATCGAGGGTATTTCGACCCTGACGGCAGCATCCTTTTTGAAGAAGTCCGGCTTGCCCGGCGGTACCGCGGCGCTCGTTCTCGGCGTGCTGCTGATCGTCCTCGGTCTCATCACCATTTCGGATATCTTCTTCACCATCCGCTTCGTCAACGCGATCGCTTCCGTCGCAGTGTTGCTTTCGGGCGTCGGTCTCATTGCGGGCGGTCTTACGATGCGCAAGTTCAACAACTGAAACTTTCCCCAATTGCCCGGCCCTTGCCGGGCTTTTTCTTTGCCCTTTTGCGCCCCGTGGGAAAGTGCTATACTGAACGAGACAAATCAAATCCACATCCCCGAAAGGAACCCACCATGAAACGTCTTTCCGCTCTCGTGCTTTCGCTGCTGCTTGTACTCGCGTCCGTTCTGCCCGCCGCGGCGGAGGAGGCGCTCATCCCGGTCACGATGCCCGCTTCCTACGTACCCGAAGGCTTCACGCAGGAGGTCCTCGATTCCGTTGCGGGCGGCACCTTCGTACGCGGCACCCTCAACGCCGACGGCTCCGTCACCATGGAGATGACCGAAGCGCAGCGCGACACCGCGAAGGCTTCCGCCTCGGCCGCGATCGACGCCGCGATCGCCGAGCTCGTCGCCGATGAG
>JAUNCT010000056.1 GCA_030526425.1 Clostridia bacterium
AGTATACAAAAAAAGCAGACACTTTTTTGTGTCTACTTTTAGTGTACAGGTGCAGTCGGATTGACCGGTTCTTTTTGTTTGCACCGAAGTATTGTTGTCGTTACCAACGCTTTTCACGGGCGTCGGGTGCAAAAGCGATCGGCTTCGGTTTTACGAGCCGCGAGGGCGTGCAAGGCGTTTCACCGAACAGGGGCAGCTCGCGGGTGAGCCCCGGTCCGTACTTCCGTTCGAGTTCTTCGACGGGACCGAAGTCCAGACAGCGGTTCGGGCAGGCGGCAACGCATACCGGCGGTTCTCCGTCTGCGAGAAGATTCGCGCAAAGGTCGCATTTGCCGGCCTTTTTTTGTTCCCTGTCGAAAGCGATCGCGCCGAAGGGACAAGCCTTGAGGCACTTTCCGCAACCGATACAACGCTCCGCGTCGATCAGCACCGCCCCGTTTTCGTCGTTGCGGATCGCTCCGCTGCCGCAAGCCGCGATACACGGTGCGTTTTCGCAGTGATTGCAACCGCCGGCATAGTAGAATACGCCCGGGGTCGGGTAGGTACCGGTCTCGAAGCCGCGTACCGTGCGGTAGGAGACGGCGGGCGGCAAGTCGTGCGCGTCTTTGCACGCCATTTCGCAGGCGTGGCAACCCGTGCAAGCCGTCATATCAAAGAAAAAAGCAGTTTCACGCATGCGGACCCTCCCATTTTTTCACATTGCAGATGCAGGAATTGAAGCCGGAGACCGCGGCCCCGGTCGGATTGTTTCCGGTCAGGCTGTTTGCCGCGCCGTGCAGCTCGGTTCCGGTCGCATCCTCGAACTGCATGCGGATGCCCCAAGGCAAGGCGACGACGCCGGGCATCGCGCGCTCCGTCGTGCAGACGTGCACCTTGCACCTGCCGTGCGGGCTCGTGACCAGCGCGGGATCCCCGTCCGAAAGTCCGAGCTTTCCGGCATCCGCGGTGTTGATGAACAGCGGGAAACCGAACGCACGGTTCAAAGCCTCATCGTCCGCAAAATCGCTGTGCGAGCGCGGCGGGTAGTGGATGCTGTGCAGCTGGAAGGGGTACTCGCCTTTTTCGGTCAGCGCCGCATCGCGGAATGTCGCCTCGTAACCATCCGCCTGCGGGATCCACGTCGGGATCGCCTCGACCTTGCTGTACCCCATCGCGTTGATCTCTTCGCGGAGCTTTTTGCAGAAAATCTCCATCTTTCCGCTTTCCGAGGTTTTGAGCGGATGTCCTTCCGGGTCGTTGCGGAAATCGGCGTAAGCAACGTAAGCGTATGCATCGTGCGGTGCGCGGGCGATTTGATAAACGCCGTCCTCGCGCAGCTGTTGCCGCGTCACAAGACCTTCCTGCGGGGGGAGCTCCGGACAACCGAGTTCCGCAAGGTCTTCTGCGGTCATCGTGATGAGCGGCACCCATGTCCCGTCTTCGGTCAGCATGCGCGTGCCGTATGCGCGGTGGCAGTGCTGCTGCTTCTCATCGAGCGGGAAGACCGTGCGCGCGGGCACGCCGAGCCGCTCCGCAAGCATTCCGAGGATCTCCTGATCGCTCTTGGACTCGCCGAGCGAGGGAATGAGCTGTTCGGTGTAGAAGACAGCTTCGCGGTTGCCGACATCCATCCAGCCGGGGCGCTCCCAAGGGGTGTTGACGGGCAGAACGATATCGGCATAGTCGCTGTTGGCATTCCAATAGATGGACTGGCTCACGACGAACTCCGCCTTGCGGGTCGCCTCGATGCCCTTTTTCATGTTGTCGGCGGTCTGCAGGGTGTTGCCGTCCGCGTGGTAGATCATGCGGATGTCGATGTCCCGCTGTTCGCCCTTGCAGTAGGCACGGTAGCCGTTGCCCATGTAGTTGTAGCGTCCGTTGCAGATGGCGGTCCAAAGCTCCGCGTAGGAGATGCTGTCGTCTACGGGATTCTCCGCATACGGTAAACCGAAATCGCCGCGCTCGAACATGGCGGGTCCGCCGCCGAGCGCGCGCAGTGCCGTGTTCATGCCGCAGGTCTGCCCGGGTCTGCCGAAACGTCCGGTCATGGCGCCGATGGTCATGTACAGCTGGGGCAGGTTGTCGCTGTTCTGCGTTCTTCCCGAAGCCCAGCCGCACATGATGGCGACCTTGTTGTGCATGCCGATCTCATCGGCAAGCTTGCGGATGCGCGCGGCGGTAATGCCGCAGAGCCGTTCCGCCCATTCCGGGGTTTTCGGCGTGCCGTCGTACGCGCCCATCACGTAGTCGCGGAAGTTCATTTCGCGTTCCGCGTCGACGCTCGCGGGCATATGTTCCTTATCGAAGCCGATCGTGCAGCGGTTCAGGTAATCCCAATCGATCAGCGGATTCGTTTCGGGGTCGTCTTGGTCGATCAGCGCAAACGCGAGACCGAGCAGAAAGGCGGTGTCCGTCGACGGGCGGATGGGGATCCATTCGGCATCGGTCGCGGCGGCGGTGTCGTTGTAGAAGGGATCGATCGAGATGAAACGCTTTCCGCGCTTTTTCAGTTCGGTATAGCCGTACATCGGGCTGCCACCCGCGGACCAGGCGGGGTTCGTGCCCAAAAAGACGAACAGGTCGCAGTCGTAAAAGTCCTCGCGGTCGTTCAGCGTCATACGGTCGAGGTCGTAGCCGATGCGGCGGTAGGTGTACAGCCAGGACCCGTAGGAGGTCGTGCCCCATGCGGTAGTACAACCGCCGAGGTGCGCGAACGTGCGCTCGATATCGCGTCCGATGGTGAGAACGGAGCGGTTGCCGTGTTCCGCGATGATGCGGCGGGTCTCGTTCGCAACGAGATCCATGGCCTCGTCCCAGGTGATCCGCTCCCAGGTATCACATCCGCGCAACGCGCGATCGCCGCCGGTGCCGGGCGCCCAGTGCTTGCGCTTCATCGGGTACAGAATGCGGCTCTTGCCGAAGCAGACATTGCGCGAGGTCCATCCCTTCAGACAGGCGCGCTGCTGCGGATAGTGCAGACTGTCGGGGTGCAGGTCGTCCGTTTTGAGGCGGACGGCCTTTCCGTCGCGCATCAGGACCTTCACCAAACATTGCCCGCCGCAGTTGAACCAGCAAGGTACGGGCATCCATTTTTCTTCCATGATCGGGTATCCTTTCCCGGGCGGAAACATCCTTTCCGCTTCCGGTCGTTTATTGCATTTCATATATCATAACATGTGCCGCGTCCTCGGAAAAAGTAGGGGATGGATACCGTTTTTCGATACGCGGGCGGACGTGATTCAAAAAATATATATCCGATGGCAAAGAAAACGGGTGCAAAGCGCGGAACGGTGTCGTATAATACCATTATATATTATTTCGACCGGAGGTCATGAACATGGAAAAGAAGAACATCGATTGGGGCAATCTGAGCTTTGCTTACCAACCGATCGATTATCGATACATCGCAACCTGGAAGGACGGCGTATGGAGCGAGGGCACGATGTCCGACGATCCGACCGTTCAAATGAACGAGTGCGCAGGCGTACTCCACTATTGCCAAGAGGTCTTTGAAGGTCTGAAGGCTTATACCACGAAGGACGGTTCCATCGTGACCTTCCGTCCCGATCTCAACGCGAAGCGCATGGCGGATTCCGCACGCCGCCTCGAGATGCCGGTCTTCCCGGAGGAGCGTTTCCTGGAGGCGCTCGATGCCTTCGTCCGTGCGAATGCGGCTTGGGTGCCGCCGTACGGCAGCGGCGCAACGCTGTATGTGCGTCCTTATATGTATGCCTCCGGTCCCATGGTCGCGGTCAAACCGGCGCCCGAGTTCACTTTCCGTATGATCGGCATGCCCGTCGGTCCGTACTTCAAAGGCGGTGCAAAGCCCATCACCATCCGTGTGTGCGATTACGACCGCGCGGCACCGCGCGGCACCGGCAATATCAAAGCCGGTCTGAACTACGCGATGAGCATGCACGCGCAGATGGAAGCACACCGTGAGGGATTCGATGAAAACATGTATCTCGACCCCGAAACGCGCAGCTTCGTCGAGGAGACCGGCGGCGCGAACTTCCTGTTCGTGACCAAGGACGGGGAACTCGTCACCCCCGCGTCCGATTCGATCCTGCCCTCTGTGACCCGCCGTTCGCTGACCTATGTGGCGGAGAAGTATCTCGGTCTCAAGGTCACGCAGCGCAAGGTCGCGGTTTCCGAACTCGCCGATTTTGCGGAGTGCGGCGTCTGCGGTACGGCTGCGGTCATCTGTCCGGTCGGCAAGGTCGTCGATCACGGCAAGGAGATCTGCTTCCCCGCGGGAATGGAAAAGCCCGGCCCGATCACGCAGAAGCTGTATGATACGCTGACCGGCATCCAGATGGGCGATATCGAAGCGCCCGAGGGTTGGATCCGCAAGATCGTCTGACCTCGATACGTCGTTTGGCAAGTCCGGAGGGGTGAAAACCCTTCCGGATTTTTGTTTACACTTCAGTCATAAATAGCGCCATGATACAATATACGGTATATGTAACTATATTGAGCTTGAATATATAGTGGTTTTCGGCGTGCGTGCAGCGTCGAACGCCGGCGGATCGCGGCATTTTGCCGAAAATCACCGTTGACACGAAGGCGAACGGCGTGTAATATAATGCAAGTCGCCGCGAGGCGGCGGAAAACCGGGAAGCGAAAGTCAAAAAAGCTTGAAA
>JAUNCT010000023.1 GCA_030526425.1 Clostridia bacterium
AGTCGTCTTTCCTTTTGTCCACTGCAAACACGAAAAAACACGGTCCCCCTGCGGGAGACCGTGTTTTGCTTATTTATGGAAATACCGCGCCGCGCGCTCACTCCTCCGTCTCTTCCAAAACGGGGAACAGCTTGATCGCCTTCTGCCCGGCCTTGGTCAGGTCTTTGAGCAGGGGCAAAAACAGTTCGCCCACAGGACCGACGGAGTATTCGACCTTCGGCGGGATCTGCGGGTATTTCTTGCGGCTGATGAGCCCGCGCGCCTCGAGCGTTTTGAGCAGCTTCGACAGCGTCGCCTGGGTCATGCTCGGCAGCACGCGCTGCAGCTCGTTGAAGCGGTACGGTCGTTTCGATAGGTAATAAAGCACCAAAAAGCTCCACTTTCCGGCGATCGCCTGTTGTGCGCGGAGCACCGCATCGTATTCCGTCGGTTTGTTCCGTTCCATTGTATATTCCCCCATTCCCGCGCCGCGATATGTATTTTGCAGCGGCTGCGGTCTTCCGCCCTTCGTTCGCGAAAAGCGAACCATTCCCCGTCTCCGGGCGGATAGCGTCAATTTTACAGTACATTTTTATCGGTGTCAAACGGGCATCCTTTGCATGCTTTCGGCGGGCGGCGGTAATCGGTTTCCCTCGCTGATTTCGAAATTTTCATTGAATATACCGTATTTTTGCGTGTTTTCCCGAGAATGGGCAATTTGTTGCCTCTTCCGCCCGTTCCGTCTTTGAAACGTTTGTTTTCGTATGGAAAAATATTGCAAGGAAACAGTTTCAAAACAAACGAAAAAAATATTTTACATACACGGAAAACAGCGGTAAAGTTCCGCTTTCGGAACCGTGAACAAGCTGTGAACCGCTTGCCTCGCGGCTTGCGCATCCGTTATACTGTATGTGACTATGACCGCATTCCGGAGGAACCGCATGAAACGAATTTTGACGGCTTTCCTTGCCGTTGTGACGCTGGCGGCGTGCCTGTTCGCCGCGCCCGCGCCGGCATCCGCGAAGGACCTGCTGAAGAATACCGACCCCGACCGTTTTTACATCGTGCTCGACCTGAACAACCAGTTCGTGACCGTGTACGAGAAGGACGAAAACGGCGAATACACGCGCCCGGTACGGCGCTTCATCTGCTCGACGGGGCGTTCGGAGGCCTCGGAGGACGCAGGCTACGACGACTCGACGCCGACGCCCGTGGGCGTGTGGCGCATCGGCGGGCGCGAACGCTTCGGCAAGTTCGCGAAGTTTTCCGAATACGCGCGCTACTGGACGCAGCTGGTGCAGGACATCTACTTCCACTCGATCATGTTCAACCGCAGGGATTTTTCGACCATGCTCTCGGGTCCCTACGGCTCGCTGGGCAACGATGTTTCGCACGGGTGCATCCGCCTCTTGGTCGAGGATGCGAAGTGGCTCTACTACTACGCCTGCCCGGGCACGCGCGTGCGCGTCACGAAATCCGAAAAGTACAACAAGGAGCTCACCCGCGCCCTGAAGGCGGTGCGCAACAACATCAAGTTCAAGGACTACAAGAAGATGAGCGCCAACTACTACGACGAGGCGGAGCTGCCGAACGACCGCTGCTGGGTCACCGACAAGGAGGCGGCGCTGCACAAGGAATCGAAGCGCACCAGTAAGAACATGCGGCGCCTGTCCGTCGGCGAGGAGCTCGAGGTGCTGATCTACAACGAGGCGTGGGTCAAGGTGCGCTGTGCGGACGGCAAGGAGGGCTACGTCTACCGCGGCTACCTTTCCATGATCGAGGGCGAGAGCGACACCGTGCCGGATGCGACCGTGCAGCGCGTGACGCAGTGGATGTTCGATAAGCCCGAGGCGGAGCAGGAGAACCGCGTTTGCAAGGTACCCTCCGACACGACGGTCGAGGTGCTCGAGCGCAACGAGGAGACCGGCTGGGCGAAGATCCGCTACTACACCGACGAGGGCTGGATGCAGACCAAGTACCTCACCACGAAGGTCGGCATGGACCTGACCAAGCGCTTCAACGAGTGGGCGTGAGGGACGAAGAGGTTTGTTTTTGTGGGGAAATCTCTTTTTTGATGTGGGGAGAACCTTTTTTGTAAAAAAGGCTTCTCCCAAGCCGATCCCGCGCAGCGGATCGGCGGCGCAAGCGATGCGATGCATCGCGAAAGCTCCCTCTCCAAAAAACTTTTGGTGTTGGGTCAATGCATATAATGTGACACGGTTGCCGTACAGACACCGTGTTTTTTTGTTTTTGGGATGCCGGTCGAACAGGGCTTTCCCGGTCGCACCAGCGGCATAGGAAAGCGAGACAAGCTGCCGTGCCAAAAGCCTCCCTCTCTGAGGGATGGCCGAGCGTGCCGAAGGCATGCGGGGCGCGACAGATGTTGCTTGCAACATCGAAAGCGGGGCGAGCGAAAGCGAGACGGAAGGAGTGGCACGCAAGTAACGGGCTTGCCGAATTCCATCCCGGCACGCACCGCCGCACCGGTACTTGCGTTCCCGAGACGAATCCCCTCAGTCCGCATTCCGTCGTACCGACGGACAAGACTTCGTCTTGGCGGACAGCTCCCCTTGCACTTCAAGTGGAGCCTTCATTCGATGCGATTTGAACTGCGAATAATTCACTCGCCACGCTCGTCACTGAGATCCGCTCATATAGCGAAACCGATAGGCTCCCCTTGGAGACGGAGTCTTCTCCAAAGCGCAGCGAAGGAGTTGACGCAAGGGGATGCCCGAGCGTCGCGAAGCGGAGACGAAGTCTTCCCCGAAGCGAAGCGCAGGGGTTGCGGGGCGCGACAGACGATAAGCAAATGCTTGCATTTGCGCAGTCTGCGCTCCGGCGCAGACGGTAGGAAGCGACAGCTGTTCGCATGCGAACAGCGAAAGCGGGGCGTAGCGAAGCACGCCACGAAAGCATGTCGAGCGAAAGCGAGACTGAGGGGTTTCGGTTGCACGTGAGTCATCGCCGGCGTCATCCTTTTCCTTTGCACAAGCTACAAAGCGCCACGTCAAAAGAACCGACACGCTTTACCGAATCCCATCCCCCACCGCCGCACCGGCACTTGCGTTCCCGAGACGAATCCCTTCCGTCATTTCGCCCCCGGCTCCCCGCCCCATTCCCATTTGACACGGGTACCCGTTCTTCCGTATAATATATCAGTTAATATACACACGACCGGCGGCGACGCCGGGGACAAATACACAGAAGGAGGGTCCCCCATGGAGGAACTCGTAAAGAGCAAGAATTTCATCGAGGAATTCATCGAAGAAGACATGCAGCGTGTGCCGCGCTGCAAGACCCGTTTCCCGCCGGAGCCCAACGGCTACCTGCACATCGGTCACGCCAAAGCGCTGGCGATCGATTTCGGGATGGCGGAAAAGTACGGCGGCAGCTGCAACCTCCGTTTCGACGACACGAACCCCACGAAGGAAGACGTCGAGTTCGTCGATGCGATCAAGTACGATATCGAGTGGCTCGGCTTCAAGTGGGACAAGCTCCTGTTCGGCTCCTCCTACTTCGACACCTGCTACGAGCTGGCGGAAAAGCTCATCCTGAAGGGCATGGCGTATGTCGACGACCTTTCGAAGGATGAGATGCGCGAATACCGCGGCACCCTCACCGAGCCCGGCAAGAACAGCCCGTGGCGCGACCGCAGCGTCGAAGAGAACCTCGACCTGTTCCGCCGCATGCGCGCCGGCGAATTCGAAGACGGTGCACGCACCCTCCGTGCGAAGATCGACATGGCGTCCCCGAACATCAACATGCGCGACCCCGCGATCTACCGCATCAAGCACTGCCGCCACCATCAAACGGGCGACAAGTGGTGCATCTACCCCATGTACGATTTCGCGCACCCGATCCAGGATGCGCTCGAGGGCGTGACGCATTCCCTCTGCTCGCTGGAGTACGAAGCGCACCGCCCGCTGTACAACTGGGTCGTCGACGCGTGCGAGTTCGAGAACAAGCCGCGGCAGATCGAGTTTGCGCGCCTGAACATGACCAACACCATGATGTCGAAGCGCTACCTCCGCGCGCTCGTCGAGGGCAAGTACGTTTCCGGTTGGGACGACCCCCGCATGCCCACCCTGTGCGGTATGCGCCGCCGCGGCTACAGTGCCGCCGCGATCCGCGATTTTCTCGAGCGCATCGGCGTTGCGAAAGCGGACTCCGTCGTCGAGACCGCGATGCTCGAGCACTGCGTGCGTGAGGATCTGAACGCCCGCGCCCACCGCTACATGGCGGTGACCGACCCGCTGCTCGTCGAGGTCGACAACTGGGAAGAGGGCAAGACCGAGACCATCACCCTCGAGAACCTGCCCGGCGACCCCGCCGCGGGCACCCATGAGGTCACCTTCGAAAAGTACATCTACATCGACCGCGAGGACTTCAGCGCCGAACCGCCGAAGAAGTATTTCCGCCTCAAGCCCGAAGGCGAAGTCCGCCTGAAGGGCGCCTATGTCGTGAAGTGCGCCTCCTGGGAGACGGACGAGACCGGCAAGGTCGTGAAGGTGCACGTCACCTACGACCCCGAGACCAAGGGCGGCGAGTGCGAGCGCAAGATCAAGGGCACCATCCAGTTCGTGCCGAGATCCACCGCCGTTGCCGCGACCTTCCGCCTGTATGAAGACCTGCTCGACCCCACCGCGGACCCCGAGCTCGATTTCACCGAGCGCCTGAACCCCAACTCCCTCGTGGAGCTGAACGGCTTTGTCGAGCCCGCGCTGAACACCCGCGCGAACGGCGAGGTCTTCCAGCTGATGCGCATCGGCTACTTTGCGAAGGATGCGGATTCCACCCCCGAGCACCCCGTTTTCAACCGCGCCGTCGGCCTGAAGGACAGCTTCAAGGCGTAAGCGAAAAAAGGAGAACACACATGGCCAACACCGTACGCACGCGTTTCGCGCCCTCGCCCACGGGCTTCATGCACCTCGGCAACCTGCGCAGCGCGCTTTACACCTATCTCTACGCCCGCAAGCACGGCGGCAAATTCATCCTCCGCATCGAGGATACCGACGTCAAGCGCTACGTCGAAGGCGCGGTCGATGTCATCTACAACACGCTGAACGCCATCGGCATGCATTGGGACGAAGGTCCGGACATCGGCGGCGAGTTCGGTCCCTACGTGCAGTCCGAGCGCAAGGACATGTACCTGCCCTACGCCAAGCAGCTGGTCGAGGCGGGCAAGGCGTACTACTGCTTCTGCACCGAGGAAGAGCTGAACGAGCGCCGCTCCGCAGCCGAAGCCGAGGGCAAGCACTGGAAGTACGACAAGCACTGCATGAACCTCCCCAAGGAGGAGATCGAGCGCCGCATCGCCGCGGGCGAGCCCTACGTCATCCGCCAGAACGTGCCGCTTAGCGGTGAGGCGGGCTTCGACGATGTGCTCTACGGTCACATCGCGGTCGATTGCGCGGATCTCGACGATATGATCCTCATCAAGGCGGACGGCATGCCGACCTACAACTTCGCCAACGTCATCGACGACCACACCATGGGCATCACCCACGTCATGCGCGGCAACGAGTACCTCGCCTCCACCCCGAAGTACAACCTCCTCTACGAGGCCTTCGGCTGGGAGAAGCCGACCTACATCCACATGACGCCCATCATGCGCGACGCGCAGCACAAGCTCAGTAAGCGCGACGGCGACGCCTATTTCGAGGATTACCTCAACAAGGGCTACCTGAAGGAAGCGATCGTCAACTACGTTGCCCTGCTCGGCTGGAACCCCGGCGACGAGCGCGAGTTCTTCACCCTGAAGGAGCTCGAAGAGGCGTTCGACGTGACGGGCATGTCCAAGAGCCCGGCGATCTTCGACCCGGCGAAGCTGACCTGGATGAACGCGGAGTATGTGCGCCGCCTGACGCCGGAGCAGTTCACCGAATACGCGAAGCCCTATTACGAGCAGGCGGGCATCGGTCACATGAACACCGAGATCCTCGCCAAGATCCTGCAGCCCCGCACCGAGATCTTCACGCAGATCCCCGAAGTCGTCGGCTTCCTGCGCGAGCTGCCGGAATACGACGCGGAGCTGTTCACGAACAAGAAGAGCAAAACGAACCCCGAGGTCGCCGCGCATGTGCTGGATCTTGCCATCCCCGCGCTGGAAGAGCTGATTTGCTGGGACGAGACGAACGTGCACGACACGCTGCTCGGCATCGCGGAGAAGGAAGGCTTGAAGAACGGCACCATGCTGTGGCCCGTGCGCATCGCGATGGCGGGTCAGCAGGTCACCCCGGGCGGCGCGATCGAGATCGCGCTGCTGCTCGGCAAGGACGAAGCCCTCGCCCGCCTCAAGGCCGGCAGAGCGAAGCTGGGGTAAAGGATACGCAGGGGGAGACCCGCTTTGTAAAGCGGTTGCTCCCGGCCGACCCCGTGCAAACGGGTCGGCGGCGCAAGCGATGTGAAACATCGCGAAAGCCACCCCCTCTCCCTAAACTTTTGGTAAAGGGTTATTCAAAACAGCAGAAGCACCGCTTCTGCTGTTTTTGATTATTTTGCAAATATCACAGTTTGAATACCCACAAGAG
Organism: Clostridia bacterium; assembly: GCA_030526425.1. Lineage (GTDB taxonomy): Bacteria > Bacillota > Clostridia > Christensenellales > CAG-138 > CAG-1024. The sequence goes on from JAUNCT010000023.1 coordinate 6,510, forward strand.
GCACGGTCTTCTCCAAAGGCTTCGTTTTACCCGTTCAATGAACAAAGGACAGCGCAACGAACACTCGGCACCAAAAGCCTCCCTCAGAGAGGGATGGCCGAGCGTGCCGAAGGCATGCGGGGCGCGACAGCTGTTGCCGGAGGCAATAGCGAAAGCGGGGCGCGCCGAGCCGCAGGCGAAGGCGTGACGGAAGGAGTGGCACTCAAGCAACGGACATACCGAAAATCATCGGAGCACGGTTCTCCGCAAAGAAACTTGAGCATTCCCGGTCGAATCCCAACCCCTGCGCTTCGCTGCGGGGAAGACTTCGTCTCCACCGCCTGCGGCGGAGCTCCCCTTGCTTCCTCAAGTGGAGCCTTCGTTATGCGTTATTTGCGTAACATTATGTAACGAGTCACATTCGTTACTCAGTGCCGCGCAAAAAGCGGTTCCGTTAGGCTCCACTTGGAGACGAAGTCTTCTCCGATAGCACACCCGAAGGAACAAATGCAGTGGGATATGCCGATTGCGCAGGATTATGCACCGAAAGCTTCAAGCAACTCTTTGCAACGCAATCGACACGATCCGAAGGCTCCACTTGGAGTGCAAGGGGATGCCCGAGCGTGCCGAAGGCATGCGGGGCGCGACAGCTGTTGCCGAAGGCAATAGCGAAAGCGTGTCGAGCGTATGCGAGACTGAGGGGATTCGTCTCCGAAGACAACCCCGAAGGCACAGCCAAAGGAGTTGGGATTCCCCCATCCCCGTAGCAAATGTAGCAAAAGTAGCATAATTTCCGAAAAGTGTTTCGGAACACCCAAGCCTCTCACCACAACATAGGGACTTTTCCCTCATTTTGCTACGCATTTTGCTACAACTTTGCTACACCCGAGAGAACAAGATATTATAAACATATAAATATTTATCCTTCATACGCCGCAAGTATGGACCTCATCCCGGTCTCCTCTCCCCGCTGTCCGTTTTATTGCCCCGCCGAGCCCTTATCCTAACCTCGGAGCCACGCGCCCCACACCCGAAGCAAAGGACGGACACGCATGCAAACGACCCAACGCACCCATCTGCAAACCCACTACACGCACTACCTCGGCAAGGTGCTCGGGCTCGGCGACGATGCCGTAGCGGCGCATCTCGCCGTTCTCGATGAGATCGCAACCGCCGCCGGGGTCAAAAGCCGGCTCGGCAAACGAAGCTTCTTCGACATCGAAACCCACAGCGAGCTGAACCTGCTGCGCAATTTGCTCCTCAAAAATTTCGAATACCTCCGCCCCCCCGCGGCGGAGCAGCAACGGCTCCTTTCCGCGCTCGACGATTACATCCGCTTCACCCGCGGCACGGGCTTCGCCGAAGACCGGCAGAAGATCCTCTCCGTGTCCGATACCCCCATGCCGATGCGGGAGGACATCCAAGTCAATCGGCACACCTTCCGGAGTTCCGCGTTTCTCAGCGCGCAGGCGCTCGAATTGGCGGGGCATGCCTGTGAGCTCGACCCGGCGCACCCCTCTTTCCTCTCCGAGGAGACGCGCCGCCCCTATATGGTGGCACACCGCATCTTTCCCGTGGGGTTGCAGGGTCTTTTTCAAGCGGATGCCGACACCTTCGCGAACATCATTTGCCTTTGCCCCATGTGCCGTGCCCGCCTCTGCCACGGGCTGACCGCCGACCGCGAAGCGATGGCCAACCGCATCTACGAGCTCCGCGCCGGGCGCCTTGCCGCCGCCGGCATCCTCCTCCCCCGGGACGCCTTCGTCCGAATCCTCTCCCTCCTCGATTACCGGGATTGAGATGAAAAAAGCAGAAGCCGTGGCTTCTGCTTTTTGTGTTGTTCAGTTTGCAACGAGCTTTCCCGTCTTTTTCAAATACTTTGCCGGAATCGGATGGTCGAGATGCCAAATGATATCCATCGGTTTCTCGTTCTCGTGTGATACATACCGTGCCGTCCCGAGGAAGGTGTATGCGCAGGCACTGTTGTCTGCCGGATGATTCTTATACTCACGCACAAACAGCAGAATACGCGTTCCCTGCTCGCGGTGATGGATATACCGTTGCCCCGTCGGCGAAGCCTCGGTCGTTGTCGACTGGCTTTGCCATTTGAACAGCTCCTCGCTGATAGAATAATCCTGATACATCGTCGTCGGAGAATAGTGCTTTTCGGATTTGTTCAGCGTTACGAGGAACACATCCGCCTTCTTGTCCGGCAACCACTTCACGCCCTCGCGAATCGTTGAGGGCTTTTGCACATCCAACGCCGCAAACAACTGGTCGCGCGAATAGGTGCAATACACATCCAGCGGACAATCCGCTTCAAATCCCGCCCCCGCATCCATAAAGTCGATTTCTTCGCGGTTGTAGCACAACAGCTCGGTCATCTCACCAACAAGGCAGGGACAGCCCGCCAATAGGCGCAAATGCTGTTCCTTCTCCGCATTCGTCCATGTTTCCGATTTGTTTTGCCACACGGTGATCACGAACATGTTCAGCATCCGCTGTTCAACGGGTGTCAGCGCATCATACCGCACTGTGCCGAGTTGCGGCAACAACGTCAGCAAGAAATCGAGCCAGCGCTTCGAATCTGCCGAACAGAAACGGGACAACACCTTGACCGCAATATCATCCAACGCCTCGGATTTTGCGGGCATCCGTTCCGCGCGCACGCACAGGTTGCGGAACGTATCGTATTTATAGATATTGCGCGGCTCGATGTGATAATACCGGCAGTAGTTTGCGAGCGTCAACGCCTGCCCCGCATCCTCCTCAAAGTATCGGATATGCTCGATGAGCCCCGCGGAACCGCCGAGCGACGCGCGGATGTTCTGCAATACATATTCGGCTGCCAGCTTTTCCAGTTGGATATAGCACCCCTTCGGCACGGAGATAAACCCGTTCTTCAGTTCCTCGCGCACCGGGTGTCCCGAGCCCGAAAGCAATGCCGCAAACTTCTGCTCGAAGTTGTACCGCTTGTGTGCCTGCCCGATAAAGTCGAGCACGGTCAGGCAATCCTTCCCCTCTGCCAGTCGAAGACCGCGCCCCAGCTGTTGCAAAAAGACCGTCAGTGATTCCGTCGGTCGCAGGAACAGAACGGTATTCACCTCGGGGATATCGACACCCTCGTTGTAAAGGTCGACGACGAAGATGAAACGGACTTCACCCGAGACAAGCTTGTTTTTCGCTTCACGGCGTTCTGCATCGGGGCTTTTGCCCGACAGGCAGATGGAAGGGATCCCCGCGTCGTTGAACTTTTTGCTCATGAACGCCGCATGCTCCACGGTAACGCAGAAGCCGAGTCCCTTGACCTGACCGATATCCGTCACGTAACGCAACACCGAGGAGATGACCATTTCCGCACGGCGTTCCGCGAGATGCGCATCGATGCAATACAGGTTTGACAGCGACCCCCTGTCGTATCCGCCCTGCGCCCACTTGACTTTGCTGAGGTCGACGATATCCGTGACACCGAAGTATTGGAACGGACACAGCAGTTGGCGTTCGATCGCCTCCGGCAAACGAATCTCCGCGGCAATGCGCCCATCGAAACGGTCGAGGATGCTGATTCCGTCCATACGTTCGGGTGTCGCCGTCAGACCGAGCAGGATTTTCGGTTTGTAATAATCCAGCATTCTCCGGTAGGAATCCGCCGCCGCATGGTGGAACTCGTCGACCACGATATAATCATAGAAATCGGGTGTGGTCTTTTCGGTCAGTTCCCGAGCATTCAAGGTCTGAATGGAAACGAACAGGTGTTCGATGCTGTTGGGCGTGTAATTTCCCACGAAGAGGTCGCCGAAATTGGCATCCTTCAGAACTGCACGGAAGGTATAAAGGCTTTGCTTCAGAATCTCTTCCCGGTGCGCGACAAACAGCAAACGGCAACTGCTTTTTGGGTTCTCGTGCACGAAACGTCGGTAATCCAATGCCGAAATCACGGTTTTTCCCGTGCCGGTTGCGGCAACAACGAGGTTGTGCCAATGGTCGCGGATATTGCGTTCTGCGGCAAGTCTGTCCAGAATCTCCTGCTGATAACCATACGGTCGGATATCCATCTGGTAGAGCGCCGTGTCTTCCGCGGCACCGTTCGACCGTTCCTGTTTCAATGCGAATGCCAACCGTTCCTGCTGGCTTTCGTCGTACAGTTCAAAGGAAGAAGAATTCCAGTAGGTCTCAAAGGTCGCCTCGATCTTTTCCAGCGTTTCGGGCAAATCCTTCCGGGTGAGCTTGACGTTCCACTCCAGCCCGTAGGTGATCGCCTTGTTCGAAAGGTTCGAAGAGCCGACATAGGCGGTCGAATACCCGGTATCCCTGTAAAACACATAGGTCTTCGCATGGAGACCCGTATTCCGGGTATCGTAATTGACCTTAATGGTCGTATTCGGCAGTTTTGCAAGCTCGGTCACTGCTTTGAGGTCGGTTGCCCCCATGTATGATGTGGTAATGATGCGCAATTGACCGCCGTGATGGGTGAACTCGGACAGCTCCTCGTAGATGCGCCGCAAACCGCTCCATTTGATAAAGGACACCAACATATCGATGCGGTTGCAGGAAACGATTTCCTTCTTGAACTCCGCCATCATTTGCGGTTCGTTCGGTGCACCCGTAAACAGCGAGCTCCTCGCCAATGAGGTTTCGGGGCGCACGACCGTATACTTCCCGGTGACTGCCCCGGCGGTGTTGGTCAAGTCCGTAACAGAGAGCAACTGCTCTGCTTTTTCGGACACGGTGCGTCCGTCGACCTGTGCGCCGTTCAACACGGAAATCATGCGGTTTGCAAGCGCGACCTGCGTATCGAGGTCACCGTTGTTGTCCAGCACCTCGTTGAGCCCCTGCTCGGCAACCTCTGCGATATACCGTGCGAGGATCTTCGAAGCCTCTGCCCCGTCGAGCCGTGCGGTTTCGGTTTGCTTGTCTGTGGTTGTGATTTCCTGTTCCAGTTTGCAATTGACGAGTTGTTCGTAAAGACCGTTTTTCAGCATAGTGACCCCCATATGTATGGGATCCATGATATCACAGCCCCGGGATGTTGAAAAGATCGCGCCAAGCGCGCCCCGGTTGCAAAAGTTGCAAAAGTTGCACCGTTTCCGAAAAGTGTTTCGGTTACCTCCGCTTCTTTTCCCAACAAATTAAGGATTTCGGGCCTTTTGCAACCTCATTTTGCAACCGCAAAAAGCAAGGGTGCCCGAAAAACTTTGAGGCACCTCGCTCCGGATATCCCCTCCCCCCGGTTGCAAAAGTTGCCGGAGTTGCCGTTTTTTCCAAAAGTGTTTTGGAGATATCCTTCTCTTTTTCCCAACAGTTTAGGGTTTTTGGTCATTTGGCAACCTCATGTGGCAACCGAAAACACGGACCCGCGACAGGCCCCGGGAGTTCTGTTCCTTTGCCGACAGCCACTCCTGTCCCAAAACACAAAGCGGAGACACCCCCGTCCACACCACGGGGATGCCTCCTGAAAAGGAAAGAAAAAGGAGAAGAACGGTCAGTTCGATTTTGTCTTCATGACCAGCAGTTCCAGCGCGATGGGATACACATCGTTGCCGAAACCGGTGATGAGTCCCGTGACCGCGGGGGCGATCACATTGAAGCTTTCGGGTGCTTTGCAGGTGTTCCCCATGTGCACTTCGGCAACGGGGATGCGGATCTGCTTCAGGGCTTCGGCGATATCCTCGCCGCTCTTCATCCACTCCGCGGGGTTGAAGATCACACCGGCGATGCCTTCGTTTTCGGCGCCGAGCAGCTTCTCGCAAACCGCTTTGCTGTCGTTGTTCTGATAGGAAACGGTCTCCACGCCGAGCTCCTTCGCCTTTGCGGCGACCATGGCGTCGAGTTCCTCCATCGTGGTGGCGTGCTTACCGGGCGTTTTGCCCATTTTGTCATGGTCGAGACCATGCAGTACCAGATATTTCATGATTCAAACCTCCTTGTCGTAGGGAATGCCGCAAACGTTCAGCAGGCGGATACCGCCCGAAAGGTTGAACACCTTTGCGTCGGTGCGCTGCATGAGGATGCGCTGCGCGAGGTAACCGCGCAAACCGACCTTGCAATACACCAGGATATCCTTCCCGGCGGGGACCTCGGCGATGCGCTCGCGCAGTTCGTCCACGGGGATGTTCAGGCTGCCCTTGATATGCCCTTCGGCGTATTCCTCATCCGTGCGCACATCCAGCAACGTCATGTTGCGGAAGTCGAAGTTCTTCAGGTCGTGCCAGTGCATCACGGGCGATCTGCCGCTCAGCACGTTTTGCGCAATGAAGCCGGCATAGTTCACCGGGTCCTTCGCGGAGGAATACGGGGGTGCGTAGCACAGCTCGAGCTCCGCAAGGTCGTCGACCGTGCCGTTCATCATGATGACGGAGGCAACGACATCCACGCGTTTGTCCACGCCCGCTTCGCCGACGCACTGGCAGCCGAGCACGCGCCCGTCCTTGCCGAACAGCAGTTTCATCGTCAGCGGCAAACCGCCCGGGTAATACCCCGCGTGATGCGAGGGCGACAGGTAGACCTTTTCGTATTCGGTGCCTTCCGCCTTCAGCTGTTTTTCGTTCATGCCCGTGCAGGCGGCGGTCAGACCGAATACCTTTGCCACCGAGGAACCGATGACTCCGCGGAAAACTTCGTTTCCGCCTGCCATGTTCGCCGCGGCGATGCGCCCCTGCTTGTTCGCGGGGCCCGCCAGCGGAAGCATGCCCTGTTTGCCCGTGAGGCGCATCCGCACCTCTACGGCGTCGCCCGTGGCGTAAATATCCGGATCGGAGGTCAGCATCTTCTCATCGACGACGATTCCGCCGCGCGCGTTGAGCTCCAGCCCCGCGTCCTTGGCGAGCGTGCTGTCCGGACGCACGCCGACCGCCATGATCACCACATCGGTGCGGAGCGAACCGCCGTCCGAAAGCTCGGCGATGCAGCCGTCCCCGTCCTCTTTCAGCGCCTTCACGGAGTTCGACAGCAGCAGTTCGATGCCGTTTGCCGTCAGCTCCGCCGCGAGCATGCCCGCCATTTCGGGGTCCATCGGCGGCATGACCTGGTCCATCGCTTCGACGAGCGTCACCTTGAGCCCCGCGGTCTTCAGGTTTTCCGCCATTTCCAGACCGACGAAACCGCCGCCGATCACGACGGCGTTCTTGCAGTTGCCCGCGACGACGATGTCGCGGATGCGGAACGTATCCTCCATGGTGCGCAGACCGAACACGCACGGCAGATCCGCCCCCGGGATCGGGGGAACGAACGGCTTCGCGCCGGGGGAAAGCAACAGCTTGTCGTAAGACTCGGTGTACTCCTTGCCGGAAAGCAGTTCCCGCACGGAAACCGTATGCGCCGCACGGTCGACCGCCGTGACTTCGGTGTGCACGCGCACATCCGCACGGAAGCGCTCGTAGAAGGACTCGGGCGTCTGCAGCAGCAGCTCCTCCGGGTCGTCGATCACGCCGCCGATGAAATACGGCATGCCGCAGTTCGCGTAGGATACCGCGCCCGTGCGCTCGAACACGACGATCTCCGCCTGCTCGTCCAGTCTGCGGATACGCGCCGCCGCGCTGGCACCGCCCGCAACGCCGCCGACAATCACATACTTCATCTTCAGATCCCCCTCTTGCGGAGCGTTTCTTCGAGGATACGGTAGATCTCCTTCACCGCGTCGTAGCAACGGATCTCCTCATTGCGGTAGACCGTTTTGATCTCGTGGCAGTTATACGTGCCGAAGAACGCCTTGCAAGCTTCCGTGAATTCAACGGTGATCTCCTTGCTCAGCTCGAAGCTCTCGTCGTCGTCCTTGTTCACAAGGTAGCCGATCGCAGCAACGCCGCCGATCAACGCACCGCAGAAATCTTCGATGCTGACACCACCCGAGAATCCGCTCAGCATCAAACGGCTCTCCATGGGCGGTTCGATCCCGCGGGCCTTCAGCGGCGCGCGGAACAGGGATTCGGAACAGCAGCATTCCTCGTCCAGATAAATGCTTTTCAAATAATCCGTACTGATCTCACACATCTTGGTTTCTCCTTTCGGGTCATCTTTCTCTGACGGGCACTGTGTCCTTCCCGAACATGCGGGTATAGTATTCATCCGCCGTATACAGGGCCAGTGCCGGCGCGTGACCGAGCACGCGGTCCTTGGCGATCAACGTCGTGCACAGTGCATCGGAATACTTCATGAACAGCGAATCGTGCCCGACGCACAGCCCGAAGATCACATTGAGTTCGGTTCCGCTCGCATCCGTTTCTTGTCAAACAAAGATATCTCTTCTGTAAGCTCCCTGATCTTTAACTGACAGGTCATACAGCCAATGTATCGCAGGAAAATAATGCAAGCCGTATTGTTACCCACCGTCTTAAAAAAATCCCGGGATTCCTTCCACGGTGACTCAAACGAAAAATTGGGGAAGAAATCATCTTTCTTGATTTTTTCCATGAGCACAAGTAACCCTTTCCGTGTACAGTTAATTACAATCCGCTAAGAGATGTAACATATTTTTCAAATAATCAGTTCGTTAATGTTCCGTATATTCCATGATTTTCAATTTTATTCTATCTGTCAACGGTTGCAATCATCAATTTCGGAATATTTATCGGTCTCATCAGGATATCTTTATCAATTTCAGCACTGCGATCCCGAATGTCGAACATGGCATCCAAAAAAGACAATCTCCGCGACAGGAGCCGCGGAGATCGAACAGATCGTTTATTGATGTCTGAATCGTTTCACCAGCTTTTTCACCGGTACGATCTGAACCACGATCAAAACAATGATCGCGAGGAACAACACCGTCGACAACGGGCTGCCGAAAATCAGTTTGAAGAAGGGGGTCGTCTTGCAAAGGCTGAACGTTCTTCTCAGGTTTTTCTCGATCAGCGAGGAAAGAATGATACCGAGAACCATCGGTCCGACCGGGAATTTGTGACGCCGCATAAAGTATCCCAGGATACCGAAGATGAACATAACGATGATATCGACCATGCTGTTGTTGATCGCATAAACGCCGATGGTGCACAGTACGATGATCACGGGCATGAGAATGGTTTTCGGCACTTCAGCGATCTTGGCGAAGATCTTAATACCAGAAAGTCCCAACGGCAGCAGGAACAGGTTGGCGAGGATCATACCGCCCACAATGATGCCGAGGATTTCCGGGTTCTTGGTCATCAGCGTCGGTCCGGGATTATAGCCGTGAATGATCAACGATCCCAAGATGATCGCCGCGCAAGTATCACCCGGGATACCCAATGTCAGCAGCGGGATATATGCGGCAGGTGCCGCGGCATTGTTCGCGCTTTCCGGTGCGACTAAGCCCTCCAGAGCGCCTTCTCCAAACGGAACTTCCGGATTTTTCACCGTGCGTTTTGCGGTATCGTAAGCGAAAAGCGCCGCGATATCACCGCCGGTTCCGGGCAGCGCGCCGACAACGATACCGATCAAAGAACTGACCAACGTCAGCGGGAAAAAGTGTACGACCTGTTTCCAGTCGGGCACCAAACGCCCGATCTTCTGTTTGATCACATCGACCGAACGCAGATCGCGCAGCTGCACAAAAGCTTCGGAAAGACCGAACAGACCGATCATGGCAACAATATAGTTGATCCCGCTCATTAAATACAGTTTTCCGAACGTGTATCTCTGCATTCCCGTAAAGTTGTCCATACCGAATGTGTCGATCAGCAGACCACATGCTGCTGCGAGGACGCCTTTCAGCATCGACCCTCCGCTGAGGCTGCCAACCAGCATCAGCCCGAGGATTCCGAGGAACATGTAATCCGGTGCATTGAACTTCAACGCGAATTTCGAAATCAACGGTGTTGCAAACACCAAAGCGATACAACTGAGAATACCGCCGACAAAGCTTTGAACCGTCGTAACGGTCAGTGCTTGTGCCGCTTTTCCCTGCTTTGCGAGGGGATATCCGTCAAATGTTGTCGGCAACGCAGCGGGTGTACCCGGAATATTCAGCAAAATCGCCGAACGCGAGCCACCGAAACATCCGCCGACGTGGACCCCGACCATCAGTGCCAAAGCGGGCAGAGTTTCCCACGAAAACACCGATCGCGATCAACAAAATCAGTTGCGGATCCTTGACAAGAACCACCAGATTTGCAAGAGTCGACATTAAGGATCCTCCTTCTTACGGCAGGCGTACATGGAACAAAACGCCGAAAATCAAATAGATCGCACCTGTGATTGCCGCAGAGGACACGAGTACGGTTTTCCATTTGCCCCTGTCCAGAAACAACGACAATCCGACAAGAAACACAAAGGTGCTGACTGCAAAGCCGATCGCATTCATCAGCACGAAGTATGCCGCGGTCGCAAGTACCGAAACAATGACATTCAGTGGAAGTTCCTCGGCAACCGCAGCGGCGATCGCTTTCCACCGCGAACCGAAAGGTTCCGTCCGCATTCCTTTCGTTTTGCGGTATGTCTCGACAAACACCAGCACATTCAGAAGAAGCATCACGCTCGTCAGCAGAAGCGGAAATGTACCCGGGGCATCGAGCTTCGGTTTTCTCCGGTACAGCAGCACCGCGTGATAGAACAGGAAAATGTTGATCGCCAGCGTTCCGAGCAAAACGAAATACTCGCGGTATTTGTAGGTTCTTTCTTCGTCGCGCATGATTTCAGCGCCCTCCCTTCCGCTATGTGCGAATGCGGAGAGCCTTCCGGCTCTCCGCAACCTTCAAACCTTTAACCCGGCTCAGCCGTTGCGAACGATCCCGAAGCTTGCGGGATCGGTGTCGATCGCGCCGTTGTCAAACAGGATATACGCCATATTCGACTGCATCTTCTTCATGAACTCATTGGCTTCTTCGCCGGTCAGACCGAGAGCGATCGCACCGCCCGCCTTTCTGTACTGATTGAACGCCTCGCCCTCAAAGGATTTCCGGGCGGCTTCCGTCAGCTTTTCGACGATTTCATCCGGAGTGTCCTTTGCGACCCAAACACCAAAGTACGGTCCGTAGGGAAGCCATTTTTCGAATTCCGGATAAGCAGCGGTTACATAAGGCACACCGGGCAGAAGTTCGATCCCTTCGTTGTGGAAGATCATCAGGCACTTGACATCGCCGGATTCAAAGTACGGGATCACGGAAGGATGCGAACACAGGAACGCATCGATATGACCGCCCATCAAAGCAGACATCGCATCGGCATCGCTGTCATAGAAAACGGGGTTGAATTCGGTACCGTGCGCCATGCTCATCATCGCGGAAACGATATACGGAATACCGGAAATATTCGTGTTGCCCATCCGGACCGTGCCCGGAGCTGCTTTTGCGGCTTCGATGAATTCATCGTAAGTGTTGTACGGAGAATCCTTCGGAACAACCAGGACCGCACAGGAGAAGCAGGAAATGAACACGGTCTTGAACTGATCGATACCGATATCGGCAATATCCATGACCTGGAAAGAGTGCACACCCTCGGAACCGAAGAGCAAATTGTATCCGTCGGCGGGCTGGTTCAGAACATACTGCGCCGCCACTGCACCCGATGCACCTGTCATATTGTCCATAACGATCGTTTTTCCGAGTTCGACGCCCATATCACCGGCAAGCGCACGGGATGCCGCATCCGTACCGCCGCCGGCACCGTAGGTGATCCAACCGGAAATGTCCTTTTCGGGGTACCCTGTCGCCAAGCCGGCAGTTGCAAAGCTCAGTGCCATTGCAAGCGCGAGGATCATACACAGTGTCTTTTTCATGTTACTCTCTTTCCTTTCTTTTTTGTGTTATAGCAATGAGTTCCGACTCATTGTTCATCGAAGTCGATGCGGCGACCTTCTTCTGCGGAACGGTACGCTGCATACAGCACCTTCACGGTATCATACGCGATGTCGAAGCCGGATTGCGGTTCACGGTCGTATGCGACGCACTCCATGAAGTCCTGCAGCTCGCCCAGATAACCGCGGATGACCTCATCCGTCACGAAGGACTTGTTCCAGCCGAGTTTTGCCGGCAGCATTTCCGCGATGTTGACATCCGCAAGCCCGTCCTCATCCAAAAAGTAAGTGTTCAGGATATCCGTCGGCGTGATGTTGCACATCAGCGCGTTGTCGTTGCAATACACCTCGATATAATTCTTTGTTCCGCCGAGCACGACGTCGGATGCCATGATCGTTGCCTTCGTACCATCGCTGTAGGTGATCGAAATAACGCCCACATCCTCCACATCCACCGGATGCGCAACGATATGACGGTGTTCGTACTCGTTCAGGCAGTGTGTTGCCATGCCTGTGTCGCAATTGATGCTCACGATGCGGATATCCTCACCGCGGTTCTTCGCTTCCTGCTGCTTCAGCCAAAGGATGCCCGTCAGCGGATGACAACCGACACGCGTCAGTGAACCGCCGCCGATGCAGCTCCAAAGCCCGGCGCCGGCCGTCGTGGAACCCTTGACGCTTTCCTCGCCCTTCAGCCAAAGGATCTTGCTGTTTTTCGCACGGATGATCTCCGCAGCCTTCTGCACCGGCGTTGCGTACACGAAGTTCTCCGCATACATGAACTTGGTGCCCGCGCGGGCGATGACCTCTTTCAGTTCATCCATTTCCCGCATGACCTTTTCGAACATCGCCTTCTTGGTATACTTGAAACCGACATTTTCTTCGCCCTTTTCGCCGAAGAAACCGGTCAGGGGCTTTTCGCAGATGACATGTTTTCCGGCTTCCAATGCATCCGCGATCATCTTCGGGTGCAGCATCGGAGGCGTCACGATATCGATCACATCGATTTCGGGGTCACTGAGCAGGTCATGATAGTCGGTGATCACTTGCTCATACCCATACCGCGCTTTCACCGCTTCCGCCCGTTCCGTGTTGACATCGCAGATGCTCTTCAGCCGGACATCGATCCCGCTGACTTTCTCATAACCGTTTCCATGAAGGTATGCTGCGTATCCCGCGCCGATGGTGCCGACGCATACTGTCTTTTTCAACATTGTATTCTCCTCTGTTCATCCATCGATCAGTTCGTTCAGGATCCTGTAATCGTCGATATGCATCTGCCCGGGTCCGGAAACGCCCGTCACCGCAACAAAGCACATGTCGGTACCGAGGCTTCCGCCGCCAAACCGCGTTACAGCGCCGATATCACCCATCAGCGAACCGATCACGGGGTTTTGCATCCAGTTCTGCTTTGCTTCCACGATCATTTTGCAGAACGCAGCCACGTCATGAAAGTTCTGCGGCATAAGCGCCAGTTTGTTGATATCGGCGTATTTCTCCGCGAATTCCAGTTTTTCCCGGATCGTATCCAAATCGGGCATCCCCTTGAAATCGTGGTAGGACAACACCAAGCGGACCCCGCTCGCATCGGCGATCGCCCGGACATCGCGGATAAAGTCCTCATTCCAGCGCATCTCGATATCGATCAGATCGATGCATCCGGTTTCGCAAACCGCCCGGATGACCGCTTTCTTCGCTTCCGGTTCAAGGTCCTGCTTGCCGCCTTCTGCAGTGATCCTGGGAGTAAACAGGACAGGAACATCTCCCGCGGCGACGCGGACGACACGCGCGGCTTCCGCCACCGCCTCCGGATCGGACAGCTTTTCGAAATAATCGGCGCGCCATTCGAGAATATCCGGAAACGCTTTGCAGGTCGCTTCGGTATCGGTGCGCAGGGCATCGAGGTCCGCCGATACCAACGGACAGCACGCCAAAAGCGTGCCCCCGCCGAACACCTTTCCGTTGCGCAGCGTATACTGTTTTTGACTCGGATGTTGCATACAGGTACCTCCGTCTGTGATATTTTGTTTGTGGTGGAACGGTAAGAGATTTTTCGCAAGAACTTCGGAGATGATGTTTGTATTTTATATTACTGTATAATTATTGTTGTTTTCACTTTATTCGCCTGACCGGGTTTTATCAATTCCGTAGTTTTTATCGGTACTATCGGGATTGTTTGATGAATGCATTCCGGCATGCTATAATTATCGTACATCACGATCGTTGCCCGAAACATACGGAGGTCCCCCAATGACGTTACTGCAATTGGAGTATTTCACGGTACTCAGCAAGGTCATGCATTACGCAAAAGCCGCCGAAATGCTTCACATCTCCCAGCCGAACCTGAGTTACGCCATCGGCGAACTCGAAAAGGAACTCGGCGTCAAGCTGTTCGAACGCAACGGCCGCAGTATCAAGCTGACAAAGTACGGGCTCCACTTCGCGCATTACGCGGAAGAATCTCTGAACCAGTTGAACAAGGGGCGCGCAGCGCTCGGCAGTCTCCACGAAACCAAAGACCCCATCTCCGTTGCATTCATCGATGAAGTCGGCTACGATTTTCTGCCCGACCTGATCCGCAGTTTCCATTCCACGCACCCCTCCGTTCCGCTGACCCTGCACCAAAACCACAACAGCATCATCGTTCCCCGTCTGCTTTCCGGCGAATACGACATCGCCTTCACCATCGAATGCGCCGACCACCCGGAGCTGGAACCGGTTCCCATCCTGGAACAGGAGATGACCTTATTCGTTCCCACGGATCACCGCCTCGCAAAGAGGTCTTCCATCACGCTTTCCGATATCGGTCTCGATCCGGTGATCATGCTGAGCAAAAACACGGGCATCCGCAAGATCGTCGACAGCATGTGCGCCGAAGCACGGGTGACCTTCAACGTGTTGGCGGAAGCCGAGGAATTCAATGCCGCCGCAGCGTATGTGGGCTCCGGTCTTGCCGTGTGCATCTTGCCGCGAACGCCGTTGCATACCAAATACCGTGCCGTGGCTGTCCCGATCTCCCATCCCATCCGCAAGCGGAGCATCTGCCTGCTGTACGCAAAAAAGAACCTGTCGAATCCTTCCGTACGCAGTTTCCGCGACCATGTGCTGACGTTTTTTCCGCACGCCGAACTGTAAACCAAACGAAAAAGCACACCGGGAGTCTGTCCGGTGTGTCTTTTTTTGCCGATTGGGCTCCGGCGGTTCCGCTCTCCCCGCCCTCCGCACGCGGTTTTCCATATCCTCTCATAAGGTCGTGCCATACGCATTTGATATATTATTCTTGACAGATGGATGCGATACGAATATGATATGATATATGATTTCACAAAACGCGGTCGCAAGACCGTCCCATAGGAGGAAAATCCAATGAACAAGACGCTTCAGATGATCCGTGACTACGGTCACGAGCAGGTCGCTTTCTTCAACAACGAGAAGGCGGGTCTCAAGTGCATCATCGCCATCCACAACACCAAGCTGGGCCCCGCGGTCGGCGGTTGCCGCCTGTACCCCTACGCCTGTGAGGAGGACGCACTGTTCGACGTGCTGCGCCTTTCCCGCGGGATGAGCTTCAAGAATGCGGCGGCGGGCATGCCTCTCGGCGGTGCGAAGGGCGTCATCATTGCGGATCCTTCCCAAAAGACCGAAGCGCTGTTCGAAGCCTACGGCGAGTGCGTCGAGTCCCTCGGCGGCCGTTACTTCACCGCAGAGGATGTGAACACCACCACGCAGGACATGGACTGGGTCATGCGCAAAACGAAGCAGGTCGTCGGCAAGGCGACTGTTTCGGGCGACCCCTCCCCCTTCACGGCGATCGGTACCTTCGACGGTATCCGCGCGGCGGCGAAGATGCTCAACGGCACGGACGACCTGCACGGCGTGAAGATCGGTCTGCAGGGTCTCGGTCACGTCGGTTTCGACCTGGCGCAGCAGCTCGTCGCGGCGGGTGCGGACCTCACCGTCGCCACCCACTCCAACCGCAAGAACATGGAGGCGATGCTCGCCCTCGGCGCCAAGGAGCTCACCGATGCGGAGCTGTACAAGGCCGAGCTGGACATCCTCGCGCCCTGCGCGCTGGGTGCGACCCTCAACTACGAAACCATTCCGGAGCTCCGCTGCCGTGCGGTCGCGGGTGCTGCGAACAACCAGCTGCTCGATGAAGAGTGCGGCGTGATGCTCAAAAAGCGCGGCATCCTCTACGCGCCCGACTTCATCATCAACGGCGGCGGCGTCATCAACGCCGGTCAGGAAGCCTACACCGTGTACGACAAGGAGAACGTGCTCAAGCAGGTGCACAACATCTTCAACACCGTGTACGACATCCTCGACGAGTCGCAGAAGACCGGCGAGCCCGAGGGCGTCATCGCCCAGCGCTTCGCCGAGAACCGCATCAAGAACGGTCTCAACGCGTAACGCACGCGTTCGGTACATCCCGATCCGCCGCCCCGCAAGGGGCGGTTTTCTTTTTGCGGTGCGGGCGTCGGGTTTGCGACAGAGGTCCTCCGGGAAACACCGAAAGCGAGACGGAAGGAGTATCGCGTGCGGCGCGGGCTTGTCGACCGGCATCGGGGAATGGAGCATCATGACGATACTCACGTGGCAACGGTCGAATCCCCTCAGTCCGCTCTCCATTGGCTTTGCCAACGGACAAGACTTCGTCTTGGCGGACAGCTCCCCTTGCACTTCAAGTGGAGCCTCCGTTTCATGTGATTTGCACTGTGAAACAGTAACTCGACATATCCGTAACTGCTTACCGTTCAAAAGAAAATACCGCAGGGCTTCACTTGGGGACGAAACCTTCTCCAAGCCCGGCGAAGTATCTTCGAAGTGCACAAGGGCGGCAACGGTCCGAGGTTTTGCCGCGGCACTCAGACACTCACTGTGTTTGCGACACAGGACGACGCAAAGAGTTCGCGCCCCAAAAGCCTCCTTCTCTGAGGGAGGTGGCTGTGAGACTGCCGACGGCAGGCGAGCAGACGGAAGGAGTGGCACGCAAGTTGCGGGCTTTCCGACCGGCATTGGGGCATGGAGCATCATGACGATACCCGCGTGGCAACGGTCGAATCCCCTCAGTCCGCTCTCCATTGGCTTTGCCAACGGACAAGACTTCGTCTTGGCGGACAGCTCCCCTTGCACTTCAAGTGGAGCCTCCGTTTCATGTGATTTGCACTGTGAAACAGTAACTCGACATATCCGTAACTGCTTACCGTTCAAAAGAAAATACCGCAGGGCTTCACTTGGGGACGAAACCTTCTCCAAGCCCGGCGAAGTATCTTCGAAGTGCACAAGGGCGGCAACGGTCCGAGGTTTTGCCGCGGCACTCAGACACTCACTGTGTTTGCGACACAGGACGACGCAAAGAGTTCGCGCCCCAAAAGCCTCCTTCTCTGAGGGAGGTGGCTGTGAGACTGCCGACGGCAGGCGAGCAGACGAAAGGAGTGGCACGCAAGTTGCGGGCTTGCCGACCGGCATCGGGGCATGGAGCATCATGACGATACTCGCGTGGCAACGGTCGAATCCCCTCAGTCCGCTCTCCATTGGCTTTGCCCACGGACAAGACTTCGTCTTGGCGGACAGCTCCCCTTGCACTTCAAGTGGAGCCTCCGTTTCATGTGATTTGCACTGTGAAACAGTAACTCGACATATCCGTAACTGCTTACCGTTCAAAAGAAAATACCGCAGGGCTTCACTTGGGGACGAAACCTTCTCCAAGCCCGGCGAAGTATCTTCGAAGTGCACAAGGGCGGCAACGGTCCGAGGTGTTACCGCGGCACTCAGACACTTACTGTGTTTGCGACACAGACATCATTCCGAGTCTCCCCCTCACCGTTTCACGGCAAGGATGCAGGCGGTGCCGGCGGGCACGCGCATGGCGTTATCGGGTGCATCGGCGTTGTGCTCTTTGAAAAAACGCTTTGTCAGCGCGTCCGCATCCGCCCACTCGTACAGGGCGAAGCCGCCCGCCGAGAGGATGCGCGTCAGCTCCCGTTCCGAATACCGCGCGCGCATCGGTTCCCCCGCGGCGGCGGCAAGGTCGCGCAGGGTCGCATCCCGTTCACTCTCCGCATCGGTCGGCACGTCGAACACCAGGGCGGAGCCCGCACACAGCAGGTTGCCGAGGGTCATGACGAGCGCCGCGAACGCCTCCTTTCCGAGGTAATGGCACAGTCCGAGCCCCGCGGCGAGGCTCTTTTGCCCCGAACGGAAGCCCTTGCCGCGCAGCCGCTTATCCCAGCCCCCGCACCCCAAGTCGCACGGCACGGGCACGGCGCGGTTTTCGAGCCCCGCGGCATCACAGCGCGCCGCAACATCCCGGAGCGTCTCCGCCCGGTCGAGCGCGAACACCGAAAGCCCCTCGCTTTCCGCCCGCATGCCGAAGCCGTCGTACCCCGCGCCGAGCAGCAGCACCTGCTTCAGCCCAAGCCGCCGCTCCGTCTCCGCTGCCGCAAGGAAAAACGCGCTCCGCGCGAGCACGGCGGGCGCGAGCCGTTCGTGCACGATCCTGCAAAGCCCCTCCTCCGGCGTGCCGCGGAATTCCCCGAGAAAATACGGGATGCCCGCGGTCATGTGCGCGGCGATCTTTCCGCAGTCCGCACCCAACAGCGCCTTTGCCGTGGGGTCGGAGAAAACGCGCGCCCCATGTGCGGCGTGGTACGCCCTTGCGAAGCAGGAAACCAAAGCCGTCGTGTTGTCCATGTGAAGTCCTCCTTTTTCGTCGGTCCTATTCTTATTACACCCGGCGCCGCGAAAAGGGGAGACTTTATTTTTTGCCCGAAATGTGGTAATATAAAGCCACCGGAGGAAGAAATTTCCTCCGTTTTTTGTTGCCCGCACGGCGGAACGGCACCCGGCGGCGAAGCCCCCGCTCCCGCTGCACAAGACAAGATTTTTCCCCTTCTTCGTTTTGACATATCGACATATTTCGATATATCGATGATAATACATCCATAGTGTTTTCGATGAAAGGCGGTAAGGATATGGATGAGAACACGCGCATCGCACGGTTGTGCAAAGCGCTCGGCGACCCGAACCGTGTGGAGATCATCCGGCGGCTGCAGCAGGGCGAGACCTGCGCCTGCCACCTTTTGAAGGAGCTTGCCGTCAGCCAGCCGACGCTTTCGCACCACATGCGCATCCTCACCGATGCGGAGCTCGTCACCGCGCGCCGCGGGGGCAAGTGGGTCCATTACAGCCTCAACGACGAGGGCATCGCCCGCAACCACGAGATGATGCGCGCCCTGCTCTTCACCCGCACGTCGGCCGAAGCGCCGCGCACCTGCTGCGGAAACGGCGAAACGAACAAGTAACCCGCGCCCCGAGGGCGTCGCAATACTCAGGAGGAGCCCCCAATGAAAAACGCACGACGGCACTTGCCGTACTCGCACTGAGCGCCTGCATGGCGGGCACCGCTTTCGCGGAAACCACCGTCCCCGACGACGTATAACGCGGTGCTTTCACCGACCCGAAGCAGGTCGAGATCGAGTTCGAAGTCAAGGACGACACCTTCGCTTCCTTCAAGTTCCGCGGTCTGACCTTCCGCGACGTGAACTACCTGAAGAACGAGGATGAGAAGATCGCAGCCGTCGGCAAGCAGTACACCGACCTCGGCGACTACCTCGTCGGCAAGGACATCAACGCCGTGCTCGACCTGTATGACCCCGCCGGCATCGCCTCCGATGTGGATGGCTTCACCGGTGCGACCCTGCGCAGCAACAAGCCGGTCTCCGCCGTGTTCGACGCGCTGAACCGCGGCGTTTACAAGCCCGCGAAATAAGCAATCTCCTTCTTTCTTCCCTTCTTCCCTCCGCCCCGTGCCCTGTGCGTTCCGGGCAGGGGCAATGTGAGCGGCACGCGGTTTGCGAAAGCAAGCCGCGTGTTTTGGTTTTGGGGGATGCGTCCCACCCCATTCGTCTTCGCTACGGGAAAGACTGCGTCTCCGTTCCGCCGATGTCCGGGTATCTGTGCGGCGGAATGTGCCTTTCGCGCAGATCCGCGCGCTGCCGCGGTTGAAGATCTCCGGCCACCGCTTTTTTGTCATTTCTGTGACATCTTCGGCACGGGGATTGCGTCAACGGCGTGCGGGATGCTATTGTAGACCCAACAAACAATGCCGTGTACCGCGCGGACCGAAAGGAGCCAAACGATGAAACCCACCCGACTGTTGACCGCCCTGCTCGCCCTGACCCTGCCGCTGACCGCCTTGGCCGCCCGTGAGGGTGATTTCGAATACCGCATCCTGCCCGAAGGAGGCGCGTCCGTTGAACGTTATACCGGAACCGCCGCGGATTGCGGGATCCCCACCCTGCTCGGCGGCGCGTCCGTCGTTTCCGTTGGGAAAGAAGCCTTTGAGGAGTCGCTCTCCCTCATCCGCGTGACCGTACCCGAAGGCGTGACCCGCATCGGCAAGGAGGCATTCGAAGAGTGCCGCAACCTCACCGCGGCGGAGCTCCCCGCGACCCTGACCGACCTCGGCAAGGGCGCCTTCAAGGAATGCACCGACCTCGCGGATCTGCTGCTGCCCGCGGGCGTTGCATCCATCCCGGAGGAGTGCTTCGAAAAATGCACGGCGCTCAAAAGCATCGCCTTGCCCGCAGGCGTGACCCGCATCGGCGAGAGCGCCTTTGAGGAGAGCGGGCTCGAAACCATCGCCCTGCCCGCAGGCGTGACGGAGATCTGCGAAGAGGCGTTTGCCGACTGCACCGCCCTGACCGAGGTCGTTCTCCCCGACGGACTGCGCTCGCTCGGCGAGGAGGCGTTTGCGGGTTGCACGGAGCTGACGGAGCTCACCGTGCCCGCTTCCGTCGTGACCATCGGACGCGACGCCTTCGCCCGTTGTCCGAAGCTGACGCTTGTGGTGAAACCCGGCAGCGTTGCCGAGACCTATGCGCGGAACAACGGCGTGCCCTTCCGCACCGCCGAAGGCTGAGCTTTCGCAGTACGACCATCGACCGACCGCCACGCGGCTTGCACATGCAGCCGCGTGGTTTGTTTTTGGGGGAGCGGATCCCCCTTCGTCTTCGACTACGGGGAAGACTTCGTCTCCAAGGGCAGCCGCCTGCGGCGGGCATGCTCGTTGCGGCGGAACTTTCCCCGATGATGATCGGCAAGTCCGTCGCTTCCGCGCCGCTCCTTCCGTCGATAATGGACTTGTTTATGTTCCGCCGGTCTTTCTTGTGACACGCCTTCACCGGAATCTGACAATAACGGATGCCAAAAACAGAAGCAACGGATCACACATCGTGTTTCTCCGTTGCTTCTTTGTTTGATTCACTTCTTCGGTTTTGAAGGTCACACATCCCCGGCAGATCACGGGTTTTTGATTTGCCGGTTCATTCCCTTCCGAGCTCCATGGCGTTCTCCTCATCCAATCTTGCGCGATAGGTATTCAACCACGCCGGGTCGACCGAATGTTGACCGTTTGAAGATTCAGACAAGTACGGTGCGAGCATCGCATCCATATCGTGGATGATATTCTCCCCGATGCTCTCCGGTGTGTTCCGCACGGCACAGTCGAAAATGCACCCACGTGCCACGCGCAGTATGCCCGCCGTCAGCGGAACGCCGTCACAACCGGGGATCAGTTCCCCGGCACGAATCGCCTCGCTCAGCTGCTTTTCAACGTATGTGGGAAAAGCACGTTCCTTGTTTGTAAACGCAGAATCATGAGAGAACAATTGGTAGCGCAAAACATTGGCGATATAATTTGTGCCGCGCATAAATGCACCGACGCACTGTGCATAAATTACAGATCGCAACGCTTCGATGTGGTTCTCAAACATCAGTGAATCCTGTTTTTCGAGGATCATCCGGTCAAAATTGTCATATCCCGCAAAAAACAAAGCGTCTTTCGACCGGTAGTGATTATACAACGAACCAACCGAAACTCCGGCACGCTTTGCAACGTCGGTCATTTTCAGCTGATCGAAACCTTTTTCCTGTATCAGTTCCCGTGCTGCCTGCAGTATTTTTTGTCTTGTGGCGTTGGCTTGCTGCTTTCTTGCCGTTGTCTCTCTCATTCTTCGGTTTCTCCAAATTCCTAAAAAGTTATTATAACACGTTTTCTGCAAATAAATCAAAGTTGACAGCGTAATTTTATATTGATAAAATGATAGTGGCTTTCAGTGAATCTGATTCAGTGAAGCTAATTCATCTCAAGAAAGGGAAAATGTATGAAGAAGGTTTTGTCTCTTGTGCTGGTCGTTCTCATGTCCTTGAGCATGTTCCCCGCGTTTGCCGCGGAGCCGTTCGAGACCACGGTCGACTGGGACGCCGAATACGACGTCGTCGTCATCGGTTACGGTGCTGCCGGTGCTACCGCAGCGATTTCCGCCGCAGATGCCGGTGCGAAAGTATTGCTCCTCGAAAAAGCGCCTTACGGTGAAGAGGGCGGCAACAGCCGCTATGCGGCACAGCTCGTTCTCGCGCCGAAAGACAGAGATGCCGCCCTTGTGTATTACAAGAATCTGCGCGGTGATTTCAACAACCAGACCGATGAAGTGATCGAAGGTCTCGTCGACGGTCTCTGCAGCGTCCGCGGCTGGCTGGATGCACACGGTGCCGAATACATCGACTATCCGTTCATCGAGTATCCCGAACTCGAAGGTTCCGAGTGCGCGATCACCGTTCTTGTCAACAAGAAGAGCTGGAGCGGCGAATTCTACAAGTTCCTGCAGAAGAAAGTTCAGGAGAACAGCGATAAGAAGACCGCTTCCGCCTGCGGCACCGCTTGCGGCGCATCCGAGAAGCCCGAAGA
>JAUNCT010000005.1 GCA_030526425.1 Clostridia bacterium
AGGGCTATGCCCGCATAGGAAAAACCACCGGCTTGGCCGGTGGTTGTTTACTTGTCCTCCGTTTTAGGCATGAAACCGATACGCGACGGGTATTGGACAGAGCGAAAGAAAATATATAATATGTGAGCATCCAAAGAACGGACCGAAAGGGGTGCGCGCATGAATTTCACCAAGATGCATGGCTGTGGCAACGATTATATCTATGTGGACCTTGCGGAAAACCCCGTTGCCGACCCCGCGGCGCTGTCGCGGCGCCTGAGCGACCGCCATTGCGGTATCGGCGGGGACGGCGTGATCACGATCGGTCCGTCGGAGATCGCGGATTTCCGCATGCGTATCTACAATGCGGACGGATCGGAAGCGGAGATGTGCGGCAACGGGATCCGCTGCGTGGGGAAATACGTATACGACAAAGGTCTGACGCGAAAAACGGAACTTTCCGTGGAAACCGGTGCGGGGCTGCGGACCCTGCGGCTCGCGGTTGCGGAGGACAAGGTCGTTTCCGTTACGGTGGATATGGGGGCGCCCGTCCTTACCGCGGAGGCGATCCCCGTCGTTGCGGAGGATTCCCCGGTGGTCGCTCTGCCCGTGACCGTTGCGGGGGCGACGTACGCACTGACCTGTGTCTCGATGGGAAACCCGCACGGGGTGGTCTTCACAGACGATCCCGGTAAGGTCGACTTGCCTGTGACGGGGCGCGCGCTCGAAACGGCGCCGGTGTTTCCGCACCGGGCGAACATCGAATTCGTCCGCGTGATCTCCCGTAATGAGATCGCGCTGCGGGTGTGGGAACGCGGTTCCGGGGAGACCATGGCCTGTGGTACGGGGGCGTGCGCGGCGGTGATGGCGTGCATCCTCAACGGTTTTACGGACGATGAGGTGCTCGTGCACTTGTTGGGAGGAGACCTTTCCGTGCGGTACGACCGCGAGACGGAGCATGTATTTTTGACCGGAGGTGCGACCGAGGTCTTTACGGGCAGCGTCGCATCATGACGCCGGATACTTTCAATGGGGGCTGCGGAGCCCCCGTTTTTTATGTACACTTGGGCGGGCGTGTGAACAAACGGGGAAACAAGCGTCCGAAAGCGTCGGGCGACCTTTTGCGGTGATATAATCGTGAAAGCGAAACAAAGGGACGATTCCCAACGGAGGCAAAGATATGTGGTTTTTGATCGGATTACTTGCGGCACCGGCGCTGTTCGCGTGCGGAGCGCGGCTTGCGGTGGAAACGGGTTTTCACACCGAAAGAAATGCGGGAACGGCGGTGCCGGAGAGCGCCTCCGCGGCGTGGGACGGCGAGTCTCGGGAAACGGAACTCACCTGTTTTGCGGAAAGCCTCGATGAGGCGGAAGAGATCGCCGCGATCCACGGGATCCGGTTGGTGCGCTTTGAAGGCGACACGAAGACCGCGTACTTTCGTGCCGGTGATACCGGGGATGCGGAGTGCATTTGCCCCGGGGCGGGGAGCGGAAGAACGCTCCTGAAGTTTTGGAAAACAGTGAAAGACCGGTGAGCGCCCGGTCTTTTTTGTTTCCGTGTTTCCGGAAAACGTCCCATGATTGACAAAGTTTTATCGACGGTGATACATTGTTATCAAAATAAGCATATCGAGGAGGAAACACAACATGAAAAAGATCGTTGCGCTGTTGCTGGCGGTGGTTCTGCTGGTGCCCGCGTGCATCGGCTTCGCGGCGGAAATGACCGAGGCCGAGCTGGATGCCTGGGCGCTGTCCCACGGCTATGTGAAGGCGGATGTGCTGACCGGTGCCACGGCGGACGCCGTCACTTCGGCGACCGAGAAGAAGGCCGGTGGCGTGAATTTCGGTGCCATCGAATGGACGCCCGAACTGCAGAAGACCGCCATCAAGGAGTTCCTGAAGGGCGGTTATTACCTCGGCGATGCATCGTTCGCGCAGGACGAGACCGGTTGGAATTACCGCGAGATGTATCAGATGGCGACCGTGTACAACAACATGCCGAACAACACGAACCTCGAGCTGGTCCTCGATGCGGACAGCATGTGTCTGCTGGGCGTTTCCGAAGCGGGTACGGCGAAGACCCTGCACTTCCAAAAGAATCCCGCGGTGTCCGTTTCCTGGTGCCGCCAGCTGCGTCCGCAGGAAGAGGAAGTCTATAACTACTACTGCTCCTACGGCGTGCAGTTCGATGGTGTCGTGCGCATCTTCACGCCCGCGGACCTTGAGACCGAGGAAGGTAAAGCAAAGCTGCTGAACCTGTTCGACAAGTACTATCCGACCCTCGCGACCAGCTGGATGGGCTATGCCGCGACGTTTGCGGGCATGACCGACGCGGCGGAGATCACCGCGGCGAAGCTCGGTTACATCGAAAAGCAGCTGACCGGCGGTGCAATGGTCATTTACGAGGTCGTTCCGACCCGCATCGTTGTCACCGCGCCCTTCCTCATCAACATGAGCCCCTCCATGACGAACGGCTACCGTTTCGTGACCGCACAGGAAGGCGAGAAGAAGTACGCGTACGATCTGCTGCTGAATGAATCCTTCCTCGATGCGCTTGTTGCGTACAAGGCAGAGTACATCGCATCCGAAGAAGGCAAGGCGGCGGTCGAAGCTTACTATACCACCGGAATGTACCCGATGCTCGACGGTATGTGCGCACAGTACGGCATGCCCACGAGCCTCGAACTGGCCCTGATGCCCAACACGGCGGCAGGTCTCAAGACGCAGACCACCTGGACCCCCGCGGCGTAAGGCGCGGACTCCGTTGTGGGAGACCGTTTGAAAAAGAGCGGAAAAGAGCACGGTTTCAACAAAGAAACCGTGCTCTTTTTTCATCATGAAAGGCATTCCGGGCGTCAGTATTCTTCGAGGAACGAGTGCGGAACACCCTCTTTGTCTTTGTAACGGATAACGGTCGCGAGGTTCACGTTCATGACCGATTTGTAGATGTTGCTCTCGACCATGGGGTTGATCTGCTTCAGGTTCGCGATGAGCTGTTTGATCTCCATGCGCTTGGAAGCACTGCTGCCGTCTTCGCGGCACGAAGTGCAGGTTTCCGTAAAGCGGCACGCGCACTGCAGAAAATGCAGGTCCATTTGATCGCGCCAGCGCTTGATGTCCTTTTCGCGGACCAGGTACATCGGGCGGATGAGCTCCATCCCCTCGAAATTCGTGCTGCGCAGCTTCGGCATCATGGTCTGCACCTGCCCGCCGTACAGCATGCCCATGAGGATGGTTTCGATCACATCATCGTAATGGTGGCCGAGCGCGATCTTGTTGCAACCGAGCGCTTTGGCTTTGCTGTACAGGTACCCGCGGCGCATCCGCGCGCAAAGGTAGCAGGGGGATTTTTCGATGCCGTACACCGTGTCGAAGATGGTCGATTCGAAGATCGTCACCGGGATGCCGAGCAACTCCGCGTTGCGTTCGATCGCCCTGTGGTTCGCGGGGCTGTAGCCGGGGTCCATCACGAGAAACACGAGTTCGAACGGAAATTTGTTGTGCCGCTTCAGCTGCTGGAACAGTTTCGCGAGCAGCATCGAATCCTTTCCGCCGGAGATGCACACTGCGATCTTGTCGCCGGGGCAAACCATGTCGAATTCGTTGATCGCCTTGACGAACGGCGTGAACAGGCACTTCGAAAACTGTTTGGAAAGGCTCTTTTCGACTTCCTTCCGCTTGTCGGGATCGGGATGCGCGAAGCGGTATTCGAGCCAGGCGGCGTACCCGCCGGCAAGGGAGACCGCATCATAGCCGAGAAGGCGCATTTTTTCCGCAATGGCGGGGCTAACGGAACCGTCCTTATCGCAGAGGATGTAGCGGCATTCGCGTGCAAGAGAAGCGTTTTCCGCTTCATCGTACAACGCCGGTTTCGATACCGCTCCGGGGATCGTACCGTATTCGAAGGAGACCGCATCGCGGATATCGGTGAGAACGGCGCCGGAAGCAAACGCCTCGGGCAAGCGGTCAACGGGAAGGCTGTGTTCCATGGGGACGCTCCTGTTGTGTTTGTTGAATTCTTGTATTGTAACACAAACCGGGTACCGGGAGGGAGACCCGTTCGCGGTTCCGCAACCGAAAGCAGGAGTGGGGACTGCCGAAAAAACACCGAAGCCGGGCGGGGCTTGCGCCCCGTCCGGCTTTCTTATTGCAAGATGTTTTGTTGGTGTGGTACGAACTCAGCTGATCTGGGCGAAAGCGGAGCTGACGTAGCCCTGCTGGCCGTTGAAGTTGATGATGTACCAGTCACCGCTCATGCCGAGCAGCGAGTAGGTGGAACCTGCGGATGCATGACCGAGGCTGGAGGTCGAGGTGGACGGTCCCTTGCGCACGTAGATGTAGCGCTGGCAGTTGACAATGGTCAGCTTGGTGGCGATGATCGTCGTCTGGTTGTTTGCCTGTTCGGACTCGCTGGAGTCGACCGTGTAGGCCTTGTCACTGACCTTCAGGTAATCCTTGTAGATGTAACCGACCTTCGAGGAGGAGTACTGGATCTTGTACCACTTGCCGTCGGAGGACTTGCCGAGGACCTTGTAGGTCTTGCCCTTCGGTGCGGAACCGATGACCGCGCCGCTCGTGGAGCCGGTCTTGCGGACGTTGACGGACTTGGAGCAGTTGTACACCGTGCCGTAACCGTTCAGGCTGGAAACGACGCTGACGCTGCAGTGCGTGGTAACGCCGTCAACCTCTGCGGTGATGACCGCGTCGCCGGTCTTCAGACCTTTGATCTGACCGTCATCGCCAACGGAAACGACGGAGGGATCGGAGGAGGTCCATTCGACGTCTTCCGCACGCGCGGTCGCGTTGTCCGGCGTCATCGTGACGGTGAGGGTCGTGGCATCGCCCTTGAGCAACTCAAGAGAGGTGTGGTTCGGCGTGAGCTTCGTGACGGAGGTCTTCGGCGAAACGGTGACATAGCAGTCCGCATAGCGGTGCGTGTAGTCCATCGTGGTCGCGGAGATCAGGCAGGTACCTGCGCCGACGGCCTTGACTTCACCGTCCTCGCTGACGGTCGCGACCGCAGCATCGCTGGTGGTCCAGGTCACGTTCTTGTTGGAAGCGTTCGTCGGATAGACCATCGCAACGAGGGTCTCCTTGGTGCCCTGAACGAGCTCCAGCATCGCCTTGTTCAGAACGACGCTCTGACTCGGGACCTTGGGACCTTTGACGGTGACGACGAGCTCAGCGCTCTTGGTCACGGTCTTGTAGGAGAAGTCGACCTTGACCTTATAGGTGCCGACATGGTTCTTGGTGAACGTCTCGGGGCAATCGATGGTGTAAGCGGAGACTTCTTCCTTCGAACCGTTGGTGTAGTACGCGGTCACGACCATGCCCGTCGTATCGAGGGCTTCGCCGATCTCGTAATCGACCTTCTTCGGCGCGGTGGTGATGACGATCTTCGAGAGGACGCGCTCGCTGATATAGAGTGCGGTGCCGGCGTTGCCGAGCTTACCGGTGCTCTTCACATAGGCGCGGTCGAAGGTGACATCGTGGTACTGACCGTCGGTGCCGAGGAAGTTGTAACGCGCGTAGGCGTAATCATCCGTCGGTTTCAGCGGACGGTTGACGGAGTAATCTTCGTCTTTCCACTGTGCGGGGGTGTTGCCGATCTTCTTGGTGCGGATCTTGTAGGTGAAGCCTTCGGTGACGGTTTTCTTCTGACCCCAGAAGTTTGTGAGAACGAGTTGCAGACCCGCGGGGGAGATCTTCTCGCCTTCGGAGTAGGAAGTCTTCGAGAAGCGGTTGCTGACCCAAATCGGCGCGGTGGTCTTGTGTGCGGCATCGTATTCATGCTCGTAAACCATCGGCTCCGCAACATAGGAGACGGCGTTGGACTTGGTGAAGCTGCCGCTCTTGGAGTCGGTGAACACGATCTGCTCGGAGCCGGAAGCACCGTCTTCGAACTTGACGTTCGGGATGCTGACGTTGCTCAGCTTGGGATCGGTAGAACTCGAGATGGTGAAGTCCTCGCCGTACTTCTTGTCGACATACTTGACGCTGATGGTGACGCCGAGCTTGTCGATGGAGCGGAGGAGGTCCTCACGGAAAGTCTCGCCGTTGAAGAAACGCGGTGCGCCGTTGACGGACACGGAGTCGATGACGGACAGACCGCTGATGGTCACGTTGTAATACAGCGCGTTGCTGGTGAGCGGGTCGGTGAAGCTGAAGGTGATTTCGTTGTTGTTGGTGCCGAACGCCAGCTTCTTGTTCTGCGTCCACTTGATGCGCTCATGACCCCAATCGGTCGCGGCGGCGATGTCGGTGCCGGCCTTCTGACCGGTAATGGCGCTGGTGCGGTAGGTGACGGTGTAGGTGAGACCGGGCATTTCAACGGGATCGAAGATCTCGCCGGCGTAGTTTTTGGTTACGGTGCCTTCGACCTTGAACTCCTGAATGGGTTCGAGAACGGTCACGGGAGCGGTCTTGACGACATAATCCTTTCCGGTCTTGGGGTCACTGTAACGGAAGGTGTAGACCTGCTCACCGGCTTTGTTGAAGTTCTTGGTGGCGGGCTCCATCGTGCACACATCGAAGTAGTAGTTGCCGTCGGCATCCTTTTCGCTGCCGGCGAACTCGACTTTGAACACGGGCTTGTCGCTGCTGTCGCGCATCGGATCGCCGACGAGGATGTCACCGGAGACCGTGAGCGTTGCGGTCAGCTCGGGAAGAGCTTCGACTTCGACGGTGAACGATTTGCTGATGGCGGTGGCGTTTGCGGAATCCTGATAGGTCACCGTAACGGCGATGGAGCCGTCGGTCGTGAACTCCGTGGGGGACACAGTGCAGTCGGCGGTAACGTCTTTTTCACTGCCGTCCGCAAAGGTCGCGGTCGCGGTGAACTGGGGCTTGTCGCCAACGTACGCATCGGTCTTGGTGGCGCTCAGCGTGAGGTTCGTGCACTTGTCCACAACGGCTGCGGTGAAGCTTTCGGTCAGGGTCACGCCGTCTTCTTCATAAGCGACGTTGACGACCTGATTGCCGAGGGAGGTGTAAAAATCGGGAGTGAAGGTGCAACGCTCGGTGATGTCCTGATCGGCGCGGCCGTCGGCGTACTGCGCGGTGACGCGGATGCCTTCGTTGGTCGCATCGTCGATGTATGCTTCATCGGGCGCGCCTTCGACAACGAGAGCCGAAAGGCTGGCTGCGACGTTGACGTCGACCGTGCAGGTCTTCGTCGTACCGCCGAGCTCAAACGAAGCGGTGATGCTTACCGTACCGGCGCCGGAGAAGGTCTGATCGCCGTATTCCGGAACGACCTCGATGTTCTTGCCGTCGACTTCCGCGAAGAAGCGGACGCCGGCAAGCGCTTCGGAAGCGGTGTGTCCGGTGTAGCCGGTCACGGCGGCGATGTCCGAAGTGAGCGCGGTGAGCTTACCGGTGAAGGAGATGGGAAGATCGACGACTTCGGTGTACTTCGGAGTCTCGGTCAGGGTCTCGACCGTGGCTTTCACCGTCTGGGTGGCCTCGATCATGCCATCGGGCAAGGTGAGGGTCTCGTTGGACAGCGTGGTCGTGGTGGCGACCTTCGTGCCGTCCTTCGTGAGGGTGATGACCAGGTCCGAAGTGGCTACGGTGTCACCGGCCTTCCAGACCTTTGCGGGGTCCGCGAGGCTGACGGACAGATCGTAAACCGGATCGTCGGCCAGGGCGATCGCCGGCACCAGTGCCAATACGAGCACGAATGCCAGCAGGAGTGTGGTGATGCGTTTCATAACAAAACATCCTTTCTGCAACGATATTATGCCCCACCCATACAGATAGAACATAATAGATTACTTTGAGTATAGCATTTCGCGGGAATGAAAAAAGTTAAGAAATTGTGTACAAACCGTACATAATTTATGAACGGTGGCGCCGAAAAACAAATATAGTGGGGCAGGTGCGAAACCACCACAAAATAGCGACTTTCCATTCACGGAATATTCACAGAACCGGGGCGGTACACTGTCCCTTGTGCGGGTGGGTATGCTATACTTGTTATCATGAGAAAGTATGCGTTTTCCGCCCGGTTTCGCCGGGCGCTTGTTGCCGCCTGCGCGGCATCGGTCCTTTTCGGGCTCTCCGTTGCCTTTGCGGCGGAAAAGCCCGTGACCACACCGCGTCCGACTGCGGTGCCCTCGTTGTACGATACGCTCCCCGCGCCGTGCGATGTGCTCGTCGTGCTCGCGCATCCGGGGGATGAGACCCTGTTTTTCCCGGGGCTGCTCGGCACGCTTGCCGGCGGGCGCGGGCTCGATGTGCGTGTGCTGTATCTTTCCTGCGCTTCGGAAGAGCTGCGCGCCTTCGCAGAGGAGACGCTTGCCGCCTCCGGCGTGACGAACCCGCCCGAATTCTGGAACCTCGGCGGGATCTATTACGAAACACGACAGCATGCGGCGAACAACTGCGGCGGGGTCGACAAGCTCATCCGCAACATGACGGACCTGATCCGCTATTACCGCCCGAAGTACGTCGTGACGCACGACCCCGAAGGGGAATACGGGCACGGGCTGCATGTGCTCGCTTCCGAGATCGTGACCCGCGCGTGCGCGAATTCGCATTCGCCCAAAAAGCTCGCCAATTCGGTCAAGACCTACGGCATCCACGCACCGGAGTATATTTATTATCATACCGCGGAGCCCGAAGGCGCCGTCGTTCTCGATCTCAACGAGCATCTGACGGAAACGACCCTGCGCGACGCGAACGCCGCCCGGTACGATGTGCTGCGCCCCCTGCTGCCGATCGGCATCGACATCACACGCGATGCTTACACACAGCCGCTGTTCCGCGCCGAAGCCGCGCCCGGTTCCTCCGGAACGGACGCGGGGCTGTTTTCGGAAAACGATCCTTCGGTGCCGCGCACCGAATACCGCGCACCCGAGGTCGTCGAGGGGGATTACTGCGGTGTGTTCTCCGAAACGGAGAGTGCTGCGGCAAGACCCGAAGAGGGTTTTTGGGAATACCGCAGCCCGAACCTTGCGGTGACCGTCGAACACAGGGAATTCAAAACCGACGAGGGGCAAGATGTTGCATATAACGTTGCGCACATCTTCACGCAGAACGAAGACGCGTTCGTGCCGGGCATCCGCGAAACGAAGGCGCATGAATACCCGTGGTTCATGGCGCGCCGTTACAAGGCGGTGCTCGCGATCACCGGCGACAACATGACGGTCGCCGAGGGCAAATACAAGGGCATCATCATCCGCGACGGAGAAGTATTCAACGACCGCGCCGGGGCGGATACCCTTGTAATGGGGGCGGACGGCTCGCTGCGCATCCTCCCCGCGGGAGAACAGACGGCGGAGCAGCTGCTGGCAGAGGGCGTGCGGAACACGTTCTCGTTCGGTCCGACGCTGATCGCGAACGGCAGGATACAACATGAGCAGCTGCACACGTCGAAGGTGCAGCGCAAAAACCCGCGCGTCGCCATCGGCATGGTCGAACCCGGGCATCTCGTCGTCATTCAAGTCGACGGACGCCAACGGGGGTACAGCCTGGGCGTGACGCTCGAAATGCTTGCCGCCATGTTCTGGGCGGAAGGCTGCACCGAAGCGTACAACCTCGACGGCGGCAGATCCGCCGCGCTCGTGTTCATGGGCGAACACATCAACCGGCATGCGGGCAACAGCGCGGATATCCAGCGCGCCCTGCCGGACGCGCTGATGTGGGGGCGTTCCGACCTGGTGCCTGGACCTTATGAACCCGTGTACAACATCGGCAACGGTCCGAGAAAAGAACCCTATCTCGAAAAGGAGCCCGCGGTGAAATGAAACGGTTATTGCGCACGATCCTCTGCGCCGCTTTGCTTGCGGCGTTCGTCGTGTCCGCGGTTGCGGAGGAGACCGCGGTCTTTTTCGGCGCCGAGGTCCCGCGGGATGCGGAGGTGCTGACGCTCGACGGCGTCGCTCTGTCGGATACGGAATTCGCCGCGCTCCCCGAAACGGTCGCCGCGTTCCCGAACCTCAAGACGCTGGAACTCCTGCATACGGGCAGAACGAACGAAGAACTGGCGGAGCTGAATGAAAAGCTCGGCAACGTCCGCGTGGTGTGGACGGTGAAGATGGGCAAGCTTTGGGAGCTCCGCACGGATGAAAAATATTTTTCCACGAAGCACTCCAGCCAAAAGCGGCACGAGAAGACCCGCCTGAAAACGGAGGACATCCAAGTCCTGCAATACTGCACGGATCTCGAGGCGCTGGATCTCGGGCACCATTCCATCACGGATATCTCGGTGCTCGCGAACCTCAAAAAGCTGCGCATCCTCATCTGCATCGACAACCGCGTCAGCGACCTTTCGCCGCTGGCGGAACTGCCGGAGCTCGAATATCTCGAGCTGTTCCTGCTGCGGGTGACGGACCTTTCGCCGCTGGCGGACCATCCGAAGCTCAAACATCTGAACCTCGCGCACAACCGGCTGAAGAACAGCGACCTTTCGCCGCTGTACACGCTGACCGGGCTCGAACGGCTTTGGATCAACAGCTGCGGGTTGACCAAGCAACAGCAGCAGGACCTGAAGACCGCGTTGCCGGATACGCGTATGGAATTCAAAGAATACGATTCCACGGGCGCGGGCTGGCGGACGGGTGAGGTCTATCAAAACCTGCGAGAGATATTCCAATACGGTTGAGGAAAGGAAAGCCGATGAAACGCAAAACGATCCGAACGATCGCTATGATGACGGCACTGGGGTGCTGTTCCTGCCCTGTGCTCGCAACCGACGGCGCAACGTCTGAGGTGCCGGGAAAGGTGCCCGCGGGCGTACAGGTCGCCGAAGAGTACACGCATCTGTTGCCGCGCCTCGGCGACGATGCGATCGCCACCCGCGTTACGATGAAAGCGGGCAAGGGCATCACCGTTTCCCGGAACGAGGGTGATGACGTGCGGGGCGTATACATCACCTGGTACAGCGCGCCGGCACAGCTGACGGTCGTGCGCAAAGGGGCGGACGGGAAGCCGCTGAAGAAGGAACGCATCGCCGGGGAGAGCCACCGGCAGTACTTCGAAATGGGACAGGACTGCACCGAACTGCAGATCTCCTCGCAAAAGGGGGAATACACCCCCGCCGAGGTGCGTGTGATCCATGCCGGGGAGACCGTGCCGTTTTCGGGAACGGAGGCGGATGTGCTCGTATTCGTGCCGGCACCCGGTGACGAGTACACGCTTTACGGCGGGCTGCTGCCGCGCTTGGTCAAAAACGGATACCGCGTACAGCTCGTATACATGGAAAAAGGCGACCGCCAAACCGAGGAGGAGTCGCTTAAGGCGCTCGAACGGCTCGGTGTCGATGTGATGCCGGTCTTTTGGGGGCTGTCCGCGCCGCGCAACGCGGATACCGCCGCACAGGCGAAGGCATGGAAGCTCGAACTCAAAAAGCGTTCCGCCGCGAAACTCATCGAGACCGTCGCGCCGAAGCTCGTCATCGCCCCGTCGGACGCGGAGGGGAGCGGTTTGCCGCTCGGTGCGTGCGCTGCGGGCAGCATCGCCGCCGAGGGGACGGAGAAGGCGAACCTTGCGGAAAAGCCCGCGCTGTATCTCGCCGGCACCGCGGGGACTGCAACGATCGACTGGACGGCGGATGATGCGCACGATACCGCGGAGAGCCTGTACGCATCCTTCGATACGCAGTGGATCTACCACCGAGCGCTGCCCGAAACGCTTTCTTTTGCGGACGGTGCGGACCTTTCGCCGTTCAAAGCCGGCACCCCGGCACCCGTGACGCATGAGCAAACGGAGCCGGAAGGCGCGGAAAACGGAGACGACCTGTGGTTCCGCCGCGCGGGGGAACCCGCGGAGGTCGTGGAGGCGGACGTGGAGAAGGGTGTGTGGAGCTACCGATCGGATACGCTTTCCGTCACGGTGGAACGGCACGAAGAACCCGAAACGCCGCTGGTATGGCATGTCGCGCACATCCGCATGCGCGAACGCAACAGTTTCCGCAGCGTCATCGCGGCGGATATCGGCAAGCAGCCGCGCCTCCGCGCGTGGCGCATGGCGCGCAAGCAGAAGGCGGTGCTGCTGATTACGGGGGACAACCTCACCACGAGCGAAACGCCGGTCAAGGGCATGCTCATCCGCAACGACCGGTTCTACGCCGACCGCGGCTATGAAGACAGTATGTATTTCGACGACGGGCTCGGCATGACGATCATCCCGCGGAAGACGCTCGACGGGATGGAAACGCTCGAAGGCGGTATCCGCGATGTGTACTCCTTCGGACCCGTTCTCGTCGAAGACGGCGAGATCCAATGGGAAAAGATCGAGCGGCACCGCGTGGCGAACAACGGAAACCCGCGCTGCGGCGTCGGTATGGTGGAGCCCGGGCATCTCGTGGCGATCGTCGTCGACGGGCGCCAAAAGGAATTCAGCGAGGGCGTGGACCTGCGCCGCTTCGCCCGGATGTTTCTCGACGAGGGCTGCAGCCTCGCGTATAATCTCGACGGCGGCGGTTCGACCGCGATGGTCTTCATGGGGGAGAATCTCAACCAACACGGCGGGCAGAGCTGGGACAAGCAGCGCTTCCTGCCCGAGGCGCTGATGTGGGGCTATTCGGAACTCGTGCCGACGGAGGACGAACCCGTGTCGAACATCGGCAACGGGTGGGGGAACCTCAAGGACATCAAGGCCTGAAAACGGGTGGGCGACGCGTCCTCCCGTGAGAAAACGAAAAAAGAACCGGTCCGAATCGGACCGGTTCTTTTGGTGTTGCGATTATTCGCAGCAGTGGCAGCCGCAGCCGCACTCTTCTTCGTGGTCGTGCTCGCAATCATCGTCACAGCAGCAGCAACCGTCTTCGTCGAAGCGCTGTTCGACGATCTTGATGAGCTCGGGCATCTTGTCCTCGTCGGCGGGGACGAACTCTTCGAATTCGCCGTTCTCAACGATCTTCATGATGTAGACCTCGCTCTCGTGGTCTTCGTCTTCGTTCTCGAGGTCGGCGGGATCCAGCAGGACCGCGTATTCCTCTTCTTCATACTCGAAATAATCTACGACTTCAAGTTCGAACTCGTTTCCGTCGTCATCGGAAAACGTCACGATATCGCGTTCTTCTTCCATTGTCATACTCCTTTACACAGTAATGATAGCCTATTTTAGCAGAATTCCGGCTTCGATTCAAGGCATGAACCATAGAACAAACCCGAAAAACAATGCGTTTTCCATAGACATTTTTGTTGAAGCGTGCGGAATGGAATGCTATACTGAGAGTGTAACATTGCAAATAATGAACACGGGCGAAAAATATTTTTTAGCATTGCAAAATTATTTTGTTAAAACACCTTGAAAAAAACTTTGAAACTGGTATAGTGAAGGCAGAGATGCCGGGAGGGAAAGAAATATGGATCTCGGACTGATGAAACAGTTGGCGCACGCGATCACCGCGCAGTTCGGCTCGAACTGCGAAGTCGTGGTACACGACCTGAAGAATGCGGATTCCGAGCACACCATCGTTGCCATCGAAAACGGGCATGTTTCCCAGCGCGAGCTCGGAGACGGTCCCAGCAGGGTGGTCCTCGAAGCGTTGCAGCACAAAGGGGAAGAGTGCCCCGATGATATGTGCGCTTACATCTCCAAGACCTCCGACGGGCGCATCCTCAAGTCCACTACCGTCTACATGAAGGACGAAAACGGCGCGCCGGAGGGTGTGTTCTCCATCAATTACGACATCACCGAGTTGCTGATGGCGGACCGTGCGGTCACCTCGCTGCTCAACCACAAGCAGCAGGAGGAAGACCGGCCCGACCCCGTGATCCCGCGGAGCGTCAACGACCTGCTCGACGACCTGATCGAACAGAGCGTGAAAATGATTGGCAAGCCCGTTGCCATGATGACCAAGAACGACAAGATCGAGGCGATCCACTTCCTCAACGAGGCGGGCGCTTTCCTGGTCACCAAAAGCGGAGACAAGGTCTCCAAGTATTTCGGCATTTCCAAGTACACGCTGTATTCCTACATCGACGCCAAGAAGGAAAACTGAGGAAGCAAACCGGACGGTCCCTCGTTCGGTTTCTCGATAAAACAAAAAGACACCGCACTTCACGACAAATACAAAGAAAGGATCTTCAAGCATTATGGAAACCTCCAGAATCGAAGCGGTCAAGCAGGCCGCGCAGGCGTATCTGCCCGCAATGTCCAAGTTCCTCCGCGACCTGATCGCGATCCCCAGCGAGAGCTGTGAGGAAGAGGGCGTTATCAAGCGCACCATCGAGGAAATGAAAGCGCTCGGTTATGACGAGGCGTTCATCGATCCCGAGGGCAACGCGCTCGGTTACATGGGCACCGGCGACAAGATCATCGCGTTCGACGGTCATATCGACACCGTCGGTATCGGCAACATCGAGAACTGGACCGAAGATCCCTATCAGGGTTGGGAAAAGGACGGCATCATCTACGGCCGCGGCGGTTCCGACCAGGAAGGCGGCGTCGTCTCCGCTGTTTACGGCGCGAAGATCATGAAGGATCTCGACCTCATTCCCGAAGGCTACAAGATCCTCGTCACCGCGACCGTTCAGGAAGAAGACTGCGACGGTCTGTGCTGGCAGTACATCCACAATGAAGACGGCATCACGCCCGAATTCGTCGTTTCCACCGAGCCCACCGACGGCGGTATCTACCGCGGTCACCGCGGCCGTATGGAGATCCGCGTCGACGTTCACGGTGTTTCCTGCCACGGCAGCGCGCCGGAGCGCGGTGACAACGCGATCCACAAGATGGCCGAGATCATCGAAAACGTCCGCGACCTCAACGAGAACCCCGCAGACGACTCCGTCGAGATCAAGGGTCTCGTGAAGATGCTCGATCCGAAGTACAACCCCGAGCATTATGAAGATGCCCGCTTCCTCGGCCGCGGCACCTGCACCACCAGCCAGATCTTCTACACCAGCCCGAGCCGCTGCGCTGTTGCGGACAGCTGCTCCATCTCCATCGACCGCCGTATGACCGCGGGCGAGACCTGGGATTCCTGCCTGAAGGAGATCGAGGATCTGCCGGCTTGCAAGAAGTACGCGAAGGACGTCAAGGTCTCCATGTACATGTACGACCGTCCCGCTTGGACCGGCCTGAAGTACGAAACCGAGTGCTACTTCCCGACCTGGATCAACAAGGAGACCGCACCGCACGTACAGGCTCTCGCAGATGCGCACAAGGCGCTCTTCGGCGAGAAGCGTATCGGCAAGCGCGAGGATATGCCCGAAAAGGCGAAGATCAAGCGCGATGAGCCCCTCATCGACAAGTGGACCTTCTCGACCAACGGCGTTTCCATCCAGGGCCGCTACGGCATCCCCTGCGTCGGCTTCGGTCCCGGTGCGGAGAGCCAGGCACACGCTCCGAACGAGATCATCTGGGCACAGGACCTCGCGACCTGCGCTGCTGTTTACGCGCTGACCCCGTCCATGTACAAGGGCAAGGGCGAAGAGGATGTCTGCCAGTTCCGTGCCGGCAAGACCAACAACGACATCAAATAATTTTCAAGGGAGATAAAAACCAATGGAAAAGAAATCCAACGTCAAGCAGTTTACCGACCGTCTTGAGAAGCTCGACTTCTCGAAGATGTATGAAGGCGACTTTTTCCTGACTTGGGAAAAATCGCAGGATGAGATCGCAGCGGTGTTCGAAGTCGCAGACGCGCTCCGTCACCTCCGCGAGAACAACATCTCCACCAAGATCTTCGACAGCGGTCTCGGCATCTCCCTGTTCCGCGACAACTCCACCCGTACGCGTTTCAGCTTCGCGTCCGCTTGCAACCTGCTCGGTCTCGAAGTTCAGGACCTCGATGAGGGCAAGAGCCAGATCGCGCACGGCGAGACCGTCCGCGAGACCGCGAACATGATCTCCTTCATGGCAGACGTCATCGGTATCCGCGACGATATGTACATCGGCAAGGGCAACACCTACATGCACTCCGTCGTCGACGCCGTCACCGAAGGCAACAAAGCCGGCGTTCTCGAGCAGAAGCCCACGCTGGTCAACCTCCAGTGCGATATCGACCACCCCACTCAGTGCATGGCGGATATGCTCCACATCATCCACGAGTTCGGCGGCGTAGAGAACCTGAAGGGCAAGAAGATCGCCATGACCTGGGCATACAGCCCCTCCTACGGTAAGCCCCTCTCCGTCCCGCAGGGCGTCATCGGTCTGATGACCCGCTTCGGTATGGATGTCAGCCTGGCATATCCCGAGGGATACGAAGTCATGGAAGACGTCGTCAAGGTCGCGGAAAAGAACGCAGCCGAGAACGGCGGTTCCTTCACCGTCACCAACGACATGGCGGAAGCGTTCAAGGATGCGGATATCGTTTATCCGAAGTCTTGGGCTCCCTTCAAGGCGATGGAAGAGCGCACCGAGCTTTACGGCAAGGGCGACTTCGACGGCATCAAGGCTCTCGAAAAGCGTCTGCTCGCGCAGAACGCGGAGCATAAGAATTGGACCTGCTCCGAAGAGCTCATGAAGACCACCAAGGACGGCAAGGCGCTCTACCTGCACTGCCTGCCCGCGGACATCACCGGCGTTTCCTGCGAAGCAGGCGAAGTCGATGCGACCGTCTTCGATCGTTACCGCGATCCGCTCTACAAGGAAGCTTCCTTCAAGCCCTACATCATCGCCGCGATGATCTTCCTCGCGAAGGTCAAGGATCCGGTCAAGAAGCTGCAGGAGCTCGAGGAGACCGCGAAGGTCCGCCAGAACGGCTGAACCACGCACAAATAAGCACTGCCGCCCCGCACGCCGCAAGGTGTGCGGGGCTTTTTCTTTCGGGCAAAAGAAATCCCCCGGTCTTCG
Organism: Clostridia bacterium; assembly: GCA_030526425.1. Taxonomy (GTDB): domain Bacteria; phylum Bacillota; class Clostridia; order Christensenellales; family CAG-138; genus CAG-1024. Next base: position 16,728 of record JAUNCT010000005.1, read on the forward strand.
GAAAGACCGGGGGTCTGTGGATCACGGGATTTGAACGAACGGCATCGGTCAGTCGATGATGCCGAGCCCGAAGAATTCGCGCATTTTGAAGAAATTCGGGTGCTTCCGCCAACCGTTGCCCGTCGGGCTCCAGGCGAGGAAGTCGAAGGTGCAGTTCGGCAGCTTTTCTTGGATCTCCTGCTTCTGTTCCTCGGGGAACTTGCAGCGCGAAGCCCAGACCCTCTGCAGGTTTTTCAGCCCGTACAGGGGCGAAAGATCCGCGATATCGGTGTTCGCGATGTTCACGTCGACGAGCTTCGTGCAGTTGGCGAGCGGCGTGATATCGGTGATGTCGTTTGCGAAGATCTCGAGGTATTCGAGATCCTTCAGCTCGCCGATGGGGGTGATGTCCTTGATCCCGCAACCGACGAGGATCAGGTATTTCAGCTTCGGAAGGTAATGCAGGAAATCGAGCTCGCGGACTTCGTTGTGCCCGAGATCCAACCCTTCCAGTTCGGTGCAGTAGATCAGCGGCTGCACATCGCGGGACCAGAGCTGCTTTTTGGGGTTCGACGCCAAGGCGGTCGAAAAGGATTTTGCATCGGTGCGGATCCACCAGGTCTTCGCGCCGCGCAGCTTGACCATCCATACGATCTTGATGTCCGGGAACGCTTTGTTCAGCGCGTCCATTTCCTCGTCCTTCGGACCGCATTTCGACATATCGACGAATTTGAGACCGGTGAACAGACCGAGCTTTGCGTACAGTTCCTCCATCTGCGGTTTCTTGATGGCGGTGCCCGTGAGATCGATGGACTCGGTATCGCTTTCGTATTCCTTGCCGAGCATGGTCACGGTGTAACGGAAACGAACGGAGGGATAGGCGGCGCGCAGCTGCATCAACTCTTCATCGGAATACGGATGCCCGTGCAGATCGAGGGATTCCGGTTGGGAAAACACCGAAAGTCCGTCGATCAGGTCGCCGATCGCGGGGAAGGCTGCCCCGATCTCCGGTTCACGCGTGTCGACCGGGCAGGTCTTTCCGAGAAAGACCACCGGATAGTGCAGTGCAAGCGCGGGGTGCCGGGTGCGGATGCGTGCGGCGGTGTCCTTCGGGAGGGAGGCATCGGTGAACGTCAGCGTTTTGAGACCCGGAAACAGCGGGAGCGCGGATTCGATTTCCGAAAGCTCGCTCTCCGATACTGGGCCGGTCACGGTGATGCTTTCCGCATCGGGGGCGTATGCCGTGCCGAAGTACGGCGCCGAAAACACGGGCGTCGGCTCCGGGGTCGGTACCGCGGTCGCGGTGGGGGCGGGCGTTTCCGTCGCGGCAGGCTGCGCGGGCGCGGAGGAGCAACCTATCAGCAGGCTTGCGGCGACCAACGCGGTCAATAGGATCGGTTTGTTGTTATGCATTTGCGGTCGGTTCCTCCGGCTGCGGAAGCGTCCAGTCGCACACCTTCAGCTTTTTGAGAAGGATACGCGTGACGCTCTCGTTGATGCGTTCTTCGGACAGCGTGCCGTTCTTTGCGGCGGCGGTGAGTCCGTTCATGATTTTTTGCTGCAGGTCGTTCCGCGGACCGCAAAGAATGAGATCGCCGCCCGCATTGATGAACTTGACGGCTGCTTCGCCGACATCGTAACGGCTCGTAACGCCCGCCATGCGGAAATCGTCGCTCATGACGATCCCGTCGAAGCCCATTTCGTTGCGGAGAAGGTCCGTGATGATGGGCTTGGACATGGAAGCGATGTCGTTTTCGTCGAGTCCGCTGAAGAGGATGTGCCCGATGAGTACGGTGTCGACGCCTGCGTCGATGCCCGCTTGGAACGGGATGAGCTCATAGTTTTCGAGCTCGGCACGGGTCTTCGTGACGGTCGGCGTGATGTTGTGCGAATCCTGCTGACCGGTGGCGCCGTGCCCCGGGAAATGCTTTGCCGTGGAAAGACACGCGGCTTCGGAAAGTCCGCGGATCACAGCGGAACCGATGTTCCCCGCGATCGTCGCGTCCGATGAGATGATGCGCGTGCCGAGAAACGTGGAATTCGGCTTTTTCGCCACATCCAACACGGGCGCGAGGTTCATGTTGATGCCGACCTCTTTGAGTTTTTTACCGACCTTGAAAAAGGACTGCTGCGCTTTTTCCGTGTCGTTCTTTTTGCCGAGCGAACTTGCGGAAGGCGGGGTCTCCTCCCATTTGAAGCGCTGTACATGACCGCCCTCGATATCGATGCTCACGAGCATGGGGATCTCGGTCGCATTGTTCGTGCGCAGCCGGTTGATGAGCTTGCGGGTCTGGTTGAAGCCGCCGTCGGAGGCGTCGCGGTCGACGTTGATCCCGTAGAGGCAGGCGTTGCCGATGCGCCAACGGTTCATCGTGCGCTGGAATTCGTTGGAGGGTTCACTGTAGCCGGTGAAGCCGAACATGACGAGCTGACCCAGACGGATGTTGAGCGGCAGCGTTTCCACATAGGCTTTGACGGCAAGTTCTTCTTCGGTCACGACATGCGGCGTGCGTGTGGGCACGGGCGTTGCCGTCGGTTCCGGGGTTTCGGTCGGTTCCGGTGTCGGCACAGGTGTTTCGGTCGGGGCTGCCGTTTGGGCGGGCGGTGCGGATACCGGCGCGGGCGGAAAGATCATGCGGTACCCCGCAACGCATCCGTATACCGCCGCTGCGATCACCAAGAGCGTGAGCAGCATCCACTTGAACGATTTTGCGAACAAACGGGCGTACCTCCCATGGGATAATTTGTTATTATTATAAAGGGACGGGGCTTTTTTTTCAACCGCACGCACCGGAAGCGAAAAAAAGACTTGAAATCCCGTGGGACGCAAGGTATAATAATAAAAGCTGTTCGGGGATGTAGCTCAGCTGGTTAGAGCGCTGTGTTCACATCGCAGAGGTCTAGGGTTCGAGCCCCTACATCCCCACCACAGTCAGCCCCCGGTCGATGACGTAGCTCCGACCGGGGGTTATTGTTTTTTCGGGGTTTCAACGGACAGCAAAAAATGGTAGGATAAACCGACAGCGGGCGGAAAGTGCCGCAGGACGGTTTGGAATGGCTGTTTGTGCAACGGGCAAACAGACCGGAACGGAGGAATGGTATGACACGGATGTGGCTTTGTATTTTGGCGGTGAACGTCGTGGCGTTCTGCGTTTGCCGCTTTCTGCTGCACGACGGTGCGGTCGCGCAGACGCTGATGCGCTTTTTCGCGTTGGTCGGCGGCGCGCCGGGCGTTTTGCTTGCGGTGTGGAAGCAGGAACGCAGCAACATCAAAGAGATCGCCATGACGCGCGTGTTCGTGATCTGCGTCGGGCTGATCGAACTGATCGCGATGCTTTTCTGGTTCGGGCTGAAGGACAAACAGCTGACATTCGACATGATCGGCTTTTTCATCCGTTACCCGCTGATCCCCCTGTGGATCCTCGTGGCGAACATCGCGACGTTCGTTCTCTATTGGGACGATAAGCGGCGCGCCGGGAAAAACGGCGAGCGCCACTCCATCGTCAAGCTGCTTGGGTTCGCCGCCGCGGGCGGAAGCATCGGTGCCCTTGCGGGGATGTATGTTTTCCGCCACAAAACCCAAAAGGATTATTTCACGGTCGGCGTGCCGATGATCCTGCTGACACAGGCGCTGTTCCTGTTCTGGCTGATGAACATCATGGCGTAAGGACCGCGAAGACGCATCATTGAAACACAAAGAGAAAACCCGCCCGGGATAAGGGCGGGTTTTCTGTTCTCCGAAATCATTCGGCGTTCTTCGGGGAACGGCGCTCGCGCAGCTTCAGCTTTGCGCGTTTTTCTTCGAGACGCGCCTGCCGGGCGGATTCGCGGATGTTGGCGATGATGAGCAGCACCGATGTGACGATGCTCGTCAGCGCGAGCCCGGCGATCACCCATTTCGAGAGCTCGCTCGTCATGAATGCCATGACATCGTTCACCCGGTCGATGCAGAAGAAAGTGAGAACCATGACGCCGAGCGTCAGGGAAAGGTGCGGAAAAATTTTTTTCATGGCGGTTCCTCCTCAGTCCGGTTCGACGATGTACAGGATATCGGAAACGGGCCGGCCTCCGCCGAGCACGCGGGAGAGCGTTTTGCCGTTATAGGTGATGACACTCGTTTTTCCGCCGTCGAGGTTATAGGCGCTCGTGCAGCCGAGCTGCTCGAAGAAGCGGGCAAGCTGCGCAAGGGTGAGACCTTCGGAGTCCTTCTGGCGCCCTTCGACCATGACGAAGACGTAATGACCGGGCTCGAAGTAGCCGACGGCACTGCGGGGATTCTCATCGCCGACGGAACTGTTCGGGAATTTGTCCTTGGCTTTACCGTTCTCGTCAAGCAGGATCGGTCCGAAATACCACACATGGAGCGGTCCGTTCGATTCGATTTCGGCAACGTTGATGGCGTTGTTCGCATAGCAGCGGAACGTGCCGTCGCTGTAGAGTACGGCGCAGTCCTGGCGGTTGTTCGGGTTGTCCGCGTAGATCTCGCCGTTGCGGATGGCGAAGGTGCCGTTTTGACGGTGCTGATAGAAGTGATCGCCGGACAGCGCGACGATCGCGCCGGCGGCGTTTGCCATGTCGAGCGTGGGCATATACCTTTTGCCGAACTGATCGTAGACCGCGGTCTTGAAGGAGGAGATGTCCTTCAGGTAGATATCCGCGACGATGCAGTTGCTGCCCTCGAAGCTTTGGTTCGAAAGTTCGATGCAAACGTTCTTGCTGCGGTAACCGTTTTCGTCTTGGATGACTTCGCCGTCGGTGAACTTTTCGGCGTATTTGCCGTTCAGAATACCCGTATCGGCGGGCGTGGGCGCCGGTTCGGCGGTGGGGGTGGGAGCAATCTCCGCATCTGCCGGTGCGGCAAGCGGTGCGACCGCTGCGGGTGCCTGCGTCGGCGCGGGCGTCGGTTCGGGCGTGGGCGTTGCGGGGACTGCGGTCGGCGCGACCACGACGCGGCGCTTTTCGGGCATCGGCTCGATGCGCACGTGGTGGAAGTAGGCGAAGGTCAAAAGACCCGCCGCGAGCAATACCACCTGTGCCGCAACATTGACGACGACCGTTTTCTTCATGGAAAACTTGTGCTTTTTCGACATTTATTTATCCTCTTTGAAGACCCAAACGCGCTGTACCCAGAAGTTGACGGGATACAGGGAAAGGTCTGCGATCAGCTTCGCGATGGCTTCGGGCAGCGGGATCACCACGCTGAACAGCAGGATGAGACCGTAGTTCGCGAAGAGGGAAGCAAGCGCCAGAACATAGTAGCGCCAGAACCCGTGCTTCGTTTTCGCTTCGAATACCAGCGAGCGGTTCATGCGGTAGTTTACATACGAGCTGATGACGCGGACGATGACGACCGCCAGCAGCAGGTTCTGCGCCGGGAAGAAAAAGCGCAGCAGCAGGAACAGAATGTATTCGATCAGGAAGCTCACCAAAGAGCTCGCCGCGAACATCAGGATCATTTTGTAGATGCGCCAAGCGTCGCGCAGCTTGAAGTGTGAGCTCGCATTGTCCTCGATGTAGACCGTGTCGATCCAAACCTCGCGGATGGGGAGATCGCGGCGCGTGGCGTACAGAAGGACGTTGATCTCGTACTCGTAACGGTCGCCCTTCATTTCGAGCATCAGCGGGATGCGGTCGACGGAAAACGCGCGGAGACCGGTTTGCGTGTCGTAGACCTTGGTGCCCGTCGAGAGGTGGAAGACCGCACGGGTGACGGAATTGCCGAAGAGGGAACGGAAGGGGACCTTACCGGTGAAGCGGCGGGAACCGAGAACGAGCGAATCGCGGTGCTGTGCCCAATCCTCCGAAACGCGGATGATGTCCTTGACGAGGTGCTGTCCGTCGGCATCGACGGTGACGACGCCCTCATCCTGCGGGAAATTCTCTTGGATATAGCGGAACGCCGTCTTCATCGCGGCGCCTTTCCCGCGGTTGACCTCATGCGTGAGCACGGTGCACAGCGGGGCGATCGCATCGAAAACGGGTTTCGTTTCCGCACGGCTGCCGTCGTTGACGACGACGATGGGGTATGCGGTCTTTTCTTTCAGTTCGTTTACCAGCTTGACGAGTTTTTCATCCGGCTGATACGCGGGGATCACAACGATCATGCGGCAGGATTCCTCCCGATATATTTGAAAATTCTGCGGTTTGCACAAAAATCCATACTGTATTATATGAGAAAAGCCCGGGGATGTACAGAAGTATATTATCCGTTCTTTGGGAACGGATTGTGAACTTTCGGAGCCGACGGTGCCGATGCTTCCTATAGGGATATATAATAGGCAACGAGACAAGACGAAGGAGGCGGGAGCGCCTCCCGCGGAGGAACCATGGAAAAACCGAAGAAACAACGGAAGGAGCAAACGCTCTGCCGTTTGGACGATGAGATATTCGAGGAGATCATGCCCGAAAAGGATCTCGGAAAGCCGGAAGATCACCGGATCTACGAGGACTTCGGGGGAGGAAAAAAGCGCGGCGGCAACCCCTTGGAACGGGTGGCGCTGATCGTCAGTATCCTGCTTGCGGTGCTGATCCTTGCGATCGGCGCGGTCTATCTGGTCTACAACACCGGAAAAACGCCGGAAGCGCATTTCGCGACCCCTGTCCCGACGGCGGTGCCCGCGGTGACACCGGAACCCCTGCCGGAGATATCGGCGGCTCCGGTAACCGACGAGACGGTGCCGGAACCCGCGGAGGAGCCCGTGGAAGAGACCGATGAGGCGGATGAGTATACGGAGCTGCGCGAGCAGGCGGATCTTTCCATGCTCGATGAAGGGATCGTGAACATCCTGCTCATGGGCGTGGATTATGCGGAAGAACGCGAACACTGGAGCGGTAAGGACGGACTGAAAGCCGCCCATTCCGACGTGATGATCGTGCTGGCGGTCAATTTCAAGGAAAACCGCGCGGATCTCATCTCGCTCCCGCGGGATACCTATGTCAACTACATCCCCGGGGTGCGCGGCACCTACAAGCTGAACGCGGCGATCAACTGCGGCGGGGGACTCACCGCCGCGAATGGCGCGGGCTTCGAAAAGGTCTGCAAAACGGCAGAGGTCCTGCTCGGCGGGATCCCGGTCAACTACTACTATGCGGTCACGATGCCCGCGGTCAAACAGCTGGTCGACCTCATCGGCGGTGTGGACTACGACCTTGAGGTCTCCTTCAAGATACAGGGACGCAGCTACCGCGAGGGATATCAGCATATGGACGGTCAGGCGGTGCTCGACTATTTGCGCGTGCGCAAAAGCGGAACGGGACTTTTGAAGTCCGAACAGGGCGACGCGAACCGCGTCAACCGCCAGAAGAAGATGCTTGTGGCGATCTTCGACAAGATCAAGCGGGCGGGTCTGCTCGAGTCGGTCCCGACGCTGCTGAAGACCTTCTCCGGACAGCTGTATACGAACTGCGACGTGGAGCAGACGGCGGCGCTGGCGCTTGCCGCACTCAACATGCCGAAGGAGAACATCGGCATGTACTCGATGAGCGGTTCGTCGAAAAACATTTGGACGTGGAATTTCACGTTCACCAACATGGCGAACCGCCGCTCGATCATCAAAAAGATCTACGGTGTGGACGTGCCGGATATCCGCGACTGCACGAAGGAATACGCCGCAACGCAATACTATATCGCACTGGCGGAGCAATACCTCGATACTTGCGGACCGCTGACCCGTTATCTTGACGACGCGATCGAAGAGGACGACCGGCTGCCGCAGTTCACCGAGACGCCCGCGCCGACACCGACGCCGAAGCCGACGGAAAGCCCTGTGACGCCGACACCCGTGCCGGATTCGACGGATGCTCCCGCGGAACCGACACAGATACCCGTGGAAACGCCGGAACCGGAACCCACAGGCAAGCCCGCGGAAGAAACCCCCGGACCGACGGCGGAACCCACCGCGGAACCGACGAAGGCACCGACTGCGGAACCGACCGATGCGCCTACCGATGCTCCCACGCCGGAGCCGACGGAAGCGCCGACGCCGAAGCCGACCGATGCTCCCACGCCGGAGCCGACAGCGGCACCGGCGCCGAAACCGACGGAAGCGCCCGAGCCGGAGCCGGAGGAACCGGCGAACCGGGAGGAGACGAAGGACGGTGTGGCGGAAACCGTTGCGGAGGCGGCATACGGGCTGCGGGAACTGCGGTTCGCACCCGCGCATCCGTTCGCGCGCTTTGCCGCGACCCGTCAATACGGCGCGGATGCCCGCGCACTGTATGAAAAATACAAGGCGGCATACGATGCGCTCGAAACCGCGCTGTCCCGTGCAAAGCGGCAGAGCAGCAACTTCAAAGCGCACAAAACGAATTCCATGGCGGGTATCGACGCCGACCTTGCGGATGCCTGCGACGAGCTGAAGACCGCGGCGGAAAAGGCCGCTGCGGCCTTCGGTTACGGCAAAAAACTGAATTGGAACCTGACGCCGCTTGCGGACAGAAATTCCATTTGGGTCGATTTCCGATGAAACAACAAACAAAGCAGACGTATTTCGGTACGTCTGCTTTGTTTCATTTTGTTGATTCGCTGTTTTGCGAGGGGGTATCGGTCAGTGCTCGGATGACTTCCGCATATTCGGTCAGTGCGGCGGTGCCCACAGAGGAAACGGCGTAACGCCCCTTGGCGGTGTGCGAGAACCATCCGTAATGGTTCAGGTACAGAATGTTCGTCGCGCGGGCAACGCCCGAAGCGTTGCGGATCTCCGCAGTCGCCGCTTCGCCGCCGAGCTCCGCAAGGGCGTGCAGTACGAGCAGGGCTTCTTCGCGGTAAGCGGTGAGCAGTTTCGTTTTGTTGACACCGCCGGTGTTGGTTTTGAGGCGGCGCTGCCGGAGTTCTTCCGCAAGGGCGTCGCGCTGCGCTTTGTTGCGCGCCTGAAAAGCGGAAAGCTCCCCGGGAACGGGGTCGAGCACGACTTCCGCGCGTCCTGTGCGTTTCGAAACGACGATCAGCCCGATCCCAAGGCGCTTGAGCAGGTATTGCTTGTCCTTGCCGCTGCGGCTGTACAGATCCCGCGGACGGGGAACGGCGATGTAAACGAAATCCGCGATCTTCTGACGGAGCGCCGCTTGTTGTACAACGCGGAAATTCAGGGATTCCTTCAGTTCGACGGCGATGCGGACATCGTTTTTTTCGAGCACGAGGTCGATGCCGCCGACCTCGCCGTCGCCCCGGTATCCCGTTTCCTCGAACAAAGCTTTGACGGCGGGGAACAGTTCCTTTTCCATGGTTCAGTTTCCGGACAGCGCGGCAACGAGCCGCGGCACTTCCGCGATGGAGGTGACCGTATAGTCGATGGGCAGATCGGTATCGTCCGTCCTCCCGGCGGGATCGAAACGGCAGGTGATGAGTCCCGCGGCGCAACCGCCCTTCATATCGCTGGTCAGCGAATCGCCGACGATCATCACGCGTTTCCTGTCAGTCACGCCGATGGCGGTGAGTACCAGGTCGAAGTAGCGGGTGTCGGGCTTTTCGAAGCCGACATCCTCGCTGATGAACACGCCGTCGAACAGCTCGGCGAGCCCCGAGACCGCGAGCTTTTTCGTTTGCGCCTGTTTGGTGCCGTTCGTTACGGCGTACTGGCGGACGCCGCGGTTTTTCAGCTCCGTGACGGTTTCGAGCGCGCCGGGGATGAACGAAACGAATTCACCGAGCATCGGCTGATAAGCCGCGTTGAAGGCGGGAGCCAAGCCGGTGTCGATGCCGTACCGCGAAAAGAAGAGGCGGAACCGCTCCACGAGGATCTCCTGCTTGGGCGCCTCCCCGCGTTCGAGCCGTTCCCACTGTTTTTCGTTGATGTCGGAATAGGCGGCGAGCATCTCATCGGTGCATTCGCCTAGGCCGAACCGCGCGAACAGCGCGGGGACGGCGCCCCGTTCCGCCGCTTTGAAATCCAGCAGCGTTCCGTCGATATCCCAAAGGACGGTGATCTCCATCGGCTCAGTCCTTCAGGTCTTTGAGGGCGGCGAGCGCTTCGATATCCGACTGCTGCAGGCGGATCCCCGTCTTGTATTCCGTTCCGTCGGGATAGCGGACGGCAACGGCGATCTCCATGCCCTCGCATGCGCCGTGCGCGCGGATCCCTTCGAGGAACGGTGCGAGTTTCGGATGATTGCGGTTGACGGTATCCCAGGATTTTTTCGCTTTCCACATTGCGCCGAGATTCATAGACGAATGTTCAACCTCCGTTATTTCGATTCGATAATGTCCCATTATAATGAAAACGGGACGGGTCGGCAAGCGAGGGCGGCGGACCGCGGAAAAGAAAGCGGAAAACAAAAGCATCCTCTGTTTCTCTCTTGGCGTGCTGTGGTATAATATTCGGATATGAAACAGAATGCGACCAAATGGATCATCATAATGCTGTCGGTCCTGCTTGCGGCGATCCTCGCGATGGCAGGCTTTTTGGCGTGGCGTTACCGGCGGGACGTGCGGCTTGCAGTGGAGGCGGCCGCGCGCGCGGCGGACCCGTATATCCGCCCGGACGGCATCTACGACCTGAAGAATGCGGACCTGTCGGATGCGCGCCTGTTCGACATCGCGGATGCCCGTTCCGTCGATCTGAGCGGAAGAGAGATCGACCCCGGTGCGATCGAAGCGATCTGCGGCAAGAACCCCGGCGCGGAGATCCTTTGGGATGTGCCGTTCGCGGGGGAGCGCATCCCGAATACGGCGGAAACGCTGTATATTTCCGACTTCGGCGCGGAAACGAAGAAAGCCTTGGGTTACTTCACGAAGCTCCGCACGCTGAACGCCGTTGCGGTGCCCGAATACCGGGCGGTCATGGAATATGCGGAAACGCACCCCGAACTTGAGGTGGTGTACGGCGTTCCGCTGTTCGGGAAGACCGTTCTTTCCACGGAGCAATGGCTCGATCTGACCGGCGTCGGCGCGGCGGATTTCGATGCGGATGAACTGCTCGAAGCGCTGGAGGCGCTGCCCGGGGTGACGGATGTCGACCTGGTCGGCATGGAATTGGATGATGCGACGAAGCTGGCACTCAAAGCCGCGCATCCCGGGATCCGTTGGTACTGGTTCGTGAACGCCGGCGGAAAGCGGTTCGAAAGCACGGCGAAGAAGCTCGATTTCACCGATTGCGATTTTGCTTCCTTCGATGCGTTTCTGGATGTGGTCCGCCTGATGAACACGCCGGAATACGTCGATGTTGCGACGCAGGGCTTCGAAAGCGTTCAGATGGAAAAAGCGTGCGCGGAGTTTCCGGATACGGTGTTCGCGTGGACGCTACGCATCGGCAAGTATTTCGTGCGTACCGATGCACAGGTCATCGACCTCGGCTATGAATCGGGCGACCGCGCGTTGCGCAACGCCGATATCGTGCCGCTCAAGTATTGCAGCCGGCTGGAGGCGCTCAGCCTCAACAACCAGAGCATTTCGGATCTGACGCCGCTTGCGGGGCTGACGAAGCTCAGAGTTCTGTGTCTCGGCGCGAACAAGATCTCGGACCTGCGTCCGCTGGCAAACCTGAAGAAGCTGCAATATCTGAACCTCACCTCGAACAAGGTGTGCGACCTTGCGCCGCTTGCGGGGCTGAGCGAATTGACCGACCTGAACGTGATGGACAACGACGTGACGGATCTTTCTCCCCTGTTCGGAATGAAAAAGATGCGGCACCTGTATGTCGGCGGTAACGATGGGCTCACGCCCGGCGCTTCGGACCGTGCGGCGGAAGCACTCGGCGCAAACGCGCAGGTCAATGCGAGTGCGAAGGGCAACTGGAAGAACAATCCCGTCCGCGATACCGTGGACGACATCTTCGTTTCCCGTTCGATGCGCACGCTGTACCCCGAAGGATAAGAGAGGAAACCAATGGACAGAAGAGATATCTGCGTATTCGATTCCGGCATGGGCGGGCTGACCTGTATCCGTCAGCTGACGGAACTGCTACCGAACGAGACGCTGCGCTATTTCGGCGACACGGGGCGTGTTCCTTACGGCAACCGCTCCGCGGAGATCCTGTTGCAGTACGCACGGCAGGACGTCGCATTTTTGAAAACCTTTTCCCCGAAGGCGATCGTCATCGCGTGCGGAACGGTCTCGACGACTTGTCTGGACCTGCTTCGCGCGGAGAACAAGGGCGTGCCCGTGCTCGGCGTGGTCGGTCCCGCGTCCGAGAAGGCGGCGAAGGTCAGCAAAAACGGGCGCATCGGCGTGGTCGGGACCCGGGCGACGATCCGCACCGGCGCATACGAAAAGGCGATCCGCAGGCTCCGTCCCGAGGCGGTGTTCGAGAGCAAGCACTGTCCGCTGCTCGTTCCGCTCGTGGAGGACGGGCGCGTCACGGAAAAGGATACCGTCACGAAGCTGATGATCCGGGAGTACTTCGCCCCGATGAAGCGGGCGGAGGTCGACACCATCGTGCTCGGCTGTACGCACTACCCGTTGCTGACGGAGCTGATCCGTGAAGAGATGGGACCGGACGTGACGCTGATCGACACCGGACGCGAGGTCGCGCTCGCGCTGAAACAGCTTCTCGAACAGAAGGACGCGCTGACGGACAGCGCGGAAGAGGGGAACCGGTATTACTACGCGAGCGATTCCGCAACGGATTTCGCATCGCTCGCATCGGTGTTCCTCGGCTGCAATATCGAAGGCAGTGTCGAACGGATCGATATCGGCAAATATTGATCTGCCCGCAGCAGGACGGAGGGAGTCCGCGGTGAAGCGCGGTGAACTCCGGCAGCAGGCAGAAGAAACGGATAAAGGAGAAAAAGATGGCGAAGTATTTGTTGTTTGACCTCGACGGAACGCTGACCGATCCCGCGATCGGCATCACGAACGCGGTGATGGTCGCATTGGCGCATTGGAACATCCACCCCGCAACGCGGGAGGAGCTGTATCCCTTCATCGGACCGCCGCTTCTCGACAGCTTCATGAAATTCTACGGTTTCACGGAGGATCAGGCGCATGAGGCGATCCGCCATTACCGCGGTCACTACGCGACGATCGGTCTGTATGAAAACAAGGTGTACGACGGCGTTGCGGAGATGCTCCGCAATCTGAAGGAAGCGGGCAAGGTCATCCTGCTGGCGACTTCGAAGCCCGAAGCGTTTGCCGAAAAGATCCTCGAAAAATTCGGTCTTTCCGTGTATTTCGACGGGATATACGGTTCGCTCCTGAACGAGACCCGCGTCCACAAGGACGAGGTCATCGAATACGCGCTCGAGCAGCACGGGAACCCGGCGCCGGAGGATTGTCTGATGATCGGCGACCGCGAACACGATGTATTCGGTTCTGCGAAGCACGGACTTTCCTGTGTGGGCGTGCTGTACGGTTACGGTGACGCGGAGGAACTGACGAAAGCGGGTGCGGTGCATCTGTGCGAGACCGTGAAGGATCTCGAAGAATATCTGCTGAACGCATAAGCTGCGGCAACAAGAAAAGGACGGGCGCGGAGCCCGTCCTTTTTGCTTACAAAACGCACAGCCCTTCCGGAACGGCGCGCTCGCGTTCGGAATGATCCGAAGGATCCCGGTCGGAGACGCGGAGCGCACGCCCTTCCCGGGTCAGGATCTGCGCCGAACCGCCGCCGTCGAGGTTGACCCCGCAGACGACGCCGAGTTTCGCGGCGATCGATGCCACTTCGGAAAGGGAGGCGCCACGGCTTTCGGTTTCGGGGTCGTCCCCGAACTTCGGACGTCCCTCGAACCAGAGGAGAACGGGTTCTCCGCACTTGTCCGCGCCGAGAAGCATCCGCGGTGCGCGGTCTCTTTTATAGTCCAACGGGTAGAGGCTCGGCGGATACGAGGGACCGAACGGACGGCGGATATTCCAAAACGGGGAACGGAAGCCCAAAACAGGCACGCCGTTTTCCACCGCGGCGTTGCCGCATTGCACGCCGAACCGCACGTCTTCCAACCCGTGGTAGGAGACGCGGTCACCCGGGCGGATGCCCTCGGCGTCATCTGTGCGCAGAACGAAACCGGAGGAGGGGACGGGCGTTCCGCCGCCCTCCGTTACGGCAAGCACGGTGTCGTGTACGATGACCAGTTCGGTTCCCCGTCCCGGGGGCGTTTTCCGGCAGGAGGGGCGGCTGAAAAGGGCGGCGTTCTTGCCGGGGACGAATTCCTTTCCGGCTGCGGTCAGGGTCAAATCCGTGAGATCGGGTTTGGAGATGCGGATATCTCCGTTGTTCCGGACGAGCAACGCTTCCCTGCCGAACAGCGGCGGCGCAACGATCTTTCCGTTTTGCACGCGGAGACCCAGCGGGGTGCCGAGCCGGTCGAAGGCGGTCATGCAATCGATGCGGTCCATCGTGAAAAAGCCGAGATTGGCGCGGAGCCGGGCGGTTGTTTCGGACCTTGTCAGAAAACCGAGCTCCGCACCGACGGGCAATATGACCGTCCCGGGACGGAGACCGGGGACGATCGCCGTGCAGCCGCGGCTTGCAAGCGTGTGCCACAGGGCTTCCGCAGCAGGGGAGGAGAAGCGCGGCGTCGCATGGTACAGGCGCATGCCGTACCGGAGGATCAGCGTCGCGCGGAGCAGCGGATCCGCGATCTCCATTCCGGGGACGTCCGGGACCCGGATATCCCGTGGCAAGCGGAAAAACGCGAGCTTCGCATACAGCCAGCGATACCGCGGGACGATGAAATCGCGGTACAGACCGGTGATCTGCGAGAATGCCTCCGCATCCGGTTCCGGTGAAAAAAAGCGCAACCGGTGCCAGTTGCCCGGCACGATGCGTTGTACCCGCGTAAAGCCGCCGCCCTGCATTTGAAAAGTACGGAGTTCCTGCTGCATGTTTCCCCCTGCATCGGTGGATGTGTTTTGGGATATTATAGCACGGTGCTGTGCGCATGAAAAAAGCCGCAATGGGATTGCGGCTTTTACGGTCGTTCGTTACGCCATCAGTTCGAGGACTTTTTCGACGTAAGCTGCGGGATCCTCGGGAAGGATGCCCTCGATCAGCTGCGCCTGCGTGAAGAGGACGCCGGCATAGTCGTTGAGCTTTTCGGTCTCGCCCTGTGCGCTCATGAGGCTGAGCCTCGTGAACAGCGGATGCTCGGGGTTGAGCTCGAGGACGCGGTCGGCCTTGAGTTTGTTTTCGCCGCCGGTGGGCATCGCGTTGAGGACCTTTTCCATGCCGATGGACAGCGGACCGTCGGAGGAGAGGCATACGGCGTGCTTTTTGAGACGGGTGGAGATGCGCACATCGTTGACGCGGTCCTTCAGGGATTCCTTCAGGGCATCGAGCAACGGCTTGTTCTTCTCGCCGAGCGTCTTTGCGGCTTCTTCATCCTCTTTGCCGAGGTCGAGGTCGCCGGCGGTCACGGATTTGAACGCGTGCTCCGCGTAGTTCTGCATCATCTGCAGCGCGAATTCGTCGACGTCGTCGGTGAGGAAGAGGACGTCGTAGCCCTTGTCCTCGAAGGCGTCGAGCTGCGGCATGCTCTTGAGCCGCGCGATGCTGTCGCCTGCGGCGTAGTAGATCTCCTTCTGCTCTTCGGGCATCGCATCGACATACTCCTTCAGCGTGATGAGCTTATCCTGCTTCATCGAGTGGAAGAGCAGCAGGTCGCGCAGCAACTCGGAATGCATGCCGTAGTCGACATAGCTGCCGTACTTGAGCTGCAGACCGAAGGCCTTGAAGAAGGTCTCGTATTTTTCGCGGTCGTTCTTGAGCATGTTCTCCAGCTCGGACTTGATCTTCTTCTCGATGTTTTTCGAGATGACCTTGAGCTGGCGGTCGTGCTGGAGCATCTCACGGGAGATGTTGAGGGAGAGGTCCGGAGAATCGACGAGACCGCGGACGAAGCTGAAGTAGTCGGGCAGCAGATCGGAGCACTTGTCCATAATGAGCACGCCGTTCGCGTACAGCTGCAGACCATTTTCGAACTGCTTGGTGTAGTAATCGTAGGGGGCGTGCGCGGGGATGTACATGAGCGCCGTGTAGCTCACGGAACCCTCCGCATTGGTATGGACGGTGCGGAGCGGTTTTTCATAATCGGCGAACTTATCGGAATAGAATCCGTCGTAATCCTCCTGCGTGAGTTCGGACTTGGAGCGCTTCCAGATCGGGACGAGGCTGTTCAGCGTTTCGATCTCGGTGTAGGTCTCGTACTCGTCGGAGTCCTCCTTCTTGCGGGAGCGCTCCATCTCCATGCGGATGGGGTAGCGGATGTAGGAGCTGTATTTGCGCACGAGCTGCTGCAGACGGTACTGCTCGAGGTACTCGTCGTAGCACTCGCCATCGGCGTCCTCTTTGAGCTCGAGGATGATGTCCGTGCCGTGACCGTCGCGGGTCGCGGGTTCGACGGAGAAGCCCTCCGCACCCTCGGAGACCCACTGCCAGGCTTCTTCCGAACCGAATGCGCGGGAAACGACGGTGACGCGCTTGGCGACCATGAATGCCGCATAGAAGCCGACGCCGAACTGACCGATGACGGCCGTGTCGGTCTTGGAAAGGTCGTGTTCGGCCTTGAATTTGAAGGTGCCGCTGTCGGCGATCGTTCCGAGGTTTTGGATGAGCTCTTCCTTCGTCATGCCGCAACCGTTGTCGCTGATGGTCAGCGTGTTCGCGGTCTTGTCGGACTTGAGACGGATCTCGAAATCATCCTTGTTCATGCCGGTCACACCGCCCTCGAGGGAACGGTAGTACAGCTTGTCGATCGCGTCGGACGCGTTGCTGATGAGCTCGCGCAGAAAGATCTCCTTGTGCGTGTAGATCGAGTTGATCATCAGGTCGAGGAGCCGCGCGGACTCCGCTTTGAATTGCTGCAGTGCCATATCTATACCACCTTTAACAGTATAAAAATAAAAGTTTTAGCACTCTCGTTACTTGAGTGCTAAAACCATTATAGCCTCGTTTGGGGAAATTGCAAGTGGTGGCATTGTGAAAAAGATGTAACGTTACGCAAAGCGGATGGAGATCTCCCCGGAGGTCAGTGCTTCTTCGGAACCGTCTTCGAAACGGACGAGCAGAGCCCCGTCATCCCCGATTTCCAGCGCTTCCGCCACGCGCGATGTTTCGCCGCGCAGCACGTTGACGCGTTTTCCAACCACGTTCGAACAACTGCGGTAGTCCTCCAGCCAGCTGCGGTCGCCGGGGTTTTGCGCAAAGGGCAACAGCTCCTTGACGATCTCGGTGAGCAGCGTTTCTTTCGGGATATCGGTGCGCAGTGCGCCGGCGCGTTCGGCGATGTCCTCGGGGAAGTCTTCGGTGGTCAGATTGATCCCGATGCCGATGAGTACGGCGAGCGAACCGTCCGGTGCTGCTGCGGCTTCGGTGAGGATGCCCGCGATCTTTTTCGGACCGAGATACAGATCGTTGACCCATTTGACGGTGACGTCCGCACCTGTCAGCCGGCGGATGGCGCGGAGCGCGGCAACGGCGGCCGCCTGCGTGAGCGGGACCGCATCTGCCGGACCGCCGTGCGGAGAAACGACGAGGGTGAAATACAGCCCCGTGTTCTTCGGAGAATAGAAGTTGCGGCCGAGTCTGCCGCGGCCTGCGGTCTGATGATCCGCAACGAGCAGCAGGGGAAGCGCCGCGCCTGCGCGGATGAGACGCTTTCCTTCGGTGTTCGTCGAGTCGATCTCGGCGTATCTGCGGATGCCGAGGGACGGAAACAGGGATTCCGGGGTGTTGTTCATTGGCTTGCTCCGAGTATGGGATGAGGGTATTGTATCACAGCCGGCGCACGGCATGGTATAATTCTGTGGTCGTGCAAGGAACGGAGCGACACCGTTCGGCACGATACGGCGCGGGCACATCGGTCCGCCGGCCGATATGACAAAAAAAGGAGAAACGGCGGGCACCCGACCGAAAGGGACCCGCGATACCACGATGCAGTACCGGACAATGACCATCCCGCCGGAATTTGCGGGGCGCACGGCGGAGAGTATTCTGAAAACCGAATTCGGCATGTCGAAAACGCGCATCTCCGCCCTGAAGCGCCGCGCAATGGGCGTTACGCTCAACGGAGAACGCATCTACACGACCGTCAAAGTCGCATCGGGCGATGTACTGCGGGCCGAGGCGGGTGACCTTGCGCCGGTGCCGACGGCGCCGCCCGTTCCGCTTCCGCTGGATATCGTTTTCGAGGACGAATGGCTCATGGTCCTCAACAAGCCCGCGGACCTCGCATGCCAGCCCACGCGGGACCCGGAAGAGGTCTCCGTCGAGCACGGACTTGCCGCATACCTCGGCAAGGATACCTGCGCGCACCCCGCATCGCGCCTCGATAAGATGACGAGCGGGCTGATGACGGTCGCGAAAAGCGGTTATGTGCACGAACTGCTCAAAAAGGAGATGCATACCGAGCTTTTCCGCAAGGAATACCGCGGCATCGCAACGGGCAAGGTCGTGCCGGCGCACGGGTTCGTCAACGAACCGATCGGTTTTTTCGAGGGTTCGAGCTATCAGCGCGCGGTGCGTCCCGACGGCGCCCCGTCGCTGACCGAATTCGAAGTGCTGCTGCAGGGCGGGGGGCTGACGCTGCTCCGGCTCGTTCCGCATACAGGACGCACGCATCAGCTGCGGCTCCATATGGCGTATCTCGGGTATCCCCTTGCCGGAGATTTTCTGTACGGAACGGAGGAGAAGGAGCTGATCGGACGCGCAGCTTTGCACTCGTACGAACTGTGGCTCCGTCACCCGGTGACGGGGGAGGACCTGCACTTCACTGCATCGTTGCCGGAGGACATGCGGCGCCTGGTCGCGCGGATGGAGGACCCGGCGGAAGAAGGCTGAACCGTCCGGAGTTCACAAGTTTTCCGAAAAGCGTTCGATTTCCGACATATTCTTGCCGAAATCGGGCGGTACAATAAGTGCATCGAAAGAAAGATTTCGTTTCCTCCCTTTCCTTCGCGTACCGGACGGTACGCAGGCGGCATGGCAAGAAGACCCGTTTTCCCGGCGGGGCCTGCCGCGATCATCGTTTTTCATACTTTCCCCTTTTTCCCAAGGAAAGCGCCCGTTCGCGGGCGCTTTTCTTTTTCGGACGTTGAAACAACAAACAAAACAGCCGCTCAGCGGGCGGCTGTTCTTGCGTTGCGCGTTCCTTACGGTCTGACCGTATTGATGCCGAGGGCGGGGTCGGGTCTGCGTTCGAGTGCAGTGGGCAGCACAGTGATGAAGATCTCCGCGGTCAGGGAGATCACCGCGCGGAAGAGATGTCCCGCTTTGGTTGCGCCGCCCGCGCCCGCAAGGGTGATGTGCAGGTGCTGGTACGGCTTGCCGTCCATGACGGACAGGTTGCCCGTGAGGTTCGCGATCTCGAAATCATCCGACAGATCGATCCGGTCGTAGGTGTTGATCTTGCGGTCGAACACGCCGATGGAGGCGTCGTTCGTTGCGCCGATGCCCGTGACGGAGGCACAGGTGATGTTTTCCTTTTCCGCAACGGCAAGGATGCTCGCGGCGATCTCGTCGCCGGGGTCGAGGCGGAGAACAACGGTGTTTTCGATGCGTTTGTATTCCATGGGAACCCTCCTTCAGTGGCGGCGTTTTTTCTTGTCGTTCTTCTTTCGTGCGGGAGAATCGGAAGACCTTGCGGCGTTTTTCGATTCCCGCGTTTCGAATTTGTCCAGAATGCCGTAGATGGCGTTGCGCAGCGCGTTGATGCTTTGGTCGCTTTCGTTTTTGAAACACTCGACCACGGCGGACAGGCGCGCAAAGGCTTTTTCGAGCTTGCGGTAAGCGGATTCGGTTTCGGCAAGCCGCTTTTCGACCGAGGACTTGGCGTCGTCGATGGCTTCTCCGTGCGGCTTTTTGACGGGGATGGGATCGGTCAGGCGGATGAGACAGTCGTTCGCGAGATCGAATTCCGTGCCGGAAGCGGGAGCCAAGGAGGGGACGCCGAGCTCGGCTTCGAGGCGCTCGGCAAAACCGACCGCAACGGTGTTTTCACCGTGGTTGACGAAGAAACGCTTCGGCTTCGGATCGAAAGCCGCGGCCCATTTCATCAGCTCCTTGCTGTCGCCGTGACCGCTGACCCCGGCAAGGATCAGGACTTCGGCCTGAACGGAGATCTTTTCGCCGAAAAGCGATACCTCCTTCGCGCCGTCGGCGAGCATGCGGCCGAGCGTGCCGGAACTTTGGTAACCGACGAACAGCACCGTGCTTTCGGGGCGCCACAGGTTGTGCTTGAGATGGTGACGGATGCGTCCCGCGTCGCACATACCGCTTGCGGAGAGGATGACCTTCGGCACGGTGTCGCTGTTGATCGCAACGGACTCCTCGCTCGAAACGGCGGTGTGCAGATCCGGGAAGGAGATGGGGTCGATGCCGCGGTCGAGAAGTGCGCGGGCGGCAGGGTCGAAGCAGGAATCGGCGTTGTCCGTGAACACGCGCGTTGCGGAAACGGCGAGCGGGCTGTCCACGTAAACGGGGAAGCCGTCGTGCCCGGTAACGAGCCCCTCTTCCTTGATCTTCCGGATGAAGTACAGCATTTCCTGTGTGCGGCCGACCGCGAACGAGGGGATGACGACGTTGCCGCCGCGGTCGAGCGTTTTCTGGATGACCTCCGCGAGGGCAAGCGCCGTATCCGGCGGGATCGCATGCTCGCGGTTGCCGTAGGTGGATTCGATCACAACGTAATCCGCTTCGCGGATGAACTGCGGGTCGCGGAGCAGCGGCTGATCGATGTTGCCGATATCACCGGAAAACACGAGCTTTTTCGTTTCGCCGTTTTCGGTGAGCCACAGCTCGATGGAAGCGGAGCCGAGCAGGTGCCCCGCATCGGTGAAGCGCGCTTCGATCCCTTCCGAGATCGCGAAACGTTTGTCGTAGGGGAAGCCCCGGAACAGGGAGACTGCACCCGCTGCGTCGTCGGAGTCGTACAGCGGCTCCACGGGGGGCTTTCCGGCGCGCAGGTTTTTCCGCGTCCGGTATTCCGCTTCGGCTTCCTGGATGTGGGCGCTGTCCTGCAGCATGATCTCGGACAGGTTGCGGGTCGCGTTCGTTGCGTAGATATTGCCGCGGAAACCGCGTTTGTACAGCAACGGCAACAAGCCGGAGTGGTCGATGTGCGCGTGCGTGAGCAACGCGAAGTCGAGTTCGCTTTCGGGAATGGGGCAAGGCAGGTTTTCGAAGATGTTCTTGCCCTGTTCCATTCCGCAATCCACGAGAAAGCGTTTGCCTGCCGCTTCCACGAGCGTGCAGCTGCCGGTGACTTCGCGGGTCGCGCCGAGGAATGTGATCTGCATGGATGTTCCTCCTTGATGAAGAGCGTCGGTTGGTTACAGTGCGTTGATATCGGCGATGAGCGCGTCGACGGTCTCGTCGGCGGTCGCCCAGCTGGTGCATACGCGGAAAGCCGTGCGCCCGGGACCGGGTTTGCGCATTACGGAGAACACGTATGTTTCGGCGAGTTTTGCGAACGCCTCGTCGGGCATTTCGAAGAACTGCTGGTTTGTCATGGAACTGCCGAGCGGCGTGAAACCTTTGCCGGCAAGAGCCTCACGGATACGGACGGCCTGCGCGGAGGCCTTTTTGCCGAGTTCGAAGTACAAGCCGTTTTCGAACAGGGTCTCGAACTGCACGCCCATGAGACGCCCCTTGGCGAGGATCGACAGGTTTTGCTTCATGTGATAGCGGAAATCCTTCTTGAGCGCTTCGCTGCGGATGCAGACTGCTTCACCGAACAGGGCGCCGACCTTCGTGCCGCCGATATAAAACACATCCGCAAGGGCGGCGAGCCGCGGTAACGTCACGTCGTTTCCCGGGGCCCCGATGCCGTAGCCGAGCCGCGCGCCGTCGACGAAGAGCAACAGGTCCCAACGGTCGCATACGGTGCGGATGGCGGTAAGCTCCGCATCGGTGTACAGCGTGCCGGTCTCCGTTGGGAAGGAGATGTAGACCATTGCGGGCGGAACGATGTAATCGTGCGTATCGTCGGCGTAATATTCGGCGCAATAGGTGTCGATCTGCGCTGCGGAAATCTTGCCGTCGGTGTTCGGTACCGTGAGCACCTTGTGCCCGGTGTGTTCGACCGCGCCCGCTTCGTGGACGGCGATGTGTCCGGTATCGGCACTGAGAACGCCCTGGTGCGAACGCAGCGCCGCGGCGATCACGGTGACGTTCGCCTGGGTACCGCCCGGCAGAAAGTGAACGTCGAGGGCGTCATTTTCGCAGGCTTTCCGGATCAGCGCGCGGGCGTTGTCGCAATGCGGGTCGAGCCCGTAACCGCAACACTGTTCCATATTGGTTTCGAGCAGGCGCTGCATCAGCGCGGGATGCGCGCCTTCGGTATAATCACATTCAAAACGGATCATGGGATGGTTGCCTCTTTTCGGTGATATTGCGGAATGATATGTGCTCCGGTCATCCCGGACCGGGAGAACGGATGCGGGTGCTTGTTTCGGTTCAAGTATAGCACGCATGCGGGGGCTTGGAAAGAAGCGGAGCGCCGGCGGAAAGGGGGCGGAGCAAAAGAAAAAACCGGAGTGCTCGACTCCGGTTGTGTGATTCGGAAACAATGCGGTCGGGGTTTACGACTCGAATCCCATCATGATGCCGCCGCGTTCCGCATAATAGCTGCACAGACCGCGCGACGGGTAGAATTTCACATCCGCTCCGGGGAAACGGTCGCGGATGGCGGCGGAAAGCTCGGTTGCGGCGGTCTCGTTCTGACAGTGACCGATGCGGACGCTGCCGCCCTTGTAACCGAACCGCTCCATCTCGTTCAAAAGGAAAGCGCGGGCTTTTGCGGCGCCGCGGCATTTGCCGAGCATTTCGAGCTTGCCTTCCGCACTCGCCTGACCGATCGCGCGGATCCCGAGTACGCCGGCCATCGTTGCGACGAGTTTGCTGACACGACCGTTTTGCGCAAGGTTGTGCATCGATTCCAGGGAGAAGAGCAGATGGGTGCGTTCCTTGTACGCTTCGACGGCGCGGAAGGCCTCATCGGCGTCCATTCCGGCGTTTGCGCAAGCGCGTGCCTTTTCGATGAGAAGGGCGATTTCGGGCCCTGCGGAAAGCGAGTCGACGACATGGATGCGGCGGGAAGGGTCGTGCTCCAAACAGTTGTTTCTTGCGGACTGCGCGGAATTGTAACTGCCGGAAAGACCACTGGTGATCGTGAAGGCGATGACGTCGCCGCTTTCGCCGAAAGCGTCCTCCCAATCCGCAACGCCCGGGCACGCACTGTAAGAGCGGCTCTTGGTGTTGAGAAGGGTTTGGACCATCGCGTCGACATCGAGGGAAGCGTCGTCGCGGAATTCCACAGTATCCGTGCGGATCGTCAGCGGGATGCCGACAAAATCCGCGCCATCCAAAGCAAGCAGATCGCAGGCGGAGTCTGCGACGATGCGAAACCGATTCATGTGTTTGTACCTCCCGGGCGCGAGTGCGCTGTTCTCTGACAGGGTGCCTGTTGGTTTGAATACTATCAGTTCCGACAGATTTTGTCAACGGTTTTTGAAAAACCGATAAAGGGATTTAATAAAACTGTTGAAATAGAATGAAAAACGGGTTAAAATAGGCGGATAAAGGAAGTGAATGAACATGAATCCGGAAGAATTCCGTTTGCCGCGCTACGAACAGATCCCCGATGTCGGGTTGTATCTGGAACAGGTGGTGCGCTATATCAATTCCAGACTCGAACCGTTGGGCGGGCAGCGGCTGACGGCGTCGATGGTGAGCAACTACGTCAAACAGAAACTGATCCACGCGCCGCAGAAAAAACTGTATACCGCAGAACATTTGGCTCTGTTGCTGTTCATAGCCGTCGTCAAGTCTGTGGTGCCTTTGGAAGGCTTGCGGATGCTGTTCGAGATACAGGGGGAATGCTGCTCCCTGCAGGCCGCCTACGACTTTTTCTGCGATGAGTTCGAAAGCATGCTCGGCGCATCGTTCGGCGCCGTACCCGTGCGGGAGGATACCGATGGGAGCCGCCGCGAGGAAAAGGAACTGCTGCGGAATGCGATCGCCGCCGTTGTGGGGAAGATCCGTCTCGACCGGAACCTCGAAGAGTACCGGAAACAGCGTGAGGAAGCGACCCGTTGACACGGAACTGCCTTTGCACGCCCGAGGTTGACCGGCGGACATCGTTTATTATAATATTATGGGTACCAACGCCGGGGCGGAAATGCGTTTTCGAACAGGACCCGGCGGAAGCGGTTGACAACGCGGGGCGGATACGGAGCCCCGCTCTTTTCTTGCGGTGGAATCCGGGGCTTGGGCGCCGGACGCGCATACCGGACGGAGGAGGATATCGGTGGATACGGCATTTTTTTTGAACAGCGCATTGCTCGGTGTGGGGCTGGCAATGGACGCGTTTTCGGTTTCCCTTGCAAACGGTTTGAATGAACCGCGGATGGGCATCGGCAAGCAATGCGGTATCGCGGGGACATTCGCGTTTTTCCAGGCGTTCATGCCGATGACAGGCTGGTTTTTCGTGCATACCGCCGCATCGTATTTCACGGCGTTTCAAAAATTCATTCCGTGGATCGCACTGGCTTTGCTCGCGTACATCGGCGGTAAGATGCTGCTTGAGGGCATCCGCGGCGGAGAGGAGAACGAAGCGACAGATCGTGCGCTGACCTTTTCGGTGCTGATGGTGCAGGGCGTTGCGACGAGTATCGACGCGCTGTCGGTCGGGTTTACGATCGCCGGGTATGATTGGAAGGCAGCGCTTGCGGCATCCTGTGTGATCGCGGCGGTGACTTTCGCGATTTCCGCTGCAGGCGTTTCGATCGGAAAGAAATTCGGCACCAAGCTTTCGGGAAAGGCGGCGATCCTCGGCGGCGCGATCCTCATTGCGATCGGTCTCGAGATCTTCATCAAAGGCGTCTTCTTTTCCTGACATATAATTAATACGGTTGCGAAAGGGACTTCCCGCGGGAAGCCCCTTTCGTGCTGCTTGCGGGGTTGCGGTTGCCACTGGTGGAAAACACCGAAACGGAAATTTATGAACAAATTATGAATGTGAAAAAAAGTACTTGCATTTTGTTTTCGGACGAGTATAATAATGATTGCGCCGTGGGGTTATAGCTCAGCTGGTTAGAGCGCTACGTTGACATCGTAGAGGTCATAGGTTCGATTCCTATTAATCCCACCATTTGTTTTTCCTGGACTGTACGCGACGTCCTTCGGCTATAAACCCTCATTTATATGCCGGGAGCAACAATAAAGGCATGCGACGAGCACGCCCGCTGCGAGTGGGAAGCTTCGACTGCCGGCGTTGCGCCCACCTGCCTTTGGGCGGGTATTATAGCATGGATGAGCGGCAATTTGGGAAAACGTCCGAAAATCGGACATATTGCGGAATTGTGTAATGGTAGCACCTACGACTCTGACTCGTATTGTCTAGGTTCGAATCCTAGTTCCGCAGCCAAAGAGACTTGCGATGCAGGTCTTTTTTGTTTTTCAAAAGCCCGGATGCGAATGTTTCCGTTTCGTGACATTTTCCGCCGTCCCGTTGAAAACGGGGCGGCTTTTTTGCATAATGGGAAAAAACGAAAGGCGGGCGTTGCCTGTGCGGTGGAAGCGGAAACTTGCGGCGGCAGGTACTGCCGTCGTTGCGGGCGTGTGCATGCTGTTCGCGTTGCACACGGAAACGCCGGAACCGCGGCAGGAAAGCACGCAAGGCATTTCCGTATGCGGGAAGAGCGGATCCCCGCGGGAGCACGCGCTGCCCTCCTGGGAGGCGGAAGAAACAAGACGCGATGCAGCGCGGCGGAGATTCTTCGGCCTGCCCGCGTGGCTGAAAACGCTGTGGACCTTGCCCGCGTGGTGCATCGGGAAGCTGTTGCTGTTCCTGTTCCGAAAGTCGTTCCCGTTCGTTTCGCCGTTCGTTGCATCGGTTGCGGAGTTCGTTCTCGGAACATTGTTGCTTGCGGCGTGGTTCGGCTTGGTTTGGAAGCTCTTGTTTCCGGAACGTCCGCTCCGCACGCTGTTTCGGAACGGCAGATGGCGGTGGATCCCGGTCGGCGCCGCCGTTTGCATCTGCGGGGACCGGTTGCTCACATTGCTTTCGGAGGATTGGCGCCGGATGCGCATCCTGCTCGGAGCCGTGCTTACGGCGTCGGTGATGACGCTGCTGTACGCACGCTTGTTCCGGAAGGTCCCGCCACCGCATAAGAAGATCAATACCATCGATATCCAACGGGTGGAATGAAGCCCGGAAACGGAGGAACCCATGGAAAGACCCCGAAAGCGACGCCGGGAGACCCCGGGCGAGCGCTATTATGCGATCACCCACCGGAACGGAGAAGCCCCGGAAGAATGCTTCGGGGAATATCCCCGGAAGGGCAGACCGCGTGCGGATTTGGATGAGATCACCGAAGCGGTGGCGCGCGGTGTCGTCCGAGGGAACAAACGCGTGCGCAGGATGCGGAGGATCCGCAGGCTCATCTTTTGGACATCGGTGCTTCTGATGGCGGCGCTGGCACTGCTTGCGTGGCGCAACAAAGCGTTTTTGGCTTCGGCGGACGCGGTACTCGGTACGGGTGCCGTGCAGTCGAAGGTCGATTACAAGCAGCTCCTGCTCGGGGACGCCGTCCCCCGCGGGATGTTCGTGGTGCTCGAGCAGGAGGCGCGGGCCGAAAGCTCGGTTTCGCAGGCGGTGCTCGGACTCGATTGGTTCAAGGTCACGCGGACGCTGCGCGCACCCGCGAAGGGTTGCTTTGCCGTCGATCTTGCGGCGTTGACCGAAACCGATATTATCGTGAACCCGTCGGTACGGACGCTGACGGTGACCGTGCCGCCCGCGGTGCTGTATACCTTCGAGTGCGATCTGTCCGCCGCGAGTTTTGAGGACACGGAGCGCGGACTGCTTGCCATCGGCGATCTTTCGCTGACGATGGAACAGAACGCCGCCCTTGCGGGAACACTCGACGAGGCGTGCCGGGAGGCGTTCCGCGACCCCGCGGTGCTCGACAAGGCGGACGCGCTTGCGGTCGAAAAACTGACGGCGTTGTTCGGCACCGTCGTGCACACGGCAGACCCGGGGATGACTGTCATCGTGAAGGTCGGACCGCGCGCGGAAACGGCAGCGAAATCGGAATAAACGATGAGGGCGCAGGGCGCCCTTTTTTGGACGGAGGCGAATGATGGAACACAGCGTATGGATGGAAACGCCCTTCGGAACGGTGACGCTGACGGAGACCGACGGGTTTTTGACGGGGCTTGACTTCGGCGCGCACGGTGTACCGGACGGTGCGGCGACGCCCCTGCTCACGGAGGCGATGCGTCAGCTCGGTGAATACTTTGCGGGGGAACGGAAGGCATTCGACCTGCCTCTGAAGCCTTCGGGTCCCGCATTCCGTATGCGCGTACTGGAGGCGCTGCAACAGGTGCCCTACGGTACGGCGGTCTCCTACGGGACCCTCGCGGCGATGGCGGGAAGCCCCGGTGCGGCGCGCGCGGTGGGGCAGGCGGTGCACAACAATCCCATTGCGATCGCGATCCCGTGCCACCGTGTTCTCGGTGCTTCCGGGAAGCTCACGGGCTTCGGCGGGGGCTTGCCGGCGAAGCGGTTTTTACTGGAGCTCGAAGGGATCCCCTACCGCGAATGACGCAAATGCCGACAGTATATTTTATAGGCAAAAAGTATTAATGAATTACCGGAAAGCTATTGCAAAAACATGCGAAAAAGCCGATAATGCTAATATATTTTTTCAAGAGAGGATGTGGATGTTTTGCAGCTGTTGCAGGAAAGAATCCGTAAGGAGGGCAAGGTACTGCCCGGAAATATCATCAAGATCGATGGGTTCATGAACCATAGGGTAGACGTCCGTCTGATGCGTGATATCGCAAAAGAATTCGGGCGTCTGTTTGATGTGAAGGACGTCACGCTCGTGCTGACCGCGGAAGCAAGCGGTATCGCGCTGGCGACCATCTGCGCGGAAGAGTTCGGCGTACCCATGGTTTTCGCCAAGAAGGCGAAGTCCGACAACATCGAGGGCGGTCTGTACCAGAGCAATATCTACTCCTATACTTATAAACGCAAGGTCACCCTGCTTTGCTCGCAGGATTGGATCCGGCCTTCCGATAAGGTCCTCATCATCGACGACTTCCTTGCCAACGGCGAAGCGCTCCGCGGTCTCGTGGAGATCGTCGAGCAGAGCGGCGCGACCCTCGTGGGTATGGGCGTTGCGGTCGAGAAGGGCTTCCAGGACGGCGGCCGCAAGCTCCGTGAGCGCGGCATCAACCTCAAGTCCCTGGCGATCATCGAATCCGCGGATGAGAACGGCATCGTCTTCCGCGAGGACGAAGAGTAAGCACCGAACCGTGTCCGCCGGGGGCCTTGCCTCCGGAAGGACCGTATCATAAGAAACCAACCTTACGATAACCGGAGGAAATTCACAATGGATACCAACAAGCGTCCCGAAACGATGGCGCGCATCAGCACGCCGGAACTCGCAAAGGCCTTCATCGCGGAGCAGGTCGAAGCCATCCGCGTACAGGTCGGCAACAAGAAGGTCCTGCTCGCGCTCAGCGGCGGCGTCGACTCTTCCGTCGTTGCGGCCCTGCTGATCAAGGCCATCGGCAAGCAGCTCGTCTGCGTCCATGTCAACCACGGTCTGCTGCGCAAGGGCGAACCCGAGCAGGTCGTCGAGGTCTTCCGCAACCAGATGGATGCGGAGCTCATCTACGTCGACGCGGTCGACCGCTTCCTCGACAAGCTCGCCGGTGTGACCGACCCCGAAACCAAGCGCAAGATCATCGGCAAGGAGTTCATCGAAGTCTTTGCGGATGAAGCCCGCAAGCTCGAAGGCGTCGAGTTCCTCGCGCAGGGCACCATCTACCCCGATATCCTCGAGTCCCACGGCGTCAAGGCACACCACAACGTCGGCGGTCTCCCCGAAGACCTGAAGTTCGAGCTCGTCGAGCCCGTCAAGCTCCTCTACAAGGACGAAGTCCGCGTGGTCGGCAAGGAGCTCGGTCTCCCGGACAACATGGTCTTCCGTCAGCCCTTCCCGGGTCCGGGTCTCGGCGTCCGTTGCGTCGGCGCGATCACCCGCGACCGTCTCGAAGCCGTCCGTGAGTCCGACGCGATCCTCCGTGAGGAGTTCGCGAACGCGGGTCTCGAAGGCAAGGTTTGGCAGTATTTCACCGTCGTGCCCGATTTCCGCTCCACCGGCATCAAGAACGACAAGCGCACCTATGAGTGGCCCGTCGTCCTCCGTGCGGTCAACAGCATCGATGCGACCAGCGCAACCATCGAAGAGATCCCTTACGCGCTGCTGAAGAAGATCACCGACCGCATCCTCGCGGAAGTCGCCGGTGTCAACCGCGTCCTCTACGACCTCAGCCCGAAGCCCGTCGCCACCATTGAGTGGGAGTGAGTTTCGGATACATCATCGAAAAAGAGCAGGCATCCCCGGGATGCCTGCTCTTTTTTGTGTATGTACATGAAATCAAAACGGAAGGATTTTCTTTTGTTCTGTCAGTCCTCGTCGTCGATGGGGTAATCGTTCAACTCGGGGAAATCCAACAGTTCGCTCAAGGTCATTCCGAAAACCACGGCGATTTTGTGCAGTGTTCGTACCTTGGGATTTTTACTCGTTCCGCGGATGATATTGTCGACCGTGGATTGTTTCAGCCCGGCGAGCGTAGCGAGCCGGTTGATGGTGATGCCTTCTTGCTTGCAAAGTTTTGTGATGCGCAAGGCAAATAATTCGGAATATTCCATGCAAGCCCCTTGTGATGTCATTACCTTTGTGAGGTTAGAAAAATGATATCAAAAGCGAACCCCGGAAATTACCTTTGCATAGTTGACTTTGAACGAAAGAATGCATAAAATAACACGGTTATCACCTTTGCAAAGGTGATAACCGTGTACCGTTGTCTGCTGTATGATGGACAAGAAACCGATGATACAGGAGGACAACAATGGAACGATACGCCTATATCAGGGTTTCCAGCAAAGATCAAAGCATCCGGCGGCAGCGTGCCGCATTGGAACCCTATCGCATCCCCGAAAAGAACATCTTTTGCGACCATCAGTCGGGGAAAGACTTCGACCGTCCGCAATACCGGAAGCTGGTGGAACGGCTTCAACAAGGAGACCTGCTGATCGTCAAAAGCATCGACCGGTTGGGACGAAATTACAATGACATCTTGAGTCAATGGCAACATATCACCAAGGAACTCGGCGCGGATATCCTGGTGCTCGATATGGAACTTCTCGATACGCGGAAGAAGGCGGGCAATTTGACGGGTACCCTGATCGCAGACCTCGTTTTGCAGATTTTCGCGTATGTTGCGCAAACGGAACGGGAACTGATCCGACAACGTCAGGCGGAAGGCATTGCCGCTGCGAAGCGCACCGGCAAAAAATTCGGTCGGCCGCAGTACGCATTGCCACCGGATTTTCCGAAGGTATGCGAAATATGTTATCGCGGAGAGCTTTCCACACGCGTGGCGGCGGAGATGCTCGGTATGACACATTCGACGTTTTATCGGCATTACAGAAAAGAAACAGAAAAACTTGTTTCAAAAGGTAGACAATTCGGTACACAGGCAAAGGACATGGGATGAGGAAAAAAGAACTCATTTCATGTTCTTTTGTATTTTGATTTGATTCAATCCGATTGTATCACGGGTGTTTAATTAAGTCTGCTTTCCGAAACAAAATCTTGAATGGAGGCGGTATTTTGCCAATACAGCAAGTCATCAAATACGAGGGCGACAACAGCACCTTCGTATGGAAACATCCCGCGGAAGATTTCAATACGAATTCGCAGCTTATCGTTCACGAATCTCAGGAAGCGATCTTCTTTTTGAATGGGCAACCGAGGGACCTCTTCGGTTCCGGCAAGTATACGTTGGAAACGGCGAATATCCCATTGCTGCGGCGCTTCATCAATATCCCCACAGGCGGAGTCTCCGCATTT
Source organism: Clostridia bacterium (assembly GCA_030526425.1). Classification (GTDB taxonomy): domain Bacteria; phylum Bacillota; class Clostridia; order Christensenellales; family CAG-138; genus CAG-1024. Next base: position 47,506 of record JAUNCT010000005.1, read on the forward strand.
CATTGTGAAGTCTATTTCATCAACAAAACCGAACAGATGGCGATTCCCTGGGGAACGGACAGTAAGGTGCAGTATATGGACCCGGTATACGGGTTCCCGCTTTCGGTCGGTGCCGGCGGCGAAATGAGCCTGCGTGTTGCGGATTCTCAAAAGTTGCTGATCAAACTGGTCGGTACGGAAAGCGTGTTGTCGCGGGAAAGACTGTTTTCGTATTTCCGGGCGGTGCTGATGTCCCGGGTGAAAACATATATCGCGCAGACTATGAAGACCGGGGAGATCGGCATCTTCGAGGTCGATGAACGGTTGGATGAATTTTCCGAAGCGTTGAAGGAAAAGCTGTTGCCGGATTTCGCGGAATACGGCATTGCACTCGAACGTTTTTTCGTAACACGCATCGTAAAACCCGAGGGGGATGTGCAATATGAAAAATTCAGAGATTTGCATTTCCGGAAATATGCGGATATTGCAGAGGCGAAGTTGCGGCAGCAGGTCGGCGTGATCGATCAGCAGACATTAGCGCAGCGGATGGTCATCGAATCCGAAGGAATGGCGCAGAAGCGGAAGATCGAGGGCTATACCTATCAGCAAGAACGCGGTTTCGATGTTGCGGAGCGTTTGGCACAGAACGAAGGCGCGGGAAACTTCAGCAGTGCCGGAATCGGTCTCGGGATGATGGCAGGTGTCGGCGGCGCGGTCGGTTCGTCCATTGGAGGAATCTTCAAAGATGCTTTTTCCGGTGTACAACCGATGGATACGGAGCAAACAGCAGATGCGTTTTGTGAGGAATGCGGCGCAAAACTGATTGCGGGGATGGCATTTTGCGACAGTTGCGGTCATCCGGTCCCGGGACCCGCACGTTGCGGTAACTGCGGATACGTATTCGAACGACCGGGCAAGTTCTGCCCGAAATGCGGAACGAAGCGGGAGGGATGAACATGTGCGGTTGCGATAAAAAGACGGTCGCTTTATGGTCGGTGGCGTTTGCGTTTTCGGTATTTCTTGCGCTGATCGTACCGCAACATTACACGTGCGCGGTGTATGTGTCACTCGCCTTCGATATTTTTGCATTTGCGTCTGTTACGGTGTTGAAGGGAAAACTGTTTGGAACCGTGGATAAGAAAAAGACGCCGGGATACGATATGCCCGTTGCGGTATTGTTCATAGTATATCCACTGCTTCAAACCGTTTTATGCGTTGCCGTAGGCTTGGCGTCGGAAACGATTTCGTTGAAGCTCACCTTGGTTTTGAACGTTGTATTGGCTGCGGTGATGTGGTTTTCGATGTTGGCAGCAGGCATGGCAAAGGATCGGGCGCAACACGTGGATGTGAGACAAAAAGATCATCATACCGAATTGTGAAAACCGGAGAAAGGAAAACAAAATGAAACAACTGACTTGTGAAATGTGCGGCGGCACGGACCTGGTGAAAGACGGCGGTGTGTTCGTCTGTCAAACCTGCGGAACGAAATACTCCATCGAAGAAGCAAAGAAGATGATGATCGAGGGAAGTGTGGACGTATCCGGGTCGACTGTAAAGGTCGACAACACCGGTTCCATTGAAAACTATTACAAGATGGCTGAGAGCGCATACGAATCGAGCAATCAGAAAGAAGCCGAAAGCTATTGCAATAAAATCATCGAAATCGATCCGCAAAATTACAAGGCCTGGTTTTTAAAGGGAAAAGCCGCAGGATGGCAGAGCACGCTTGCCAATATCAGAATCGAGGAGTCGGTAAACTGTTTCACGAAAGCTGTTGATAATGCACCCGAGGAGAAAGTCGAAGAGATTAAGAAAGATGCATCAAAGGAAATCGAAAACCTTTCCGGTGCGCTCATGACTCTTTGCTGTAATAACTTTGCGAAATATGCATCTAAAGAAAATGTCAGTTCCATTTTGAGCAACCTCGTACTCACACAGTTATATAGTATGGTACTACTTTCGAAATGCGGTGTTTCCGCTGATGGGTTCAAGAAAGATATTGCAATAAAAATCAGCAATGCAGCGATGAGCGCATGGAACAACAAGATTGTTTCGGATTACTTTGGGTCAGATGGACACTCTTCTAAGTATGCGTGGGAACGTTTCATTCAGCAAGGTGACTACGTTTTAAATTTACTTCAGGTTGCTATCAATTTATGCGATGACGATGCGTCCGCAGATGTTGTGCGCTATAAGAATATGATCAAGGTACAGCAGCGGTTGATTGATTCTTGGTCATTTACGTACTCTAATGGAGGATGGGTATTAGATTGCACATTAACTGATGAAGCAAAAAAATTAAGAACAGATAAGATCATGGAATGGCATCAAAAAATCAAAGAAATTGATCCTTCCTACGAGCTCCCGCAACGTCCGGAACCTTACCGTCCAAATGGCGGATGTTATGTGGCAACGGCTGTTTACGGATCTTATGATTGCCCGGAGGTGTGGACTTTGCGCAGATTCCGCGACTATGATCTGGCGGAAACCCGGCATGGTCGCGCATTTATTCGAACTTATTACGCAATCAGTCCCACGCTGGTCCGGTGGTTCGGTCACACGGAATGGTTCAAGAAAATGTGGAGAGGGAAACTCGACCGTATGGTTGAGAGGCTCCGGGAAAAAGGGTATGAGTCGACTCCGTACGAGGATCGTGATTGGAAATAAGAAGAACAAACAACGCATCAGATGCCCCGGGAAAAATCCCGGGGCATCTTTAAAAGGAACGGAAAATGGGAAAGAAATATACAAACGAGAATTTTTTGCACAACTGCGGATCGGGAAAAGTTGCGATAAAAGATCATATCAAAGCAATCACCGAGATGAAGTTTCAGAATCAACAAGTAATAGATTTGCTTGATTTTTACTTGTTTCATGCGCCTATATTGAAATCAAATAAAAATGACGATGGATTTGGTTTGAAGTCGATGAAAGATTATGGATGGGTTGGGAATTCGGAGACCAATAAGCTGGAAGGGCGACTTTTACGCGCATCCGGAATTGGCGTTTTCTGTTTTGTTAAAGCAGATTCCATATCCTAAACGCTCGAAATAATAGATTTGGCGGAGAAAATCTGTATCTATCCCCCGAGAACTGTGATGAAACAGAATTGCAATTGCTCGATTCGAGAAGATGGTTCGATCGTTATCAGCCAACAAGAAACGAGAATGGAATGTCTGTTTAGGCATATTAGGAATTCTATTGCACATAATCATACATACCTGTTTGAAAACGATTTCATAATGCTGGAGGACAATGATGATTCGGGCAGAATAACAGCAAGAATATTGATGGCCAAGCAATCGTTACTTGAATGGATGAACATTATAAGGAAAAGTGATTCTCCTCATCCATAACAAGGTTTGCAACATGGACTATTCGTTATTCTGATGATGGTCTTCGGTGCAAAATTTTCAAAGCCAGCAGTCATTATTCTCAACTGACGATTTCCAGCCGAATTACTTAAGCAATATGTTCCGCCTCTCTTTCCCGTTTCGCATGACACATCCCGGTTTTTATGTTATGATATCATAAAGGAATATACGCATTTTGCACATATGCGTTTTGTATGATGCGGGATGCGTGCAACGAGAAAGGGAAATAAGGAACGGATGGAAACCAAGAAGAACACCTTTGCCGGCGGGGTCGGCTTTATTCTCGCGGCGGCGGGCAGTGCCGTCGGTTTGGGAAACCTGTGGGCTTTCCCCTACAAAACTTCGCAAAACGGTGGCGCGGCGTTCGTGCTGCTGTACATCATCAGCGTGCTGGTGCTGGGCTTTGTGACGATGGTCTGCGAGATCTTCATCGGCAGACGCGCGCAGGCGAATGCGGTTTCGGCATATAAAAAAGTCAACAAGAACCTCGGCTGGTGCGGCTTCTTGGCGGTCATGCTGCCGGTGTTCATCATCTGCTACTATTCGATCCTCGGCGGTTGGACGCTGAAGTACGCCACGCATTCCTTTTGGGGCAATGCGGGCATGCTCGAAAGCTTTTCCGTCAACACGCCCGAGGTGGCGCTGTTCACGGGTGTGTTCCTGCTGTTCAGCGCGTTCATCATCATGGGCGGCGTGAAGAACGGCATCGAAAAGATGTCCAAGATCCTCATGCCCATTTTGTTCTTGCTGATCGTCGGCATCGCTGGGTATTCGCTCACCCTCGGTGAGGGCGTGCGCGATGGTCTGCGCTTCTTCCTGCAGCCGGATTTCTCGACCATCGGTCCGAAACAGATCCTCGTGGCGATGGCGCAGGCGTTCTACTCCCTGTCCCTCGGCATGGGTATCATGCTTTCTTACGGCTCCTACACGGGCACGCATATCGATGTGAAGAAGTCCTGCATGATGATCTGCTTCTTCGACACGCTCGTGGCGTTGCTGGCGGGTCTTGCGATCTTCCCCGCGGTCGCGCATTTCGATCCGAACCTGCTCGGCAGCAGCAAGGGCATCGCACTGGTGTTCATCATCCTGCCGGATGTGTTCGCTTCCCTCGGCACGGTCGGCAAGATCGTTTCCTTCCTGTTCTTTGCGATGGTCTGTATCGCGGCGGTCACTTCGGTCGTTTCGCTGGTCGAGGTCGTCACGCAGTTCATCATTCAGAAATTCAAGGTTTCCCGCAAGTTCTCCGGGCTCGGCGTGGTGACCTTCTGCTTCCTGGTATCCATTCCGATCGCGTGGTCGCTCGGTCATGTGGCGATCAACGGCGAAATGGAGCACGCGTTCTTCGGCATGGACCTGCTGACCTTCTTCGATGAGGTCACGAACACCTTGCTCATGCCCATGGGAGCGCTGCTCGCCTGCATCACCGTCGGTTGGATCATCAAACCCGAAAACGCGCTCCGCGAGCTGGAGGCGTCCGGTTCGAAAATGGGCGGCGCGGTCCTGCAGCGGGTGTTCTGCTTCATGGTGCGTTTTGTGACCCCGGTGCTGATCCTGTTCGTGGAGCTCAGCGGCATCAAGGGCGAGCTGGATGCGGGGCAGCACGCCGTCGTGATCACGGCGTTGGCATTTCTCGCGGTGTGCATCGGCGCTTACTTTATGTTTCTCCGCAATACGAACACGGGCACGAATGCAGACGAAAAGCTGCTGTGATCCGGTATTCAAACGATACGTTCGGCGGGCATCCTATGGGTGCCCGCCGTTTGTCGTTCACGGACATCGGCGAGTTCACGGTTGACTAATTAACGATAGTTAGATTATAATATGCGGAAACGACGATTCGGGGGCAGACCCCCGGGAGGAAGGGACCGGCGGGAACGCTTGCCGGAAAACCGAATAGAAAGCATGAAAACAGCATTGGTCTATGCATCCGTACATCACGGAAATACGAAGAAACTGGCGGAAAGGATCGCCGCGGAATGCGGGGTGGAGCTCGTCGACGCGGTGATGTCGCCGCACGCGGACCTTTCGGGGTACGACAAGATCGGCTTCGCGTCGGGCTCGTATTTCAACAAAATGCACCAAACCGTTTTGCGGGCGATCGAAGAGGACCTGCCCGAGGGGAAGGACGTATTCTTGATCTGTACCTACGGCAGCCGCGGGGCGTTCGGCTCGGCGGAGTCGTTGCTTGCGGCAAAGCGCGCGTGCATCGTCGGTACATTCGGTTGCCGCGGCTTCGACACCTACGGTCCGTTCAAGCTCATCGGCGGTATCGCGAAGGGTCATCCGGACGAGCGGGACCTTGCTGCCGCAGTCGCGTTCGTGCGGGGCATCATCGGATAAAGGAGAAAACCATGGAAAAGAAAACGAAGATCGTTCTCACCGTCATCGCGGCGGTGCTGTTGCTCGCACTCATTGCGGGTGGGTTCTACCTCAAGTCGGTCGCGGAGTACAAGGCGAAGGTCGAAGCTATCACGTTCACTTCGCCGGACCTCGCGCAGTTGCCGGACGGTACTTACGAGGGCTCGTTCGATGCGGGGATCGTCGCCGCGCGGGTGCACGTATTTATTGAGGATCATACGATCGTGCGTATCGACATCCTGGAACACAAAAACGGGAAGGGAAAGCCCGCGGAAGCGGTCATCGCGAATATGGTCGGAGGACAAACGACGGCGGTCGAGGCCGTTGCGGGCGCGACGAATTCGAGCAAGGTGCTGCGGAAAGCCGTGGAGAACGCGCTGGAAGCGGGACCGGTCCGTTGACTTGAACCGGCAAGGGGACCGCGGCGGTTATGTCGCGGTCCTTTTTCGGCAACAGGAGGATAGCGAGCGCCTTTTGGAAATAATTCGCGGTCCGCTTCCGGACGGTCTTTGATGGTCAAACGATTTTATGTATAATAACAAACAGTTACAAGAAATATCAAATCGACGGGGAACTGCATGCAAAATGCCATGAGTCCCGTTTCGGAAAAAGGAAACCGACCGGATGGAAGCGAAGAAACGACCGATGAAATTTCAGATCCCCGGGCAAAAGCCACGGGCTCCCGGAAACCGGGAACCTGCGTTCAAGCCCGGTCGGATCATCCCACCGCTGCTCGTCGTATTGTGCGTGCTGGCGTTGATTTTGGATTACGCGTCCCGCCAGCGCGAGACGATCGTCGAATATGCAGAGTACAATGCCGCACAGTTGACCGAAATGGTCGCGACGGAGATCGCGGCGACCGTCGGCTATGCGGAAAGCAGCATCCGCGGTATCGCCGTTTCGATCGGTGCGGGAATGACCGGACCCGAGCTGAAGGACCCGCGCACGGTCATTTCACCGCTGACGGAGAACACCCCGTTCGGCGCGATCGAGTACATCCGCGCGGACGGCATGAACATCATGAACCCCGGAGAGCCCTTCGACGCGAGCGACCGGACCTATTACACCGAGGGGATCCGCGGGAATACGGGCATCTGGAACAATCACCATCCGAAGGTCTCCAAGGAAACGCTCGTGAATTTTTACACGCCGCTGTATTACGGCGGTGAGATCGCGGGCGTTCTCACGGGATATCTCGAATCGCGCAGGCAGATCTCGCCGTTGCTGCGGATGGAGTTTTTCGGCGCGGAGACGATCGGTTTTCTGTACGAGAAGAACGGGATGCTCATCTGCTCCTCGCGGGAAGACGTGCCCTTCGTGCCCGACCTGACTGTGGACAAGATGATCGAGGGCTACGGCTTCAACGAAGCGCAGGAAAAGGCGTTCCGCGAGATCCTAAACGGGGAAACGAACGGCAGCGTTTCGTATCGGGGCGCGCACGGAGAAGGCCGCATTTCGGTTTCCGCCGTCCCCGGAACGGACTGGTACGCGGCGCTCGTCATTCCGGCAAGCTCTTTCGAAACGGTCGTCGGCGCAAGCACGCGGAACGCGGCGGTGCTCATCGTCACGAGCTGCGCGGTGCTGGGGGTGTACGTTGCCTATTTGATGTACCGTTCCGCAGTGGAACGCAGACGCATGGCGAGGGAGAACGAAAAGCTCGAGGAGGAGAACCGCCGCTTCGATGAGGAGAACCGCCGCGCGTTCGAAGAACTGCGGCGGGCGAATGCGGACCTGGAGGAAAACCGGGTCCAGTTGGAAAAAGCGCGCGACGAGGCGAATGTCGCCAACCGCGCAAAGAGCACCTTCCTGTTCAGCATGAGTCACGATATCCGCACGCCCATGAACGCCATCCTCGGCTATACGGGGCTGATGGAAAAGGAACTCGGCGACCCGGAGAAGCTGGCGGATCATCTCGCGAAGATCCGGACGAGCGCCGATTACCTGCTCGCACTCATCAACAACGTGCTCGAGGTTTCGCGGATCGACAGCGGAAAGATCGCCGTGGAGGAAAAGCCCGTCGATCTGATGGACCCGGAGTGCTCGGTCGTGCCGCTGCTTGAAAACGAGATCGCGCGGCGGAATCAGAAATTCGAAGGCACGATGGACATCACACACCGCTATGTGTACGCCGATATGCAGAAGATCCGCGAGGTCATGATGAACCTCATGTCGAACGCCATCAAGTATACGCCGGCGGGCGGTTCGATCCGCATGGATTTCCGCGAGATCGAATGCGAGCGGGAGGGATACGCCCGTTACGTGAACAGCATCATCGACACGGGTATCGGCATGAGCCCCGAATTCGTCGGCCGTATCTTCGACGATTTTGCGCGCGAACACGACACCACCGAAAGCAAGGTGGTGGGAACGGGTCTGGGGATGGCGATCGTCAAACGGCTCTGCGATATCATGGACGCACGTATCGAGATCGACTCCGAACGGGGCAAGGGTACGACGATCCGTGTGATCATGGAACACCGCATCGCGGAGGAGGCGGATGTCGCCGCGAACCGCAAGGTGCCCGCGACGGAGCAAGCAGCGGATATCGCCGGGGTGCGGATCCTGCTTGCGGAAGACAACGAGCTCAATACCGAGATCGCCTGCGCGATCCTTTCGGATGCGGGCGCCGAGGTCGAACACGCCGCGGACGGTGCCATCTGTGTGGAGATGCTGCGGGAACGCCCGGCGGGATACTACGATGCGATCCTCATGGATATCCAGATGCCCGTGATGAACGGGTATGCCGCCACGGAGGAGATCCGCAGGATGGAAGACCCGGAAAAGGCGTCCATACCGATCATCGCGATGACGGCGAACGCCTTCGATGAGGACCGCAAAAACGCGGAAAAAGCCGGAATGAACGCTTATGTCGCCAAACCAATCCGCGTGCCCGAATTGAAGGAGGTCCTCTCGCGGTTCACAAAGTGAACTTGTTTCCGGGACATGCAAAAACCCCGCCGCAGTTGCGGCGGGGTTTTCTTGCGCTTTTTTGTCCGGGGTCACCAGCGGAAGATCCGTTTCCAGCATTTGAGATCCACGGGTTCGAAGCGGCGTTTGATCTGCTTGACGAGTTCGTTGCGGTCGGCATTTTTGACCACGACATCGAACTTCTCGTTGCAGCCGAAGGTGATGGTCTTGCTTGTGCCCATGATCTTTTCGAGTTCCTTGAGCATCGCTTCGCGCGAGCATGCACCGTCGTAGATCTTGATCGCCGACCATCCCTCAACGGGGGATTCGCTCTTCACGACGGAGTATTCGCCGATCCACGGTTGTTTCATGAGCTCCTCGTAACAAGCGTCGATGCGCTCCACGGTGTCGATGGCGAGCAGGTACATGACGTTTTCGGTGAAATGCGCGGAGCTCTTGACATAGTTGCGGTAGGGGGAGCTGCGCTTCTTTTCGAACAGGCGGCGCATGCCTTCGTTCGCAAGCTCGGCGTAACGGATGACCAGCAGGTTCTGCTCGATGTTGTTGCTGAAGTAAGGGACACCGCATTCGGTGAGCTTGCGCATCATGCGGTCCGCCTTTTCCTCGCTCATCCGGACGGTGCGGATGTATTCGAGCTTGCCCATGTCGTAAAGGGCGGCGCCGTCCATCGTGATGATGGGGTAGCGGAGTTTGACGCCGGGAAGCAGCTCACGTACCGTTGCCTGCGTTTCGACGGTGCTGATGGTGACTTTGGCGCCGTCGTCCATCAGGCGGTTCAGTTCCACAAGGGAGTAGGGGGAAAGCCGGCTGTCGTTGCCGAGCAGGCTGTGACCGAGTGCGGAAACGAACAGCGTGTCGGTGTTTTGACGGCGCGGCAGATGCACGCGGTTGACGACCGCTGCGACCGCGACGCCGATCACGGTGTCGAGCATGCGGTTGAATACAAACAGGAACAGGTCGGGATAGGTGTCGCCGAAATGTCCGACCGTGACGCTGATGTAAACGACTGCGGAGAAGTAGGTCATATCCGACAGCTTCATCAAAACGGTCGAGTGCAGCATCGGGATGAGGAGCAGCGAAACGGCGAAGTAGTGCAGGCTGTCGTTCATACCGCGGCCGAACATGGCAAGCTCTCCCATACGGAGAGACAGACCCCACAGCGCGCCGATGGCGGTACCGAGGATGCGCTTACGGGCAACACCCTTCATGTCCTTGGTGTAGGGCTGGATGGACTGCATCGCGGCGAGCGCCGAGAACAAGGGGATGCCCTGTTTGCCGCGGAGCACGTAGATGGCGAGGCACAGCCCGACCGCAATGGCGGTGCGGACGATGCGCTGCCCCGGGACGGGGATTCGGAATTTATCTTTCATAAGCATTTCTCCATGCGTGATATTCGGATCGTTTGCCGTGGTTTTCGGCAAGACATCATATTATATCGCAAAACGGACCGTGTGGACATTGAATTTTTACCGGGTTCAAATAAGAGAAATTTTATCAAAAGGGCATTGCATTTTCGGAAACGCGGTGGTATGCTAATCGCGACAACTGAATTTGATTGGTCTTCGGGGCAGGGTGAAATTCCCGACCGGCGGTTATAGTCCGCGAGCCGACTGGCATGAACCGGTGTGATTCCGGTACCGACCGTTACAGTCCGGATGGAAGAAGATGTGTTGTGTATCCCGCCTGCAACCGGCGGAACCGCAGCTCCTTGATACATGCAACACCTGGAAGACGATCTTTCAGGTGATTCTTGTTTTTTAGGAGTAACAACAATGGAAAGAACCCAAACGAACGAACGTACCCGTAAAATGGTCGTGACCGGTATGCTGGCGGCTGTCGCATTTTGCGCTGTGCTGCTCGGCCGCGTCATCCCCAACTTCAACGGCTTTCTGAGCTACGACCCGAAAGACGCGGTCGTTGCGATCGGCGGCTTCATCTACGGGCCGGGCGTCGCGCTCATCATCACGGTGCTCGTTTCCCTCATTGAGCTGTTCACCATCTCCACCACGGGTATCTACGGCTTCATCATGAACGTCGTTTCCACGGCGTCCTTTGCACTGCCCGCCGTGATCGTTTACAAGAAGATGCACAGCATGAAGGGTGCTTATGTCGGCGCCGCAGCGGGCATCGTTTCCATGACCGCGATGATGATGCTGTGGAACCTGATCATCACCCCCATCTACATGGGCATGCCGCGCAGCGTCGTTGCGGGCATGATGTTCACCGTGTTCATGCCCTTCAACCTCGTGAAGAGCGGTATCAACGCGGGTCTCACCCTGTTGCTGTACAAGCCCCTTGTCACCGCGCTCCGCAGCGCGAAGCTTATCCCCGAGGCAAAAGCGGGCAGCCAGAAGTTCAAATGGGGTTACATGCTCGTTTCCGCGGCGATCCTTTCCGCGTTCATCGCGGGCTTCGTGATGCTCGTGAAGCCCAAGGCGAAGGAAGAGCCGAAGGAAGAACCCGCCGCAGTGACGGAGACCGTTGCGACCGAAGCGCCCGCCGCGAACTGAAGCACCGCACGGTGCTTGCGGTGTGACCGACAAAGAAAAGCAGGTGCCGATGAAAGAACCTTTACCGTATTGTGATTTTCCCCTGCCGTGCACCTTCCGGGGCACGGTCGAAACGGGCAAACAGCTGGGACGGAAGCTCGGCTTCCCGACTGCGAACCTCATCCTCCCGGGGGACGCGGTCACACCGCCCTACGGCGTGTATGTGTGCACGCTGACCGTGAACGGGGAAGACTTCCCCGCAGTGACGAACGTGGGCAGGCATCCGACGACGCCCGACGGACCCGCGACCGTGGAGTCGCATATCCTCACACCGGGAAACCACGACTTGTACGGGAAGCAGGTCACCGCGACGCTGTACGCTTTTCTCCGCCCGGAACAACGCTTTTCGGGGATCGAAGAGCTGATCGCCGCCATCGACAAGAACAAACGCCAGGCGCTGGAATGGTTCGCGGAGAACCCCGGCGCGCTGAAACACCGCTCGCGGGAAACCGGCCTGTGAACGGAGAAACGGAAGGACCGTACGGAAGACCGTATGGTCCTTTTCCTGTTGCCGGGGATTTCCGGAATTCCGGGATTTCTTGTATCATATGATATTTTCGCGGGACCGCGGAACGGAAACCAGATCGTCCTCCGGACGGAAAGGAGCGTGGATGCATACCAATGATATGACGCGAGGAGAGCCGCTGCGGCTGATCCTCGCGTTTGCGGTGCCGTTGCTGATCGGCAATGTTTTTCAGCAGTTTTACAACGTCGTCGACACGATGATCGCGGGGTATAACCTCGGCGATGCGGCGATCGCGGCGATCGGCGCGACGAGTTCGCTGTCGGGGCTGATGATCAACTTCGTGACGGGACTGAACAACGGCTACGGGATCGTGATCGCGCGGGCATTCGGCTCCGGGGACCGTGAGGAACTGAAAAGCGCGATCGCGACGACCGTGGTCCTCGATGCGGCGGCTTCGCTTCTGCTGACCGCCGTTTCGGTGGCGGGGCTCCGCCCGCTGCTGCGGCTCATGAACGTGCCGGAAAACATTCTGGCGGACGCGACCGCGTATATCCTCATCATCCTCGCGGGAATGACGGCGACCGTTCTGTACAACATGGTTTCGGGGATCCTGCGGGCGGTCGGCAACAGCAAGACGCCCCTGTGGTTTTTGATCTTTGCGAGCCTGCTGAACGGAGTCCTCGACGTGCTGTTCGTAGTCGTGTTCCGGTGGGGCGTGTGCGGTGCCGCGTCCGCGACGGTGATCGCACAGGCGGTGAGCGCCCTGCTTTCGGGCGTATATCTCGTGAAACGATACGGGGATATCCTTCCCGAAAAACGGCATTTCCGTTTGGAACCCCGCCGCGTGCGGCAGATGAATTCCACGGGGCTTGCCATGGCGGTGATGCTTTGCGTGGTCGACATCGGCTCGGTCTTTTACCAACGTGCGGTCAACGAGCTCGGCGCAACGCTCATCGTGGCGCATGTTTCGGCACGCCGCATCATCGTCATGTTCATGATGCCGCTCGGTTCGCTCGCAACGGCGGGATCGACCTTCATCAGCCAGAACTGGGGCGCACGGAAGACGGAACGGATCCGCAAGGCGCTGAAGACCGTGCTTGCGGCGGAGACGGTCTACGCGGTCGCGGCGTGTGCGTTCGGTTGGGCGTTCGGCGGCATGCTGGTGCGCATTCTGACCGCGACCTCGGACCCGGAGGTCATTGCGAAGGCGGTGCTGAGCATCCGCCTGCATTTTTCCTGTTATCCGGCGCTCGGCGCGCTTTTGGCGCTGCGCACGGCGCTGCAGGCGATCGACAGAAAGCTCGTTCCGGTCGTTTCCTCGGGATTCGAGCTCGGGATCAAGCTGCTGTGCGGTCTGTGGCTCATCCCGTCGTTCGGGTATATCGTTGTTTGTCTTGCGGAACCGGTCATTTGGGTCGTTTGCATGGTGTTCCTGTTCGCCGTGATGGTGACGGGACGGCCGCTCAGGAAAGCGGAAACGGAATTGCGGGCGGACTTTTCGGAATGAAGCGCAACAAAAAAGGCAGGTGCGGAACCTGCCTTTTTGTTTATCCGAGGATATCGCGGTAGACGCGGAGCGCGTTTTTGTAAAAGATCTTTTCGATCTTTTCTTCGGAGAAACCCTCGCGGGAAAGCGCTGCGGCGATCTGCTGCATACCGTCGCAACCATCCGTTTCGACGCGGTTGTCGATGCCGTCGAAATCCGAACCGAGTCCGATGGCGTCGATGCCGGCAACGTTTTCGATATAACGGATATGCCGTACGATGTCGTCGATGCGGGTGAGCCCGTCGTTCCGGTCGTTGATGAAGTCCGAACAGAAGTTGATGCCCGTCACGCCGCCGCAATCGGCAAGCCGACGGAGCATCTCATCTGTGAGGTTCCGCGGGTGTCCGGTCAGCGCCCGGGCGTTCGAGTGGCTGGCGACGAACGGCGTTTTGCCCATGACGGAGAACACATCGCGGATGCCCGCATCGTTCAGGTGACTGATATCGACGATGATGCCGAGTTCCTTGCAAAGGGCGACGAAGTCTTTTCCTACGGGCGTCAGTCCGTTTTCGGTATCCGGAACGACGCCTTTCCCGGGGACTTTGCGGTTGGGAAAACCCAGCTCGTTTTCGTAGTTCCAGGTGATGGTCGTCATGCGTACGCCGCGGTCGTAAAATTCCCGGACAAGGGCGGGATCGCCGCGGTAGACCGCGCCTTCTTCGATGGTTTTCAGGGCGGAAAGCTTGCCGCTGCGGAAGTTCTCTTCGATCTCCGTTGCGGTCGTGACGGGACGGACAAGGTCCGGGTTCGCGGCGACTTCGGCGTCGAGCGTATCCGAGAGAGCAAGGGCGTAGTCCGTCGGCGTCGGATACCGCTCCGCAACAGCTTCCAGCCGGTGGTCGCTGCCGGGGACCCAGTGCCCGAGATAGGTGAACAACGCGAAATTCTGGCACAGATAACCGGCGCTGCGCATCCGTCCGAGGTCGGCGTCCAGTTCGTTTTGCCGCAAGGCGGCGGTTTTCCCGGTGAGGCGGGCGTTCAGTATCTGCGAAACGGTGTCGCAGTGCATATCCAGAATGGGGATCATCGGCACTCCTCAATGCGGCGATGCCGCGGATGGTGGATTTACAGGTTTTCTTTCAGATATTGCGTCAATTCCGCAAAACCGCCGTGCGGCCAACGGGAAATATCCTCGTTCTTCTTGTTGATGAGGCAGGGCGTCAGAAGAAACACCCGCATGCCGAGCGTTTCGGCGACCATATCATCGCCGGTGTCGTTGCCCACCATCAGGCAATCCTCCGCGGAAAGCCCCGCTTCATCGAGCAGCATGCGGTAGTATTCGGGGTTCGGCTTCGAGTAATTGCAGTTCTCATAGGTTGTCCAACGCTCGAACCGGTCGGGGTCGAGACCCGCCCAGCGGATGCGCTGCTCGGTCGCGACCGCGGGGAAGATCGGGTTGGTTGCCAGGATCACACGGCGCCCCGCTTCCCGGATGAAGTCGACGACCTCCGCCGCTTCGGGCGCAAAACCGCAGAATTGCTTTGCGCGGGGGAACTCATCGCGGTAGAAGGATTCGAACAGGGGCTTGTCGGCAAGCGATTCCGGTCCCATGAGCTTGGCGAAATCTTCCCAGAAGGCTTCTTCGTTCGTACGGCTGCCGTCGTTCCGGATCATGGCTTCGGTGCCGTGCCAAACCGCTTGGATCAGCTTGTCCGGCGCATAACCGTGCGGTGCGAGCATGGTGGCGAGATATTTGAAATACCCTTTGACGAACACATCCTGATCCATCGGCAGGAGCGTTCCGTCCAGATCGAAAAACACAGCTTTCAGCATACACTTCTCCTTTATGTACAAATAACAATACATTTTAACATAAATCCGGAAAAGCACAAGAAAACACAAACAAAACCGCCGCCTCCGCAAAGCGGAAACGGCGGTCCCCCTTTTCCCCCGAAAAGGAAACATTGTTTCTGTTTTCAACGGGCGCTCCGGCAATGCGGAAGCAACGCCGACGTGAAAACCCGTACGGCGGAGTCAGGCATCCGAAGCGGATGGCGCCGGCAAGGTTTTCAGCAACACACGCCGCAGCTCGTTATACGGGACTCCTTCGACCGTCCAGGTGATGAGGGCTTCCGCGATGAATTCCGCAGTGAAACCGTCTTCCGCAAACGGACGCAGGTGCGACGCGATCTGGTTGCGCAGTATCGTGTGGTAAGCGTGTGTGATCGTGATGCCGGTCTTCCCGGCGGAAGCAAACAGATCGGTATGCCGCTGATTGAAGTCGGACAGTTCAGTATAGCAGGCGCGGAGCACGGTGTCCGCATCCGCACCGGTATCGGCAAGCGCGGAGATGCGCGCCACACTTTCCCGCCAGTCGTTTGCGAGAAAGGAAGCGACCAGTGCTTCTTTCGAAGAGAAATAATTGTAAACCGTGCCGGTACCGACGCCGCAACCGCGTGCAATCGAACGGATACTGACAGCGCCGTATCCAAGCTCGGAGATTTGACGACGGGCTTCTTCTTGCAGTTTCGCTTTGAGATCCGGGATCAGCTTCGGCATCGGACGCTCCTTTCGGAACAAGTGAATGGATATGTATCAATATGAACATGTTCATAATAGAATGTTTCCTAAGTTCCGTCAAGGTCTGTTGACCGGAAAAGAAAAGACCGGTGCGGGTCCCCGAAGACCCGCACCGGTTGGAAAGAAAGGACGGGAAAGTGCGTTATTCGCGGTACCGCAAGGCGCGGACCGCGTTCAGCACCGCGAGGATCATGACGCCGACATCCGCAAAGATCGCTGCCCACATGTTCGCATAACCGAACGCCGTGAGGATCAGACAGGCGAATTTGACCGCAAGGGAGAAGACGATGTTCTGCTTGACGATGCCGATGCACTTGCGGGAGATGCGGATCGCTTTGACCAGCTGCAGCGGGTCGTCGTCCATCAGGACCACATCCGCTGCTTCGATCGCGGCATCCGAACCCATCGCGCCCATCGCGATGCCGATATCCGCTCGGGTGAGAACGGGGGCGTCGTTGATGCCGTCGCCCGTAAAGGCGAGTTTGCCGCGCCCGTTCCGTGCCGCAAGGAGCTTTTCCACCTCGGTGACCTTATCATCGGGCAAAAGCTCGCTGCGTGCTTCGTCGAGCCCGAGCTCCGCCGCGACGGCTTCCGCGACCGTGCGCGAATCGCCGGTCAGCATCACGGTCGTTTCCACGCCGTTCCGCTTCAGGGCGGCGAGCGCTTCTTTGGCGTGCGGTTTCACAACATCGGAAATCAGGATGTGTCCCGCATATGCTCCGTCGACGGCGACATGCACGACCGTACCCGCGGAGCGGCAATCCTCGCAAGGGATGCCGAGACGCTCCATCAGCTTGCGGTTTCCCGCAGCGACGGAATGCCCGTCGACCACGGCGGTGACGCCATAGCCCGCGGTCTCTTCGATCTCCGTAACGCGGCTGCGGTCGGGCTCTTTCCCGTAGGCTGCGATGAGGCTTTTCGAAATCGGGTGCGTGCTTGCGCATTCGGCAAGTGCGGCGTATTCCGTAACGGCCTCCGGGGGAATGGTGTTGCGGTGCACCGCGACGACCTCGAACACGCCGCGGGTCAGGGTCCCTGTTTTGTCGAACACGACCGTTTTCACATCGGCCAACGCTTCGAGAAAGTTGGAGCCCTTGATCAGCACGCCTTCACGGCTTGCGCAGCCGATGCCCGCAAAGAAGCCGAGCGGGATGCTGATGACGAGCGCGCACGGACAGCTGACGACGAGGAAGGTCAGCGCGCGGTACAGCCATTGGGAAAGGTCGGGGGAAAGACCCGCCAATGCGCGGACTGCGGGACCGCCGAGGGCGATCGCAACGGCGGCAATGCAGACCGCGGGGGTGTAGACCCGCGCAAAGCGGGAGATGAACGCCTCGGACTTCGACTTGCGGGAACTTGCGTTTTCCACCAGATCGAGGATCTTCGATACCGTCGACTCGCCGAACTCCTTTGTCGTGCGGATGCGGAGCACGCCGTTCAGGCTGATGCAGCCGCTGAGAACGGCATCGCCCTCTTTGACATCCCGCGGGATGCTTTCACCGGTGAGCGCGGCGGTGTTCAGGCTCGCCTTACCGCTTTCAATCACGCCGTCGATCGGGATCTTTTCCCCGGGCTGCACGGTGATGCACGTGCCGACTTCGACTTCATCCGGGTCGACGCGCTCGAGCCTGCCGTCCCGTTCAACGTTCGCGTAATCGGGGCGGATATCCATCAATGCGGAGATGCTCCTGCGGCTTTTGCCGACCGCAACGGACTGGAACAGCTCGCCCACCTGATAGAAGAGCATGACGAAGATGCCCTCGGCGTAGTCGCCGCTCCGCTCCCAAATGGCAAGACCGAACGCGCCGATCGTCGCCACCGCCATGAGGAAGTTCTCATCGAAAGCGCGCCCGTTGACGACGCCTTTGCCCGCCTTTTTCAGGATGTCGTATCCGATGATGAGATAGGCGGTGAGATACGCAACCAGCCGCGGGATCCCCGTGACGGGGAGAAAATGCAGCGCGGCGAGCATCGCCGACACGACGAGGATGCGCAGCAGCATCTTCCTTTGTTTGTTGTTCATACCGGTCCTCCGTTCCGCAGCCGGCTTGCCGCCGGCATGGGGTTACAGTGCGATCTCGCAATCGGGCTCGATTTTTTTGCAGGCTTTGAGGACTTCCTGCATGACGGCTTTGACGTCCGCGCCCTCTTCAAAGGTCACGCTCATTTTCTGGGTCATGAAGTTCACGACGGCGTCCGCAACGCCGGGGGTCTTTTTCGTTGCCTCTTCCATGAGGTTGGCGCAGTTGGCGCAGTCGACTTCGATTTTGTAGTTCTTTTTCATCGGTTCTTCCTCCGTATCGGTTTCAAGATTAAACGGTTGTTTAATCGTTACAAGAGCAGTATACTGAATCCGAACGGAGACGGCAACGGGGAGAAGCCCCATGTGCCGAAAACGGAAAGCGAAATTTCCGAAACGGAAAGAGGTGGAAACGATGGACGCGTTCGAACTGCCGCATGCGCACGGAAAACATCTGCATACGGAGGACATCAAAAACGTTCTTGCGGATACCGAACGGTTCGGTGCCGTATCCGAGATATTCAAACAGCTGAGCGACCCCGCGCGCGTGCGCATCTTCTGGCTGCTGTGCCACCGGGAGGAATGCGTGGTGAACATCGCCGCACTGATGGAGATGTCGAGCCCCGCAGTCTCGCACCACCTGCATTCCCTGACGGAGAGCGGGCTGATCGAAAGCCGCCGCGAGGGCAAGGAGGTGCACTACCGCGCCGCGGATACCGAGCGGATCCGGATGCTGCACGGCATCGTCGAACAGGTGATGGAGGTCGCCTGCCCCGAGCACAAGGTGGATTACGGCGCTTCGCAGGAGGAGATCGTCCGCAAGGTGCACGATCATCTGATGGAGCATCTGTCCGAGCGCATTTCGATCGACGACCTTGCGCGGATGTTTTTGATGAACACGACGACACTGAAGACCGTGTTCAAGCGCGTTTACGGAACGACCATCGCGGCGCATATGCGGACGCACCGCCTCGAACGCGCGGCTGCGCTGCTGAAGACGACGGACCGGGAGGTCACGGAGGTCGCCAAAGCGGTCGGTTACGACAGCGCGGCGCGCTTTGCGACGGCGTTCCGGGAGAATTTCGGCGAAACGCCGAGCGAATACCGCAGACATGCACGGGGAGAGTGAGGGACCGGGTACGACACGGGAACCCGCACTTTGGAAAGATATCATAAAGCAAAGCTTGCAAACACAGGCGCCGCGTCATAAGATGGACGCATGAAAACATTTCACATCCGACTCTTTTGAAAAGGAAAACACAATGCAATACATCATGTCTCTCGATCAGGGAACGACCAGTTCCCGCTGTATCCTTTTTGACAAAGCAGGCAATATTTGCGCATCGGTGCAGAAGGAATTCCGGCAGATCTATCCGAAGCCCGGCTGGGTGGAGCACGACGCCGAAGAGATCTGGGATACCACGCTCGAAGTCAGTCGCGCCGCGATGGCAAAGCTCGGCGTGACGGCGCGGGAGATCGCCGCCATCGGCATCACGAACCAGCGCGAGACCACGGTCATTTGGGATAAGGAGACCGGTAAGCCCATCGCGAACGCCATCGTGTGGCAGTGCCGCCGCACTTCGGATATCATCGACGGTCTGGTATCCCGGGGATACGGGGAGACCATTCGCCAAAAGACGGGCTTGCAGCCGGACGCGTACTTTTCGGGTTCGAAGATCAAGTGGCTTTTGGAAAACGTTCCCGGCGCGATGGCGCGCGCAAAGAGCGGAAAGCTCCTGTTCGGCACGATCGATACTTGGCTCATCTGGCGGCTGACCGGCGGCGAGGTCCACGTGACCGACGTGACGAACGCGAGCCGCACGATGCTGTTCAATATCCATACACTGCAGTGGGATGAAGAACTGCTGGAACTGCTCAACGTTCCCGCATGCATCCTGCCCGAGGTCAAGCCTTCGAGCTGCGTTTACGGGAAGAGCGCGTTCGAACTTTACGGCGGGGAGATCCCCATCGCGGGTGCCGCGGGCGACCAGCAGTGCGCCCTGTTCGGACAGTGCTGCTTCGAGCCCGGACAGATGAAAAACACCTACGGAACGGGTTGCTTCATGCTGATGAACACGGGCAAGGAGATCGTCGAAAGCCGCAACGGGCTCGTGACGACGATCGCCGTCGGCTTTGAGGACCACGTGGAGTATGCGCTCGAAGGGTCGATCTTCGTGGCGGGCGCCGCGGTGCAGTGGCTGCGGGACGAACTGGGCGTGTTGTCGAATGCGGCGGAAAGCATCGAGTATGCCGAAAAGGTGGCGGATACCGCGGGCGGATACGTCGTGCCCGCGTTCACGGGGCTCGGCGCGCCGTACTGGAGCCAGCATGCGCGGGGCGCGGTGGTGGGGATCACCCGCGGGTTCTCCCGCGCGCATCTCGTCCGCGCGACGCTCGAGTCGCTGGCGTATCAGACCTATGACATCGCCCGTGCGATGGAACGGGATTCGGGTATCCGCATCACGGAGCTCATGGTCGACGGCGGCGCCTGCGCGAACGACTTTCTGATGCAGTTCCAGTCGGATATCATGGAAAGCGATGTGTGCCGCCCCCGCTGTATCGAAACGACGGCCCTCGGCGCCGCGTACCTGGCGGGGCTTGCGGTGGGCTATTGGAACGGACCGGAGGATATCAAAAACAACCGCGCGGTCGACAAGGTGTTCGTCCCCGGAATGGACCGCGAACACCGCGCAAAACTGCTGAAGGGCTGGAAACGGGCCGTCCGCTGCGCGCTTGCGTGGGCGGAAGAGGACGAAGAATAAACGAGAGGGCGCGTTGCCCGGAAAGGAAAGCGATATGGAATTTCAGGTGGAAACGGGCCGCATTTTTGCGGCGGATGGCGAAAAGCTGCTGTGTGAGGTGACGTTCCCCGTTCGGGACGGCGTTGCGACGATCGACCATACGTTCGTGGACGATTCGCTCCGCGGACAGGGGATCGCAGGACAGCTGATGGAAGCCGCGGTGGCGGAGATCGGAAAGAACGGATGGAAAGCGCATCCGACCTGCTCGTATGCGGTGAAGTGGTTCGAAAAGCACCCCGAAGCGGGCGGACTGCTGAAATAAAATACGGACAGACAAAAAACAAGCCCCGGGCAGGGGCTTGTTTTTTCGTGCCGGATATTTATCCCAACGGGGATAAGAACGGCGCAAGGCTCATCCGGAACAGACGATCCCGCTTTTGCCGACGGACCATGCCGAGGCTTCGGCAATGGGCAACACGCCGCCGATCCAGTCCGCTTTCTGCTGCTCCGTCACGATCACGGGCATGCGTTGGTGGATGGCGCGGATCGGCTCCGGGGCTTCCATCGTGAGGATCGAAAAGTACGGGAACGGTTCGCGTTCGGAGCGGATATACAGCCCGGCAAGGAAGAACGGTTCGGCTGCCGTGAAGATGCGCCGTTCCTTTTTGCCCTCGGCGGTCTTCTCCCACTCGTAATATCCGCTGACGGGGATGAGACAGCGGCGGTCGTGCACGCTGGTGACGAACAGTGGCTTTTCTTCGGCGGTTTCCGAACGGGTGTTGAACACGAGCACGCCGGGACGGTTCGGGTGCGCGAAGCCCCAAATCATCGGGAAGGGAATGAGCTCGCGATGCAGGCGCGAGGGCGCAAGCACGGGGACAAGATCCGTCGGAAAGACGTCGCCCGAGGACTTCATCGTTCGCCCGGCTTTTTCCGCAAAGGGAACCGCCGCGCGGACGATCGCTTCGATGCGCTCGTCTTCCTTGTTCTCGATGAAGTAGCGTCCGCACATAGCGCAGGCTCCTTTCCGTGCTTTTTTTTCATTATACCGCGGATAACGTTCTTGGGGGAAAGAAAAAGACCGCACCCGAACGGGACGCGGTCCTTGCTTTAATTGGTTTTTGTGTGTTTGCCGATGCGGTCGATGACGATGAAGGCGATGACACTGCCGAGCAGTGCCGTGATCAGCTGCGTGACGGAGAACGTCGTGCGGACGGTCGCGACCATCTTTGCGGGAAGACCCGCACCGAACAACGGCAGCACGACATACCAGACCGTCAGCCACAGGAAGCAGGCTTTCACGACGCTGCCGAGCGCGAGACCGCCGATGGGGTTCTTTTTCCAAAGGAGCCATGGCACGAAGACGATCGCGAGGTTTCCGAGCATGATGACGGGAAGCATCCAGGGGATCATGTTGATCACGGGCGTCGCGCCGAGCAGCCATGCGAACAGGGGGCTGCACAGGGCGATCAGGGCGCCGCTCGCCGGACCGACGAGGATCGTCGCGATGATGAGGATGGCATTGACCATCGGACCCGTCAGAAAGACGGAAATGCTTTTCAGCAGCTGGAACAACAGGCAGAGCGCCAGCAACACGCCGGTTGCGGCAAGTTTCTTCACGCTCATGCTTCGGGTGCCTCCGCGGGTTCGGGCTTCTTCTTTTTCTTACGCGTGCTGGCCTCGTAGAAGGTGTCGTGCTCCCAGGCCTCGGCGTTTTCGGAGAAGTCCGCGTTCAGCAGCTGCGTGCGTTCCTCGAGGTTTTCGAGCATGAACAGATAGCGGCTTTCGATGGGGGTGCGGTCCTGCTTCGCCGCGACGTTCTTCATCAAAAGCTTTTCCGTCGCTTCGGGCGCTTTGATCGTGCCGGCGCCGCCGACGCAGCCGCCGGGGCAGCCCATGCCCTCGAGCAGGTAACCGTTGTACTTGCCTGCCTTCGCGAGGGCGAGCATCTTCTTGCACTCGGAAAGACCTTCCGCGCGGGCGATCTTGACTTCGCGGTTGGGGTCGATCTGTTTGATGCGGTTCTTCACGGCCTCTGCGACGCCGCCCGAGTGGGCAAAGCCGCAGCCGTCGCCGGAACCGAAGTCAAGCGGGAGGAATTCCTCTTCGCGGATATCCTCGAAGCAGACGTCCTTTGCTTCCATCATGCCCGCGACCTCTTCGAAGGTCAGAACGAAATCGACATCCGAACGGATGGAGTGACGCATCGCTTCGAGTTTTTTTGCGGAGCAGGGTCCGATGAACGCGACCTTGCAGCCGGGGTGACGCTTTTTGATCATACGCGCGGTCAGGACCATTGGCGTCAGCGCCATGGAGATGTTCTCCTTCATGCCGGGGTAGTTGCGCTTTGCGAACGCCGCCCAAGCGGGGCAGCAGGAGGTCGCCATGAAGGGGATCTTTTCGGGGACTTCCTCGATGAAGTCGCGCGCTTCGGCAACGGTGCACAGGTCGGCGCCGATGGCGACCTCACGGGCATCGGCAAAGCCGAGACGCTTCAGCAGGGGGCGCACGCGCATGTTGTCCGCATCCTCGCCGAACTGACCGACGAACGCGGGCGCGATGGCGGCAAAGACCTCATCGCCGTTGTTGATGGCTTTGATGCACTGATAGATCTGGCTCTTGTCGACGATAGCGCCGAAGGGGCAGTGGACGAGGCACTGTCCGCAGGAAACGCACTTGGTGTGGTCGATGACCGCACGCCCTTCGGAATCGGAACCGATCGCACCGGCACCGCACGCCTTCGTGCAGGGACGCTCCTGCTTGATGATGGCGTTGTACTGGCAGACGTCGGCGCACTTGCCGCATTTGATGCACTTGCTCTGATCGATATGGCTGCGGCCGTGCTTCATCGTGATCGCTTCCTTCGGGCAGACCTCCATGCACGGATGCTCCAGACAGCCCATGCAGCCCTCGGTGACGATCACGCGCTTTTCGGGGCACGCGTTGCAGGCGAAGGAGATGATGTCGATGAGCGGCGGCGTGTAGTAGGTCTCCGCGGTGTCGGCCTTCTCGAGTCCCTCGAACAGGGGACCGGACTGGCTTGCGTCGCGCACGGGCATGCCCATGGCGGAACGCAGACGTTCGCCGAGCACGGCGCGCTCGATGAAGATGTTGCTGCGGTAATGGCTGAGCTCACCGGGAAGGATCTTGAAGGGGATCCTCGCGAAATCTTCGCGGGTGCCGTTTTCGTAGGCGAAGCGGGCGACCTCGGTGAACACGCGGTGACGGATGGATGATTTATTGGTTTCGATTCCTCGCATCGTAATTGCCTTTCTATCGGAATGGAACGCCGCGGTTGAAATACCGTGGGTAGGCATTCATTGTATTTTATATTCCCGAGGATTTCAATAAGAAATCCCCTATAGTGAGAAGGCTCCCGCAAGAAAGACCTATCCGGAAGGAAGGCGGGGCGTCACAGAAGAGGTTACACATGAATTACCATATTAAAACCATATACTATGGGTTATGTGATATGTATTTTATTTTATGAAGGGGGAAGTCTATAATTTTCGTATATGATTTTAAGAGCGTTCCGTGGGCGTTTTGCCGCGGACGGCTTGATTTTTTGCGGAGGATTTTATGTCGAATTGTGCTGTTGTCGGCATCAATTGGGGCGATGAGGGAAAGGGTCGCATGGTCGACCTGCTCACCGAAGAATACGATATCGTGGTACGCTATCAGGGTGGCGGAAACGCCGGTCATACGGTCGTGAACGAGTACGGTACGTTCGCGCTGCATCTGCTGCCGAGCGGCATTTTCCGCAAGGGCGTCATGAACGTTCTCGGCAACGGTGTGGCAGTGGACCCGGAAAACCTGTGGACGGAGATCGGCGACTGTGCCGCAAAGGGTGTTGCGGTGACCCCGGAGAACCTGATGATCTCGAGCCGCGCTTCGCTGTTGATGCCTTGGCACCGCGAGTTGGACGCGCTTGAAGAGCAGCGTCTCAAGGACAAGAAATTCGGCTCGACCAAGCAGGGCATCGCGCCCTTCTATTCGGACAAATTCCAGAAGAAGACCATCATGGCGGGTGAACTGTTCCAACCCGAAAAGCTCCGCGAGCGCTTGAAGGACCTGATGGAATGGAAGAATCTCACCCTGACCGAGGTCTACAACGCAAAGCCCACCACGATGGATGACATCGACGCGTGGCTGAAGGGCTGCTGCGAGAAGATCAAGCCGTACATCGGCGACACGATGCAGTACCTGCGCAAGGCGCAGGCGGAAGGAAAGCGCATCCTGTTCGAGGCACAGCTCGGCGCGCTGCGCGATATCGACTTCGGCATCTGGCCGTATACGACGAGCTCCAACACCACTGCGGCGTATGCGCCTGTCGGCGCCGGTTGCCCGGGCGTGAAGGTCGACGAGGTCATCGGCATCGCCAAGGCGTATTCCACCTGCGTCGGTGAGGGACCGTTCGTCAGCGAGATGTTCGGTACCGAAGCGGAGAAGCTCCGCGAAGCCGGTGCGGAATACGGCGCGAAGACCGGAAGACCGAGAAGAGTCGGCGCGCTTGACCTCGTTGCGACGCGTTACGGCGTGCAGTGCCAGGCGGCGACCGCGCTTGCGCTGACGAAGCTCGACGTGCTGAGCGGGATGGATTCGATCCCCGTGTGCACGGCGTACCGCGTGGACGGCGCGACGACGGAGGACTTCCCGTTCCCGTCGGATCTCGACCGTGCGGAACCGGTCCTCACGACCGTGCCGGGTTGGCAGTGCGATATCTCCGGCATCCGCAAGTGGGAGGATCTGCCCGAAGCCGCACGGAACTACATCGATATGATCGAACAAGCGGTGGGCTGCCCCGTGAAATACATCTCCGTCGGACCGGAGCGGGACGCCTGCATCATCAAGGAATAAATCACCAAGGGGGCTTTGTCCCCCTGTTCCCGTTTCAAGGAGGAATCAATGAGCGAAACGAACCGATACGTGAGCCCGTTTTCGGAACGGTACGCGTCGAAGGAGATGCAGTATCTGTTTTCCGCGGATAAGAAGTTCAGTACCTGGCGCAAGCTGTGGATCGCCCTTGCGGAGACCGAGATGGAGCTCGGGCTCGAGGAAGACGGAAAGCCCGTGATCACGGAGGAAATGATCGCGGAGATGCGGGCGCATGCCGAGGACATCAACTACGATGTCGCGCGGGAGCGCGAACGCAAGGTGCGGCACGATGTCATGAGCCATGTGTACGCCTACGGCGTGCAGTGCCCGAAGGCGGCGGGCATCATCCACCTCGGCGCGACGAGCTGCTATGTCGGCGACAACACGGATATCATCGTCATGCGCGAGGCATTGCTGCTCATCCGCGAGAAACTGCTCGGCGTCATCGCGAACCTTGCGGACTTCGCGGACAGATACAAGAGCCTGCCGACGCTCGCGTTCACGCACTTCCAGGCGGCGCAGCCGACGACGGTCGGAAAGCGTGCGACCTTGTGGCTCAACGAATTCATGATGGATTTCGAAGACCTGGACTATGTGCTGTCGACTCTGAAGCTGCTCGGCTGCAAGGGGACGACGGGGACGCAGGCCTCGTTCAAAGAACTGTTCGGAAACGACCGGGAAAAGCTCGACGCGATCGATCCCATGATCGCAAAGAAGATGGGCTTCGATGCGTGCGTGCCCGTTTCGGGTCAGACCTATTCGAGAAAGACCGACACGCGCGTGCTGAACGTGCTCGCGGGGATCGCCGCATCGGCGGCGAAGCTTTCGAACGACATCCGCCTGCTGCAGCACCTCAAGGAGATCGAAGAGCCGTTCGAGAAGGATCAGATCGGTTCCTCTGCGATGGCGTACAAGCGCAACCCGATGCGGTCGGAGCGGATCGCCTCGCTTTCGCGCTATGTGCTGTGCGACGCGCTGAATCCGGCGCTGACCTCTGCGGCACAGTGGTTCGAGCGGACGCTCGACGATTCGGCGAACCGCCGCATCGCGGTTTCCGAGGCGTTCCTCGCAACCGACGGTATTCTCGACCTTTGCCGCAACGTGACGAAGGGTCTCGTCGTGTACGAGAAGACGATCGCGCGGCATCTCAAAGAGGAGCTGCCCTTCATGGCAACGGAAAACATCCTCATGGATGCGGTCAAGCACGGCGGCGACCGGCAGGAACTGCACGAGCATATCCGCAGGCTTTCCATGGAAGCGGGGGCCGTCGTCAAGCAGGAGGGCGGACAAAACGACCTCATCGAAAGGATCGCCGGCGACCCTGTGTTCGGTATGGATGCGGAGGCGCTCGAGGCGCGCATGGACCCCGCCCTCTATACGGGCAGGGCTGCGGAACAGGTGGAAACATATCTCAATGAAAGGGTCCGTCCGGTGCTTGCCGCATACGGCGCGGGTCCCGAAAAAGAAGCGGAGATCGGGGTATAAACGATGGATAAGATTCTGGTATTGGATTTCGGCGGTCAGTACAATCAGCTGATCGCAAGGCGTGTCCGCAGCGAGAAGGTGTTTGCGGAGATCAAGAACTACGACGCGATCACGGTGGAGGAGATCGCGGCCGCGGGTTACAGCGGCATCATCTTCACGGGCGGACCGAACAGCGTGTACGACCCCGCATCCCCCCATTTCGACCCGAAGGTCCTGACGCTCGGCATCCCGGTGCTCGGCATCTGCTACGGTCACCAGCTGATGGCGTATATGGCGGGCGGTATGATCGTGCCGAGTGAGAGCGGCAGCGAATACGGCAAAACGACCGTGTTCATGAAGAACTGCCCGCTGTTCGAAGACATCCCGACCGAAAGCGTCAGCTGGATGAGCCACACGGACTACGTTTCCGTTCTGCCGGAGGGATTCACCGCGGTGGCGCACAGCGCGAAGTGCCCCTGCGCGGCGATGGCGAACGAGAAGCAGAAGCTTTACGGCGTGCAGTTCCACCCGGAGGTCACCCACACGGTCTACGGACAGCGCGTTCTGCACAACTTCCTGTTCAAGGTCTGCGGCTGCACCGAAAGCTGGCGCATGGAGGACTTTGCGGAAGTCTCCGTCGCACGCTGGAAAAAGGAGCTTGCAGGTAAAAAGGTCCTGCTTGCGCTTTCCGGCGGTGTGGACAGCTCCGTTGCGGCGGTGCTGCTGAACAAGGCGATCGGACAGGACCTCGTTTGCGTGTTCGTCGACCACGGTCTGCTCCGCAAGGACGAGGGCGATTATGTCGAAAACCTGTTCAAAGGCAAGTACGGCATCAACCTCATCCGCGTCAACGCGGAGGAACGCTTCCTTTCGAAGCTCGCCGGCGTGACCGAACCCGAGCAGAAGCGCAAGATCATCGGCGAGGAGTTCATCCGCGTCTTTGAGGACACCGCGAAAACGCTCGGCGATGTGACCGTGCTTGCGCAGGGCACCATCTATCCGGACGTCATCGAAAGCGGCAAGGGCGCCTCTGCAACGATCAAGAGCCATCACAATGTCGGCGGTCTGCCGGAACGCATGAAGTTCGAATCCATCGCGGAACCGCTGCGCGACCTGTTCAAGGACGAAGTCCGTGAGATCGGTCTCAAGCTGGGACTTCCCAAGGAAATGGTGTTCCGCCAGCCCTTCCCGGGTCCGGGTCTTGCGGTCCGCGTGATCGGGGAGATCACGAAGGAGAAGCTCGACATCCTGCGCGAAGCCGACGCGATCTTCCGCGAGGAGATGGAAAAGGCACACTGCGACCGCATCGCGAACCAGTATTTCGCGGTCATCACGGACCTCAGGTCCGTTGGCGTCATGGGCGATTTCCGCACCTACGGGTACACCGTCGCGCTGCGTTCGGTGACCACGGATGACTTCATGACGGCGGAGTGGACGCGCCTGCCCTATGAGGTGCTCGAAGCGGCGTCGAGCCGCATCACCAACGAGGTCAAGGGCATCACGCGTGTCGTATACGATATCACCTCCAAACCCCCGGCCACGGTGGAATGGGAGTAAGAACGATTCGGGAGGACGGAACGATGACCAAGTACATTTTTGTGACCGGCGGCGTGGTCTCCGGGCTCGGCAAGGGCATTACGGCGGCGTCGCTCGGACGTTTGCTCAAGGCGCGCGGACTCAAGGTCGCCGCACAGAAGCTCGACCCCTATATCAACGTCGACCCCGGTACGATGAGCCCTTATCAGCACGGTGAGGTCTATGTCACCGAGGACGGTGCGGAAACGGACCTAGACCTCGGTCACTACGAGCGCTTCATCGATGAGGACCTCAACCGCTATTCGAACCTGACGACGGGCAAAGTCTACTGGAACGTGCTCAACAAGGAACGCCGCGGTGAGTACCTCGGCTCGACGGTGCAGGTCATCCCGCATATCACCGACGAGATCAAGGAGTTCGTCTACGCCGTCGGCAAGAAGACGAACGCGGATGTTGTCATCACGGAGATCGGCGGAACGATCGGCGATATCGAATCCCAGCCCTTCATCGAAGCGGCGCGGCAGGTATCGCTTGAGGTCGGCAGTGAAAACAGTCTGTTCATCCATGTGACGATCGTGCCCTTCCTGTCCGGCTCCGACGAGCACAAGACCAAGCCGACCCAGCATTCCGTGAAGGAATTGCAGGGCATGGGCATCAAGCCGGATATCATCGTGCTGCGCTGCGACGAGCCGCTCGAACCCGAGGTCTTCAAGAAGATCGCGATGTTCTGCAACGTCAAAGAAAAGTGCGTCATCGAAAACCGCACGCTGCCCTACCTGTATGAGGCGCCGCTCATGCTCGAACGGTCCGGTATTTCGGATGTCGTGCTCGAAAGCCTCGGGATGGAGGCGAAAACTCCGGATCTTGCGGAATGGAACGCGATCGTCGAACGCATCAAGGCATGCACGGGCAAGGTGAAGATCGCGCTCGTCGGCAAATACGTCGCGCTGCACGATGCGTACCTTTCCGTGGCGGAGGCTCTGCGCCATGCGGGCTGGTCCGTCGGGCACGATGTGGAGATCCAATGGGTCGATTCCGAGCGCATCACGCGGGAGACCGCGGCGGAGCTGCTCGGCGCGGCGGACGGTATCATCGTCCCGGGCGGGTTCGGCAACCGCGGCATCGCCGGTATGATCGAAGCCGTGCGCTACGCCCGCGAAAACGGCGTGCCGTTCTTCGGCATCTGCCTCGGTATGCAGATCGCCGTCATCGAATACGCGCGGAACGCCGCGAACATCCCGCAGGCGGATTCCGGTGAGTTCGACGAGCTGTGCCCCGACAAGGTCATCGATTTCATGCCCGGACAGAGCGACACCATCGACAAGGGCGGCACGCTCCGCCTCGGTGCTTATCCGTGCGAGATCGCGGAGGGCACCATGATGCAGCGGCTCTACGGAACGCGCAGCATTTCGGAGCGCCACCGTCACCGCTATGAGTTCAACAACGAGTACCGCGACCGCTTGCAGGAGGCGGGGCTCACCCTTTGCGGACTCTCGCCGGACGGACACCTCGTCGAAGCGGTCGAGCTGGAGACGCATCCGTTCTTCATCGGCGTCCAGTTCCATCCGGAATTCAAGAGCCGCCCGAACAAGCCGCACCCGATCTTCAAGGGCTTCATCGAAGCCGCCGCGAAGTGCGGAGAAAACAAATAAGCGCAAACGAAAACGCCCGCAGGTTTCCTGCGGGCGTTTTGTGTTTCCGGGGGATCACACGATGAAGCGTGCTTTGCTGCCGCTGCCGTCGCGTTCTTTGGTGACGACGATCTGTTTGTCGATGCGGCGCTTGAGCTCTTCCACGTGGGAGATGATGCCGACCAAGCGGTGCCCCTCGGTGAGGTCGGACAGCGCTTTCATGGATTGCTCGAGAGATTCCGCGTCGAGGGAACCGAAGCCCTCGTCGACGAACATCGTATCGAGGCGGACGCCGCCTGCGGAGGACTGGATCTCATCCGAAAGACCGAGTGCCAGTGCGAGCGAAGCCTTGAAGGATTCGCCGCCCGACAGGGAGCTCGCGGGGCGTTCCGTGCCGTTGTAGTGGTCGAGAACGTTGATGTCCAAGCCGCTTTGGCTGCGGTGATCGCCGGCGCCGATGCGGCGGCGCAGCTCATATTGGTTTTCGGTCATCGTCAGCAGGCGTATGTTGGCGCGTTCGAGCACGCGGTCGAAGTAAGCCGTTTGCACATAGGTCTCGAGCATGATCTTTCCTTTGCCGGAGACATTGCCGCTTGCGGTGTCGTACAACTCGCGTACCGTCCGGTACGCCTGCTCGGCCTCGGCGAGTGCCGCAAACCGGCTGCGGGAATTCGCCGCCACTTCGCGGTTGGTTTGGAGACGCGTGCGGATGGGGTGCAATGCGGCATCCGTTTCTTCGATCGAACGGGTCAGGGCAGCGTAGCGGTCCATGACGGCGGTCTCGTCGATGGGCGGAGCGGAACGCAGCTGCCCGTCGAGACCCGAGATCTCGCCCTTCAGCTTGGCAAGCTCGGCGTTCAGCGCATCGAAGGATTTTTGCGCACGGTCGAGTGCGGCGATGCGTTCGGCAATGAACGACTCTTTCGCGCGGATCTCTTTTTCGAGCAAGCTGCGGTCCGCAAAGGGGAGACTCTTTTTCATTGCCTCGATCTGCGTGCGTTCCGCTTCGGCAGTGGCGGAGAGTGCGGCGATCGATTGCCGCTGTTGTTCCGCGCGGCTGCGGCAACGGTCGCATTCCCGTTCCAACCCGGGGAGCGAGTCGGTCAGAGTGTCCTTGCGCTTGCTGCGGGCTTCCTCCTGTTTGAGGGCGGCCGCGATATCGGTGCGTTGCTGCTTGCAAGCACTGAATTCGGCTTTCACGGCGGGCAAGGCTTCGTCGGCGGGCAGAGCGATACCTGTCTCGGTCAGCCGGTTTTGCAGCGCTGCACGGGTGCTTTCGAGTGCGGCGCGGGCGGCGGAGGCATTCGACGCGGCTTCCTCGGCGGCTTTCCGGGCGGCTTTTGCAGCGTTGTCGGCGCTCTTCAGCTGCGCTTCGGTCGGTGCCTCTGCGGATTTTTCGGCGGGATGCGGGTGCGAGACGGATCCGCAGACCGGGCAGGGACACCCTTCTTCCAAACGGGATGCGAGGATGCCGGCCTGCTCATCGAGGAAGGCACGGTTCAGCTGTTCGAACCGCTCGGTCAAACGGTCGCTCTCATCTGCCGCGCGCCGGTAGGTTTCCTGAAGTTTTGCAAGCTCCGAACGGGAGTTGCCGAATTTCACGAGGTCATTTCCCAACGCCTGCAAGCGTTCGAAACGGAGGCGGGCGTCGTTTTCTTCGCTTTTCAGCAACGCGGTCTTTTCACCCGCGTCCGCAAGGAGCGAGAGCTCCTCTTTGGAGTCGTTCAGCGCTTTTTGCGCTGCTTCCGCGGCATCGGTTTCGGTTTGGAGTGCTTTCTTTGCGGCGGCAAGGG
The DNA here is from genome assembly GCA_030526425.1 of Clostridia bacterium. Classification (GTDB taxonomy): domain Bacteria; phylum Bacillota; class Clostridia; order Christensenellales; family CAG-138; genus CAG-1024. The sequence goes on from JAUNCT010000005.1 coordinate 79,286, forward strand.
CGGCATTCGTTTTCGCATGGGCGGAATCCAGCGCGAACAGTTCGTCGTAACGGGGACGGAAGGCTTCGAGCCCGGTCTTTTCTTCCTTTGCGGCTTCCGTTTCGTCTTTGCGCTCGTTTTCCGCTGCCAGATCGGCGGTTGCGGTTTCGAACGCGGGCTGTGTCCGCTGCAGCTTCTCGCGGCAGCGCCGGAGACTGTCCTCGGCGTTTTTGCGCTCGGCGAGTTTGCCGCGTTCGTTGTTGACGGTTTCCAGCTCTTTTTCGGCTTTCTTTTTGTCTTCGGAAATGCGGATCTCCGCTGCGGCATCATGTGCGATGAGCGTTTCGATGAGCTCGAGCGTCTCGTCGGTGGGCAGTTCGTTCCGCTGCGCCTTCTCGGCGAGGATGCACAGTTCGTCGGTGCCGGCTGCGGCGATGCGCGCAAGATCCTGCGCAAGCGCGCGGGCGAGCTCCGCTTTTTCGGCGTAGCGGGCGTTCGCCTCCAGCTTCAGGCGGTTTTGCAGCGTTTCGTACAGGTCCGTGCGGAACAGCTTGCGGAAGATCTTCTGACGGTCTTCGGACTTGGCGTTGAGCAGCTTGCGGAATTCGCCTTGGGCGATCATGGCGATCTGCATGAACTGGCTGCAGTCGATGCCGATGATGTCGCGGATGGTGTCGGTGACTTCCTTCGTTTTGGTCACAACGCGCCCGTCGGGCATCAGCAACGAAGCCTCCGCGGGAACGGGCGTGCTTCTGCCCGGCTTTTCGTAGCTCGGAGAACGTTTGACGGTATAGGTCTTGCCTGCGTATTCGAAGGTCAGCTCGGCGTAGGTTTTCGTATCGTCCTTGGCGTATTTCGAACGCAGCGTATCGACCGTGCGGGTGTCGCCGCTCGTTTCGCCGTACAGCGCATAGGTGATGGCGTCGAAGATCGTGGTCTTGCCGGCACCGGTGTCTCCGGTGATCAGGTAAAGCCCGTTCGTGCCGAATTTGTCGAGTTCGAAAACGGTCTCGCCCGCGTAAGGTCCGAATGCGGAAACGGTCAGCTTGATCGGTCTCATACTTATCTGCCCTCCGAAATGGTTTCGATCAGGTCGGTCACGAAGGCGATCTGCGCTTCACTCATGCTGCGTCCGTTTTGCATGGCGAACAGTTCGCAAAACAGTTCGAGCGGCGTTTTGGTTTCGGCGTTTTCCGCGCCGGTGACGATGCGCTGCGCACGGGTCCGCGCGTTGTCGTACTCGAGATGCAGGAGGTTGCGGTAGACGTTGCGGAGTTTCGCCATCGCATCGGAGACATCCTGCTCATCGGTGAGGGTGACGCTCAGGTAATCCTCCGTCAGTGTCGTGTTTTCGTAGTTTTTGCGCATCATCAAATCGTCGTAGGTCCCCTTTAAACGGACCATATCGCGCAACGGCTTCAACGGTACGGTGCGGCAGGTGAATGCGCCCTTTGCCCCCAGTTCGGCGACGGTGACCGACTTTTCGTCGTTCGCCTCCGAGAAGGAATATTTCAGCGGCGTGCCGCAGTAGCGGATCCGCTCCGAACCGCAGTTCTGCGCACCGTGGATGTGGCCGAGCGCCACATAGTCGAACCCGGAAAAGACGGAAGCGTCCACATTGTCCGTTCCGCCGACGGAGACCTCCTCGCTTTCGGAACGCAGTGCGCCGGTGACGAACTGGTGCGTGATGAGAACGTTGCGATCCTCGGGGTCGAGCGGTAGACGCGAGACCGCCACGCGCATCGCGTCGGTATAGGAGACGATCTCTTCCGCCTCCTCCGGGAACGCGGCGCGGACATGGACGGGCTTGAGGAACGGCAGCATCCAGACCTTGAGCGTGCCGTAAGCGTCCGTCATGGTCACGGGTTCCACTGCACCGTCGTAGACGGGCGAGAGATGGAACCGCTCGTTCATCAGCTTGCTGCCGAAGCCGATGCGTTCGGCGGAATCGTGGTTGCCGCTGAGCACGAACACCTCGGTGCCGAGCGCCTTCAAATCGGTCAGAAAGGTATCGAAGGTCAGAACGGCCTCTGCGGAGGGCACGGGCTTGTCGTAAACATCGCCTGCGATGATCACTCCGTCCGGTTTTTCCGAGGCGGCGATCCGGACGATTTGTTTGAGGATAAACCGCTGATCCTCGATGAGCGAGGTCTCATACAGACGCTTGCCGATGTGAAGGTCGGACAGATGGATGAATTTCACTGGGGACTCCTTTCGCGGAAGAATGTTCGTTCTATGGGTGTGAAAATCGTTGTGTTATTTCTTTTCCGTGACGACGGGGAGCTCCGGGGCGGTTTCTCCGGCGGGGTCCGCGTCTTCCGTGAATACCTCGGTCACCAGACCTTCGCGGGTGCCGCCGGCGGTCTTTACCGAGACGGTGTCGCCGATATCGGCGTCGATGTCGCAGAGGCAGGTGCATTCGGGACCGTTGGGGAGAAAGCGGACCTTCGCGCAGCGGCGGGACTTGTCCGCCGCGCCGCCGGGAAGCAGGCGGTAGCCCTCGCACTCGATCCAGGCGGTGAGCTCGTCTCCGTAATAGAATTCGTACCGCTCGAGCGCGGGGTTCGGTTCGCAGTGATCGAACAGCACGGAGTCCGCGCCGCCCTCGAAGTGCAGTTCTTCGGGGCGGAGCACCTCGAAGGTGAGGGAACGCGTGCGCGCGCAATAGCGCAGCGGTCCGGCGGTGATGAGCACATACGCCGGGTCCGGACAGCCGCGGGTCGGGATGCGCTCCGCGGTGATCGTCTGCCTGCCGTTGCAGAGTCGCCGCGTGAGTTTGCAGCGGCTGTTGCCCGCAATGAGCTTGGAAAGGAAGAACTCGGGGATGAGCATTTCCCCGTCGTCGTCGAAGAAGCTCTCCGGCAACTCCGGCAGGATCTCCTCCGTGGCCTTTTTGATGTTGTTTGCGACGGCGGTGTTCCCGAAAAAGTCGCTTTGCTCGGAACGGATGCGGATGGCGAGCTCCGCTTGCAGATAATAGCGGTAGGCGGCGACGGGGTCACGATCCGTCAGGCTGCCTTCCGCGCAGAGCCTGCCCATGCGCAGGGCGGAATCCGCGAGGGTGTTCGGTTCCCCCGAGAGGAACGCCGAAAGGTCTTCCGCGTAAACGCTTTGGTACAGGGTGTATGCGGTGCGCGGGCTCTTATCGCACGCGTAACCGTTTTTGTACATGTCGCCGAGTTTGTACATGCCCTCGGAAAGACCGTTCGCGGCGGAAACGGAGAACCAACGGAACGCGTTCTCATAGTCCGGAACGCCGCCGTTGCAACGACCGTAATAGGCGAGGTAACCGAGCGTGTTCGCGTACTTCGCGTCGTCCGTCAGCTGCCAAAGCTTTTCCATGCACCGGCGGGATTCGTCCCAGTCGCATTCGTACAGGCGGTTTCCGCCGTAACAGGCATAGCCCTTGACTTCGAGCGCGGTCACGTTGTCGTCGCCGAGCTCGCCGATGAATTTCCGGCAAAGGGAAAGCTCGTTGTCGGTCGCCTTCCGGACGACGGTGTCCGCGGAGAAGGTTTCCACGTAGCATTCCTTTTCGCCTTGGGAAAAGTGCATGAAGAACACGGGCTTTTTGAGATTTTTGCGGTATTCCGCGACGGAGTCGATCAGCGCCGCAACGTTCACGGCATCGGTCAGGGGTTCGTCCGCGTCGTGCCCGGGGAGGATGCCGTTCAGCGTCAGCCAGATCTTGCGGCACTGGCTGCTTTCGGTGATGGGCAGGGCGGCGTATTCTCCGGGCGCGTCCGCACCGTCGAACCCGAGCGCCTTTTGCAGCAGGAACGCTTCGGAAAGCCCCTGCAAGGTGAACAGCCAGGAGGCGACGAACGCCCCGACGGTAAGGTCTTTTTCCAGGGCGTTTTCGAGCGCCGCGGTCATATCGTCGAGCGTGATGGGGTAGGTGTCGGGGCATTCCAGGGAAACGGTGCCCTGAAACACCTCGGGGAACAGGTCGCGGAACAGGATCTCGAGCCTTGCGATGCCGCGCATCTGTTCGCGGGTCAGTGTGACGGTGAGCCGTAAGTTCGTGTCTTCCATATCGTTACCTCCGTTCGGCGGGAGCGCGTGTATTTGACTTCCGAGGATATTGAACCACACGACCTGTCCGATAAAACGGACGGCGGTCCGTGCGGGCGCATTTGCTTTTGCGCGCCTCTGTTTGATACAATACCGCAAAAGGACAGCATCGACAAGTCAAGGAGGGAAACACATGAATACGCTTTTGTTCACATACGCATTGGAGGTCGAGAAAACGGGCTCCATCACGCAGGCGGCGGAAAACCTGTTCATGTCCCAGCCGGCGTTGTCGAAGGCAGTGAAGGAGTTGGAGACCACGCTGGGGTTCCCCGTGTTCCGGCGCAACGCGAAGGGCGTCGTACCGACGACCAAGGGCTATGCGTTCCTCGGCTACGCGCGGCGCATCGCCGCGGAGATGGAGCACATGCAAACGGCGCTCGAACTGATGGAGACCTCGAACCAGATGTTCAGCCTTGCCATTTCGCGGGCGAGTTATGTCGCGGAGACCGCCGCGGATTTTATCCGCTCCCTCGACATCAACCGCGAAATGGAAGTGGATGTGCTGGAGACGAGCTCGGTCCGCGTGATCGATGCCGTCGCAGAGGGGCATTTCATGCTCGGGGTCATCCGGTGCAAACTCGAAAACGAAGAATTCTTTTTGCGGCGTCTCGCCGAAAAGGGTCTGCAGCACGAAGTCCTGTGGCAAAGCAAGTACCTTTTGCTGCTGCCCGAGCGGCATCCCCTTGCGGAGAAGAAGGAGATCCCGCACGCGGAACTGGAACCGTATATCGAGGTGCTGTTCGGCGATGAGCACGTGCCCTACTTCAATCGGGAGGCGCTGCGCGGCGCGGAAAAGGAAAAGACCAAGCGCCGCGTGCTGATCTACGACCGGGCGATGCAGTTCGACATCCTCCGGGATAACCCGATGGCGTACATGTGGGCTTCCGCCACGCCGCCGAAACTGCTTCAGCACCACGGGCTCGTGATGCGGAGCTCTCCGTCCGCCGGGGAATTCAAGGACCTGCTGATCAGCCGCGCGGGCTACCGTTACTCCGCGCTCGACCGCGCCTTCATCGACATGCTTTCGCTCAAACGCAACGAAGCGTCGTTTGCTGTACGCTGAGCGGGAAAGACCGTCCCTCGAGCCGGAGGGGCGGTCTTTTTGTGTTTTGATATATCGAAAATGGAATACTGGCATTCCTTTCGGTTATGGGAATGGGTCGGGTTTGAGGCTCGGACCGCCGGTTTCGTGCGCCGGGAACAAGCACGGCGATGCTCGGCGACACAAAATCGTCAACGGAATATTGATTGAAGAGTATCAATAAAAGAATAACCATATAACGGGTCGGTATTGGACGGCGCGGGTCGCGTACCGTATGATGAAGGTGCAAACTTGAAATACAGTACCGCCACAAGGCGGTCGGAATACAAAGGAGAACAAAAGTATGGCAAGATTCACTCTCCCCCGCGACATTTATCACGGAAAGGGCGCCCTCGAAGCGCTGAAGACCTTTGAAGGCAAGCGCGCGATGATCTGCGTCGGCGGCGGTTCCATGAAGAAGTTCGGTTTCCTCGACCGTGCGGAAGCGTACCTGAAGGAAGCGGGCATGGAAGTCGAGGTCTTCGACGGGATCGAGCCGGATCCCTCGGTCGAAACGGTCATGCGCGGCGCGGAAGCCATGCTGAAGTTCGAGCCCGATTGGATCGTTGCCATCGGCGGCGGTTCCCCGATCGACGCGGCAAAGGCGATGTGGATTAAGTACGAGTATCCCGAGACGACCTTTGAAGATATGTGCAAGGTCTTCGGTCTGCCGAAGCTCCGCACGAAGGCGCATTTCTGCGCGGTATCTTCCACCTCCGGCACCGCGACCGAGGTCACCGCGTTCTCCATCATCACCGATTACGCCCGCGGAACGAAGTACCCGATCGCGGACTTCGAGATCACGCCGGATGTCGCGATCGTCGACCCCGAGCTTGCCGAGACCATGCCGAAGAAGCTGGTCGCGCACACCGGTATGGACGCCATGACCCACGCGGTCGAGGCCTATGTTTCCACCGCGAATTGCGATTACACCGACCCGCTCGCGATCCACGCCATCGAAATGCTGCAGAACGACCTCGTCGCTTCTTACAACGGCGATATGGCGGCGCGCGACCGCGTCCACAACGCACAGTGTCTGGCGGGCATGGCGTTCTCGAACGCTCTGCTCGGTATCGTGCACTCCATGGCACATAAGACCGGCGCGGTCTTCGCCGATTTCGGCGCGCACATCATCCACGGTGCGGCGAACGCCATGTACCTGCCGAAGGTCATCGCCTTCAATGCGAAGGACGAGACCGCCAAGAAGCGTTACGGCGTTATGGTCGATTACATGGGCATCGCCGACAAGGCGGCTTCCGACGACGAGAAGGTCAAGGCGCTCATCGCATTCCTGCGCAAGATGAACGACGACCTGAACATCCCGCACTGCATCAAGAACTACGGTGCGGACAGCTACCCGACCGAGCAGGGCTTCGTGCCCGAGGAAGTCTTCCTCGAGCGTCTGCCCGGCATCGCAGAGCGCGCCATTGGCGACGCCTGCACCGGCTCCAACCCGCGCATCCCCACGCAGGAGGAGATGGAGAAGCTGCTCAAGTGTTGCTACTACGACACCGAGGTCGATTTCTGAGTTCTTCATGTGGATTCCCACCGAAAAAGCGCCGCGTCCCTCCGGGGGCGCGGCGTGAGTGTTTTTGGCACGGGATGCGTCTCCGGAAAAATTTGTCGGATAACCGAAATCTGGGGCTTGACCCTGACGTTGCGTCATAGCTTATGATGAAGTCACCGCGAAAGGAGAGAACGGGAATGAGAACGGTCAAAGAAGTGAGCGAGCTGTCGGGGGTGACGGTGCGCGCCCTGCACCATTACGACAGCATCGGGCTGCTGCCCGCAACGGAGGTCACTGCAGCGGGGTACCGGCTTTATGACGATAAAGCACTGGAACGCCTGCAAATGATCCTGCTGTTCCGGGAGTTGAAGTTCCCGCTTGCGGAGATCAAAACCATTCTCGACGGTCCCGGGTTCGACAGGACACGGGCGCTCAAACAGCAGATCCGCTTGCTCGAACTGCAGAGGGAGCGGCTCGGCGAACTCATCGACCTTGCGCGGAGTATCCAACCGACAGGAGTGAAACACATGAGCAAACAGAGTTTTGAAGCTTTCGATACGAAGAAGATCGACGAATACGCCGCAGAAGCGAAAAAGACCTGGGGCAAGACCGCGGCGTGGAGCGAGTTCGAACGGAAATCGGAAGGGCGCACGAAAGAGGAAGAGCTGTCCCTTGCGGACCGCCTGATTGCGGTCTTCGGAGAGTTCGGTGCCATCCGGGAAAGCGACCCCGCATCCCCGGAAGTACGGGCGCTGGTCGTCAAATTGCAGGCGTTCATCACCGAGAACTACTACACCTGTACCGACCGGATCCTTGCGGGGCTCGGTCAGATGTATGCCGGCGGCGGGGAGATGACCGAAAACATCGACCGCTGCGCGGGGGAAGGTACGGGCGCGTTCGCGAACGCGGCGATCGCCGCGTACTTGGCATCGAAATGAGTGAGAACCGGAGTTCTTCGCAAAAAAACAAAAAGAGACATCCTTCGGGTGTCTCTTTTTCGCAGTGATTATTTCCGGGTGACGGGAAGTTCGAAACGGAAGGACCCGCTTTCGAGCGTGAGCGCAGCAAGGTCGAATATGCGTCCGCGACCGGGATCGAACAGCGACTTATCGCTCCGGACGGTGTTCGCGTCATCGGTGCCTGCGGGATATGCGGCGATGTTGCCCGCACGGTCTTGGAGCAGCAGGCGGAAGCTTTGTCCGTTTTCCGCGGAAAGCGCGTACCGCCCGAGGAATGCCAACGCTTCGGGGACATCGGCACAGCGGTCGAGAACGGCACGTACGGCATACAGGGGGGATAGCACCGGTTTTTCGGGTTCGGGGGCGGCGGTCTCACCATCGGGAAGGAGCGCCGCGGCAAGACCGCATTCGTTCATGCCGTCGCTCACGAGGTAGACCGATGCGAGATCCGCAAGCGCGGCAGGGAGCCCCTGCAGGGGAGCGGTGCCGGAAACACCGGGGTCGAATGCCGTGACGGAGGCGTATCCTGCGGCGGGCTTGGCATACAGCAACAGGACACCGCTTTCGCGGGTGGAAGAAGCGCTGGGTGAGGGCATGCCGTACCAATGCGTTTTGAGATACCAAGAGGGAAACGCGTCTCCGGTAAGCTCCGCCGCAAGCAAGGCTTCCGTTTGCAGACCATCGCGGTATTGCGTGTAAGTGAGGGCTTCGCCGGCGCGCTGCATCGCGGTCAGCGTTTGGAGCTTACCCTGCAGCACCTGAAAGATGCCGACGACGGAGAACACCACCGCGGCGACGCGCAGCAGCTTTGCGGGAACACGGCGGACACGCAGGACGGAGCAGACGATCCCGATGGTCGTCACCATCGCGGTCAGGCGCCCCACTGCAAGAAGAACGATGCGCAAGGACCAATGGGCGAAGGTCGGTTTCGGTGCCGCAAGCAGGTTTCCCACCGTGCCGAAAAGGCAGGCTGCGGTCAACAGGGCGAGGATGCGGGAGAGTTTTGCGGCGTTCAAGAGCGGCTCCTTCCGGCGGTCCTTCCGGTCGCCGTGTGATAACGGTATGTTCCAATTATAAGCAGGGGCGCACCGCGCGTCAAAGCGGCGTTCTGCGGTCAAATGTGCTTGCGGCGCGGAAAACCCGCATGATAGAATGATTTTATGAAATAAAACGAAGGTTCAATCGGAAGGGGACGCCTATGCTCGGGAGATATTTCGACGCCATCGACAAACGGATCGAACGCATGGCGGGCGGTCCCGTGGGTTTCGATATCCTGTTCGACGGACACCGCATCCGCATGCATTTCGCTTCGGAAGCGGATAAGAATGCCGCACTGCCCTCATTCATCGGTGCGACCGCGCCCGGGGAAGGCATCCCCGATGCGCACCTGACCTGCTGGCGGGACGATATCGCCCCCTACATCCCGGAAGGGATGGGAACCGCCGAGGGCGATGCCGGGCTATCGGTCGTGAAAGAAGCGGGGATGCTGCACATCCGCCCGGGCGGGACGCTGCGCGGCGCCGATTACCGGACGAACCGTTATTATCTGTGCGCGATCGACGGGGGAAACAAGCCGCTGTTCGGCGATGCGCACGACATGCTGAATGTGCTTGCCATGTGGGCGAAGCAAAACGGTTATCTGCTGTTGCACGGCGCCGCGGTCGGCGCAGGCGGCAAGGGCGTCCTGCTTTCCGGCAAGGGCGGCGCGGGCAAATCCACCCTTGCGGTCGCCTGCCTGCTGTCCGGGCTCGACTTCGTTTCGGACGATTACTTCTTCGTGAAAACCGAAAACGGCGTTCCCGTCTCGTTGCCGCTGTGGCGGAACATCGGGCTGAATCCCGATTCCGAAGCGCGGCTGCACCCGCCGGAGCTGCCCGTCGTGCGGACCTATCCGGAACGCGGCAACAAGCGGTTTTTCGACGTATCCGCATGGATGCGCACGGAACGCTTGCCGGTGCGGGCGTTGGTATTGCCCGAGATCTCGGACGCAGAGCACCCGGCGATCGAACCGTGCCCCTCGGGTCCCGCCATCACACGGATGGTGTTTTCGACCGCAAGGCAACTGTGGATCATGGACCCAAAGGAGATCTCGCGCATGGCAACGGTGTTTGCGGGGCTGCCCGCTTACCGGATGCTGCTGTGCAAGGATGTTTACGAGAATGCGCGTGCGCTCGGGGCATTCATTGCGGAAGGAGTGACCCCGTGAGCGGCGGTGCGGAACGGATGCATCGGTATGCGTTCTCCTTCGCGGCGGGACCCAAGCGTATCCTGCTGACGACGGATGAACCTCTGTATGCGGATTACTTTCGTTGGAAGACGGCACTGCTGCCCGAAGGGACGGGAGAACCCATCCGCCTTTCCGTGGAACGGAGCGACGAAGCGCTCGCGGCAGCAGAACGTTATCCGGGTACGGTGTGGCGGATGCAGCGGACGGACGACGGAGCGCAGGAACTGTGGCTCCCGCCGGACGGACGGGAACAGAGCGGCATGGCTTTGCTGCGGGACCCGCAAACGGGAGACGGGCGGCTTTTGATTTCCGGCGCCGCAGAACAGCGGATACTGAAGCTCAGCGTGATGCCGACCGGATTTCTGAGCATCCTGGGAAGGGACGTTCCCTTCGTCCATTCCGCCTGCGTTGCGGATGCAAACGGCGGCGTGCTCATCGCGGGTTTCCCCGGCAAGGGAAAATCGACCCTGGTCAGGGAGTGCACGGAAGCGGGAGCGTATCAGGTGTCGGACGACATGGTCTGCCTGCGCGACGGCGTGGCGTACGCCGTGGAATCGACGATCCACCTGGTGCCGGATCCCGGGATCCGCGTACTTCCGGGCAAACCGTTCGGCGCGGATCCGGGCGGCGATATCAAATGGCATCTTGACCTTTCCGGAGATCCCGGATGCTTCCGGGCGAAAGCGGAACTCCGTGCACTGGTGCTGACGGCCCCGCGCGAGGGACCGGGACCGTGTACCGTCGTGCGGGAAAGCTTCCGGAAGTTTTTGATGGTGGCGGCAGCCTCGACGATCCGCGTGATGGGAAACCTCGCGCCGAATACCGGGTCGTTGCACAAAGAGGCAGACCGGCTGCGGCATTTACCGGTCTACCTGGTCCTCCGGGGTACCGATCCCGGGGAAAATGCGGCGCGTATTGCGGAAATACTGAAAGGAGACACAACACATGTATCGGATCAATGAGGAAAAAGTCTTTTGCGACATCGCCGACGGACAGGCGGTCGTGATCGATTTCACAACGGGCATCTACTATGGCTTCACTCCATTGGGTTCGGAAGTCTTGGAAAAACTGCGCGACGGATCCGGTCCGGAGGATATTTTTGCCGCATTGCAGGCGGCGGGAGCCGGGGAAAGCGTCCGCGCGGACCTCGACGGATTTATCGGCGAGCTTGTCCGGAAGGAGATCCTCGCGGGGGACGCGGCGGGATATTCCGCCGGTACAACGGCGATCGCTCCGCGTGCGCTCGAAGAGGGCTTTCTTCTGGCGGTGCAGGAGTTCAACGACGTGCAGGACCTGCTGCTTGCGGACCCGGTGCATGAGGTCGATGTCGACATGGGCTGGCCCATCATGAAGGAGAACGGCTGATGCCGCGCGTTTCGGTGCTGATGCCCGCATACAATGCGGAGCGATTTGCCGCCGCGGCGGTGGAGAGCGTTTTGCGGCAGACCTTCGGCGATTTCGAGATCATTGCCGTGGACGACGGATCGACGGACGGGACCGCCGCGGTCCTTGCGCGGTATCCCGAAGTGCAGCTCATCCGCCAGCGGAATGCGGGCATCTCGGCAGCACGGAACCGTGCGCTGGAAGCCTCGGTGGGCGAGTATATCGCTTTTATCGATGCGGACGATCTTTGGAAGCCGGATAAGCTGCGGTTGCAAGTGGCATATCTCGATGCGCATCCGGAAACGGAGATCGTTTATTCCCGTTTCGAGAATTTTACGGAGATCGCAGAGAATGAGCGGACGCCGAGGCAAACGGAATTGCTGGAGGTACTGGACGAATATCATATGACGACGGCACTCGTCCGCCGCAGGCTGTTCGGGCGGGTCGGTCTGTTCGATCCGTCGCTGAGATTCGGCGAGGATACGGAATGGAATATCCGCGTGCGGCTGGAATGTCCGGAAGGGATCGCCAAGACGGACGCGGTGACATATCTGCGGCGGATACATGAAGAGAACATAACGCTTTCCCACCCCAATGCGGGAAAGAAAGAGATGCTCATCCTCGGCGTGCGTGCGGCGATGAAACTCCGCAACGGGAAAGGAAAGTCATGAAGGTTTCGGTTCTGATCCCCACGTACAACTGCGGCGCTTTTCTGGCGGAAGCCTTGGAAAGCGTTTTGGCACAGACCTGCCGCGATTATTCGATCACGGTGGTGGACGACGGTTCGGAAGACGATACGGCCGGGGTCGTATCGAAATACCCCGGGGTGCGTTATATCCGGATCGACCACAGCGGGGTCGCCACGGCGCGCAATGTCGCGCTGCAAAACGCAAGGGGCGCATACATCGCCTTTTTGGATGCGGATGATCGCTGGGAACCCGATAAACTCGCAAAGCAGATGGACTATATGAACGCGCATCCGGAATGCGAGATCGTTTTCACGGGGATGCGGAATTTCACGGATATTCCCGAAGAAGGCATGAACCACGACCAACGGGAGATCCTCGAAAAGACCGTTTCGCGGTGCTTGCCGACGGCACTGATCCGGAAAACGGTATTCGATCGGTGCGGTGGCTTTGCGGAAGAACTGCCGCGCGGAGAGGACACGGAATGGATATTGCGTATCTCCCGGATGGGGGTCGATACAACGCATGCTCTGGGGGATGTGCTGTATCTCCGCCGGGTGCACGATGGCAATACCTTGTTGCGCAATCCCTACGGGCAACAGCAGACGATGCGCTTTTTCGCGGACATCATCCGGAAGCAACGGCTGAACCGCGTGACGGCGGAGGCTGCGGAAAAGCCCGCAAAGCAACGCCTGCCGTTCGAAAAGCTTTCGGTCGTCATCCCCGTGTACAACGGTGAAAAGTACATTGCCGAGGCGATCGGAAGCGTGCGCAGCCAATGCCCCGAAGCGGAGATCGTCGTCGTGGACGACGGCTCGGCGGACCGTTCCGCGGAAATCGCGGAAGCGTGCGGTGCGGTGGTGCTCCGCAAGGATAACGGCGGTGCCGCGTCGGCGCGGAATGCGGGCGCGGAACGCGCGACGGGTTCGCATCTGTTGTTTTTGGATGCGGACGACCGTCTGACGCCGGGTGCGGTGGAGACGCTCCGCATGGCGATGCAAGGGGAGAACGCGCGCGCAGCCGCGGGGATGTGTGTGGATTTCGTATCGCCCGACCTCACGGAAGCACAGGCGGCGCGGCTGCTGCCGCGGAAGGAACCGTATGCGGGCTCTTTGCCCGGCTGCGTTCTGATGGAACGCGGGCTGTTCACGGAACTCGGCGGGTTCGATGCGAAGCTGCGCACCGGGGAAACGGTGGACTTTCTGCTGAAACTGCGCATGTTCGGCGAAAAAACGGCAAAGACCGATGCCGTGACGGCGGAGCGGCGTCTGCACCTGACGAACACGGGGCGCACCGCGCGGGAAGACGAGCGGAAAAGCTATGCGGCGATCCTGCGGGAACGGCTTGGCGGAACGATGAAGGAAGGCGGGCATGGACGGTAAGAGATTCACGGAAGAAGCTTTGACGGAACGGTTGCTCGGTGACGGGGAGATCGCCCTTCTCCGGCAGCTGTTTGCCGAGGAAAACGATGCGGCGGAGCTGCGCCGTGCCGCGGAGGGGATCGATCTCGATACGGTTCCCGTCGCCAACCAGCTCGCGCTGGCGCGGCTGAGCTTCAAAGCGGGGAAAGACGGTCTGCCGTCTTCCGTCGTTCCGCGGGTGCGCGGCGTGTACCGCTATTATCAGGCACAGCTGGCGTTCCGGGCGGTGTGGTTTTCGGAAAAGCTCCGTCTCCTGAACGAACACGGGATCCCCGTGCTGCTGCTCAAGGGGATGGCGATGTATTTGCATTTCGACCCGGGGCAACCGCGGACCATGGGCGACACGGATATCGCGGTGCCCGCGGACCGCTATCAAGAGGCGAAACGCCTGTTGTGCGGAAGCGGTTTGATGCCGAAGCCGGTGCCGGAGGCTGCGTATTCCGTCGACCTGTATGAGGGGGACCCCGAACACCGCGGGAAGGGGTACTATGAACTCGACCTGCATCACCGGGTGTTCAAGTGGACCGATGACGCCCGCTCGGGCGTGTGGGACCGGGTGCGGGAGGCTTCGGTGCGGGGCCAAAAGGCGTATGTCTTGTCCACACTTGACATGTTGATGGCGTTGATCGACAACGATACGCGCTGCCTGTTCGACAACGAGTCGCCCGGACGGCATCTGAAATGGCTGATGGACATCCGCCTTCTCCTTTCCCGGGAGGATGCGCCGACGCCGGAACGGATCCGCGAACGCGCGGAAGAACTCGGCGAAGGGTACCGGGTGCGGCTGATGCTGCGGCTCGTACTGCGTGCGTTTCCGGATGTATTCCCGGAGGAGGCGTTCGAACGGTGCTTCCCGGACGATGAAGGCTACCGTAAGTGGCTCCGTGCGGAGCTCGGGTATCACGCGTTGCTGACCGACCCGCGCTGGGCGCCGTCCGAAGAGGGGACGCGGCTCGGGAAGCTGCCCGTCGTGTTCCGAAGGATGCGACTGGATTACCTGCGGTACCGGCTGGACCGCTGTCCGGCGCCGTTTCACGGCGTATGCGGATATCTCAAATTCCATTACCGTGCCGACGGCTTCGGGGAAATGGCAAAAAAGACCTTGCGTCGCTTGAAGCTGCGCTGAACGAAACGAAAGCCCGCCTGCAAATGCAGGCGGGCTTTCGTGTTTCCGAAAAAGAAGGACCGGCGTTGCCGCCGGTCCCGAAGGAAAGAAAGGATGTTTTGTTCCGGCTCAATAACCGCGGTAGCTGCGACCGTTGCCGAAGAAATAATCGAAGAAATCGTCCATGCCGAAGCCGTAGGGGCTGCTGCCATAGGGGCTCGAACCGTAGGGATTGCCGCTGTACGGGTTCGTGCCGTTGCCATTGCCGTTGCTGTTGCCTGCGGCGGGCTGCTGCTCGGTCGCGGTGGGGGCGGGTTCTTCCTTGTACTCGCCGATGGTGAGCTTCAGCTCGAGCGTCTGACCCTGACGGTAGACGGAGAGGACGATCTCGTCGCCGACGCGGAGGGTGGAGATGTAGCGGCTCAGCTGACCGTAGTTTTCGATCGCGGTGCCGTCTGCCGCGGTGATGATATCGTTGGCAAGCAAGCCCGCTGCGGCTGCGGGACCGCCTTCCGTCACGGATTTGACCGCGGCGCCTGCGGGGATACCGTAGTTCTTCATTTCATCGGAAACATCCGCGATGGAGACGCCGATGTACGGACGGACGTAGCGGCCGGTCTCGATGATGCTCTTGATGATGGGCTTGACCTGATCGATCGGGATGGCGAAGCCGATGTTGTCGACGGAAGCGCCGCTCGAGGAGGAGCTGTATTTCGCGTTCGTGATGCCGACGACCTCACCGTACATGTTGAACAGCGCGCCGCCGGAGTTGCCGGAGTTGATGGAGCAGTCGGTCTGCAACAGGCTCATTGCAGTACCGCCGGAGATGGTGATCTCACGGTCCTTGGCGCTGATGATGCCACCGGTCAGAGAGAAGGTGAGCTCGCCGAGCGGGTTGCCGATGGCGACGACTTCGTCGCCGATGTTGATGGCCGAGGAGCTGCCGAGAACGGCGGGCTTGAGACCTTCCGCTTCGATCTTGAGCACGGCGAGGTCGTTGCGCTCATCGCTGCCGATCAGTTTCGCCTCGTAGGACTTGTCGTCGTGCGTGGTGACGGTGATCTTGTTCGCGCCGGAAACGACGTGCGCGTTGGTGACGATGTAACCGTTTTCGGTCACGATGAAGCCGGAACCGGCTGCGGCGGAAGGCGTCGCGTAGCCGAGGTAGTTGACGGTGGTCTCGGTGCGGATGCCGACGGTGGAGGCGACGTTGGCGGCGTACACCTGCGCGGCGTTCATCAGCTCGCCGGGGGCGACGGAAACGACCTCAACGGCCGTTGCGGGACGCGTGGATTCGTACAGGACCGCGCTCTTGTCTTCGGCGAGCGCGATGCCGAAGATGCCGACGGTCAGGCAAAGGACCAGTGCGATCGCCACTGTCTTGACGGTGCGGGAACGGGAACGTTCGTTCCGGTTGGATTCATACATGGGAAGGAACCTCCTTTGATTCTCCCTCCGTTCGGGAGGGGATGTTTTCTTTTGATGTTGCCAGTATAGCGTCCGAAGCTGAAGTGGAGATGAAATCCGCAGCCCGGAATTGTGTCCTTTTGGTGACGGGAACTCAAAGTACCGCGGTGATGCGGAGCACGCCGGGTTCCGGAACGCAGGCGGAGATCTTGCCGCCGTGCGCCTCGGTCACCGCACGGGCGATGGAGAGCCCGATGCCGTAGCCGCCGGTCTTTCCGGAACGCGATTCATCCGGGCGGTAGAATCGGTCGAAGATGCGGACAGTGTCGATCGACGCCGCGTCCGCACAGGGGTTTTCCGTTTCGATCACGGCGTGACCGCGTCGTTTTTGGATGCGGAAGCGGATCGTTCCGCCGTCCGTCGCGTATTTCACGGCGTTGTCGAGCAGCACAGAGAGCAGGTGACGGATGCTTTCCGCATCCCCCGTGACGGTCACATCGTCGTCGATCTCCGCTGCGAATCGTTTTCCGCCGGCTTCGGCTTGCCGCGCAAAGGGTTCCGAAAGCTCCCATGCGGCATCGCTCAGCGAGAACGGCACCTTCTCGGGGAGGGGCTGCTCTTCATCCAGCCGGGACAAGGTCACAAGGTTCGCAACGAGACGCGTGAGTTTCACGCATTGCGCGCGGATATTGTCCGTCCATTCGTTGTCTCCCTGTTCCATGGCGAGCACGTCGGCACTCGTCGAGATGGAGGTCAGCGGCGTTTTCAGCTCGTGCCCCGCGTCGGTGATGAAGCGTTTTTGCCGCTCCGCGTTGTCGGCAAAGGGGCGGACGGCGCGGTTCGCAAACAGCAGCAGGAAGAGGAACAGCGGCACGAGGCTGACCAGAAGCACCGAGGCGCAAATGACCGCAAGCATCTTCAGCGCGCGCAGCTCGTTGGCCGCGTTCAAAAAGATCATGTGGGTGTAATTGCCGTTTTCGTACTTCAGCCAGCGGTAGTTGCCCTCATAGCCGCGGTCGGCTCCGGCGTTGAACGCCGCGAGCACGTATTTCTTGGCGGCTTCCTCATCCACCGAGGCGATGTAATCCATATACACGCTGATCACGCTGCCGCGTTTGTCGGCGACGGCGGAAAAATAGCGCGTCGTATAGCGGGACTCGGGGTCGTTGCCCCACATGCGGAGGAGCGAGGGAAGCATGCGCCCGCCAAAGGGATAGAACTCCGTTTCGATGGTCTGCAGGTTGCCGAGCGTGGCATCGAGCTTATCCGTCGTGACCTTGTAGTCCCACAGCATGATCGCCGAAGCGACGAGGGTCATCGCAACGAGGAAGGCACTCATGGCGGCGAGGATGAATTTGCGGCGCAGTTTCTTCAGCATGTGCGCACCTCGAGGCTGTAGCCTGCACCGCGGACGGTGCGGATCTCGATGTTCGCGTCCACCTTGCGGAGCTCCTGCCGCAGCAGGCTCACGTGCTTGACGACGACCTCGATGTTCGACTCGGAGTCGAGCCCCCAAACGGCGTCCATCAGGCTTTCCGCATGGTAGATCCTGCCGGGATTTTTGAAGAACAGCTCGAGCAGCTGGAATTCCTTGTTCGTGAGCGGGGTGCTGCCGCCGTCTGCCGTGAGGGTGAACTTGCCGCGGTCGAGCGTCGCGTTGCCGAGGGTGAGCGTCGCATCGGTGTAGTTGCCGTTTCTGCGGCAAAGCGCCTTGACCCGTGCGATGAATTCGGGCGTGGCGAAGGGCTTCGGCAAGTAATCGTCCGCCCCGGCTTCGAGACCTTCCACCCGGTCTTCGATCTCGCTCTTTGCCGTCAGCAGCATCACGGGGACGGACATGCCCGCCGCGCGGATGCGTTTCAGCACTTCGAGCCCGCTCATGCCGGGCATCATGATGTCGAGCACGATCGCATCGTAACCGCCCGCTTCCGCAAGTGCCCATGCGTCCGTGCCGTTGTCGGCGAGGTCGACGGTGAATTTGTTCCGTTCGAGCATCAGCTTCAGCGCGCGCGCCGTGGTCTGCTCGTCTTCTGCGATGAGGATATGCATCTTGTCACCTCTTGTCGATACTTTTCCGGGTACATTGAAACATATGAAGCTGAACCGAACGTGAAAAAAGCCCGGATAAAACAAAAAAGCCCGTTTTGCAACGGACTTGATTGGAGGCGCCACCCGGAATCGAACCGGGGATGAGGGTTTTGCAGACCCGTGCCTTACCGCTTGGCCATGGCGCCGGAATGGAGCGGGAAACGGGGCTCGAACCCGCCACCTCAGCCTTGGCAAGGCTGCGCTCTACCAAATGAGCTATTCCCGCAGGTGGTGCCTCAGACTGGAATCGAACCAGTGACACAGGGATTTTCAGTCCCTTGCTC